>CP090854.1:3310564-3614086 GCA_041879425.1 Vibrio pomeroyi | reverse complement strand
GGTGCCCCCACTCTATTTAAGTAATATGAAATGACTGCTAATTTTACCTGTTGATAAGTCAAATCACCAGCAATTGATCACAGATCCAGTGAATAAGATCCAAGTTATTCACAATAAATTTGTAATTAATCGGTGGATCCACACATCTTGCCCCTAATTTACTCACATAACGATCCACTTATGCCCGGATCCTTGCTAGTTATCCCCAAATCAGGAATGCGATCTGGTTATGGTTAATAACATCTGGTTATTTATTCTATTGTGCATTTTCCCAGTAACATCCAATCCCATAAATATAAGGAGTTACCAAATGAATAACTGGATTAAGGCTGCAATTGCGGCTATCGCACTCTCTGCTGCTACTGTTCAAGCCGCGACTGAAGTTAAAGTCGGCATGTCTGGTCGCTACTTCCCGTTTACTTTCGTTAAACAAGACCAACTGCAAGGTTTTGAAGTGGATTTATGGGATGAGATCGGTAAGCGTAACGACTACAAGGTTGAATACGTAACGGCAAACTTCTCTGGTCTGTTCGGTCTTCTTGAAACGGGTCGAATCGATACCATTTCAAACCAAATTACAATGACGGATGCACGTAAAGCGAAATACCTATTCGCAGACCCATACGTAGTAGACGGCGCACAGATTACCGTTCGTAAAGGTAATGACAGCATCAAAGGCATCGAAGACCTAGATGGCAAGACTGTTGCGGTAAACCTAGGCTCAAACTTTGAACAACTGCTTCGCAGCTACGACAAAGACGGCAAGATCAATGTGAAGACCTACGATACAGGTATTGAACATGATGTAGCACTAGGCCGTGCAGATGCATTCGTAATGGATCGCCTATCAGCACTAGAGCTTATCAAGAAGACTGGTCTACCATTACAACTAGCAGGTCAGCCATTCGAAACAATTGAAAACGCTTGGCCTTTCGTTGACAACGACAACGGTAAAAAACTGCAAGCAGAAGTAAATGAAGCATTAGCAGCAATGCGCGCAGATGGTACGCTAGAAAGTATCTCTCAGAAATGGTTTGGTGCGGACATTACTCAGAAGTAATTACTCACTTTCTCCATTGAAGGCCCACTGCTTTACACAGCGGTGGGCTTTTTGCTTTTGTGTAACCGATTAAAAAGCCTGATATAACCGTACTTCAAAAGATAACAACACTTCCAATAAAAATACGAGATAGATTATGGGATTTGACTTTAATTACATGCTAGAGCTGTTGCCGATACTGCTGAAGTATCTAGGCACCACCATGGAGATGGCGATCTGGGGCTTGTTCTTTGCTCTTATCTTGTCTCTGATACTGGCGAACATTCGTGTATTCAAAATCCCAGTACTCGACCAGCTCAGCCAATTGTATATTAGCTTCTTCCGAGGCACGCCACTGCTGGTACAACTATTCCTCCTTTATTACGGCTTACCACAAGTATTCCCGTGGATGGTTGGCTTAGATGCCTTCAGCGCCGCCGTGATTGGTTTAACCTTGCACTTTGCCGCCTACATGGCAGAAAGTATTCGTGCCGCGATTATTGGTATTGATCGCAGCCAGATGGAAGCCAGCCTTTCGGTAGGTATGACAACCAGCCAAGCGATGCGCAGAGTGATCTTGCCACAAGCCACCCGCGTGGCACTGCCATCATTGATGAACTACTTCATCGACATGATTAAATCGACTTCGCTTGCATTCACCCTAGGTGTAGCAGAAATCATGGCTAAAGCTCAGATGGAAGCCTCTTCAAGTTTCCGCTTCTTCGAGGCTTTCTTAGCAGTCGCGCTGATTTACTGGGGCGTGGTGGTTATCCTCACTCGTATTCAAATTTGGGCCGAAGTGAAACTGAATAAGGCGTATGTACGATGATCAAATTACAAAATATCCACAAGCAGTTTGGTGACACCGAAGTTTTGAAAGGGATCGACCTAGAAATCAAGCAAGGTGAGATAATTGTCATCATAGGTTCAAGTGGGACTGGTAAATCTACCTTACTGCGTTGTGTGAACTTTCTAGAGCAAGCCGATCAGGGCACCATTTCGATTGATGATATTAATGTTGATGCTCAGAAACACACCAAAGCAGAGGTGCTTGCACTGCGTCGTAAGACCGGTTTTGTGTTCCAGAACTATGCCCTATTCGCTCATCAAACCGCGAGACAGAATATTGCTGAAGGTTTGATTACCGTTCGTGGCTGGAAGAAGCAGCAAGCCTATGAAAAAGCACAACAAATACTCGATGATATTGGTTTAGGTGACAAAGCCGATAGCTACCCAGCAGCGCTCTCTGGTGGCCAACAACAACGCGTTGGTATTGGCCGTGCAATGGCACTCCAACCTGAGCTTTTGTTGTTTGATGAGCCAACCTCAGCGCTTGATCCTGAATGGGTTGGCGAAGTGCTTAACTTAATGAAAAAGTTAGCAAATCAGCATCAAACCATGCTGGTGGTCACCCATGAAATGCAGTTCGCTAGAGAGGTCGCAGACCGAGTGATCTTCATGGCTGATGGTCATATTGTCGAGCAGGGATCTCCACAGGATATTTTCGGTAATCCACAGGATCCTAAATTAAAAAAATTCTTAAATAAGGTTGGGATCGACTAAGGATCCTTGTGATTTTAGTTAATCTACGTATAATCCCCCGACCGGAATTTTAGTTAACCCAATCATTGACACTTTTTGTGACAGTGATTACAATTCCGCCTCTTTGTTGAGAGGCGTCGGTTTTCCTTTCTTATATAAAGAAGAGAAAAAATGCCCACGCCGGGTTTAACAAAAACCTAAAACTACTGATCAGTAAGGTAATTACAAATGAAACGCACTTTTCAACCTACAGTTCTAAAGCGTAAGCGTACTCACGGTTTCCGTGCTCGCATGGCTACTAAGAACGGTCGCGCAACAATCAATGCACGTCGTGCAAAAGGCCGTAAGCGTCTTTCTAAGTAATCTTTGATTATTTTGAATAAGCTAGCCTTCGGTCGGGAGTTACGCTTGTTAACTCCCGAACATTATCAAAATGTCTTCAAGCAAGCTCATCGAGCTGGCTCTCCTCATTTCACCATCATTGCTCGAAATAACTCTCTTTCAAATCCTCGCCTTGGATTAGCCGTTCCGAAAAAGCAGATTAAAACCGCAGTTGGTCGTAACCGATTCAAGCGTCTTACTCGTGAAAGCTTTCGTAACACTCAACACAAACTTCCTAACAAAGATTTTGTTGTAATCGCTAAGAAGAGCGCGCAAGATTTAAGCAATGAAGAAATGTTCAAGCTACTCGACAAATTATGGCTTCGCCTGTCTCGCCCTTCGCGTGGATAGCGCTAATACCCATCTATTTTTATAGATGGTTTATTAGTCCACTCATCGGCCCACGCTGCCGATTTACTCCAACCTGCTCTTTATATGCGATAGAAGCGTTGAAAGCTCACGGTTTTGTAAAAGGGTGTTGGTTATCAGGCAAACGTCTATTAAAATGCCATCCTTTGAACGAAGGGGGCTTTGACCCCGTTCCACCAGTCCAAAAACAAGACAGAGATAAATAACGATGGATTCTCAACGTAATATCCTGTTAATCGCATTGGCATTGGTTTCTTTCCTACTTTTCCAACAATGGAACGTAGCTAAGAACCCAGCACCACAAGCGGTTGAGCAGGCACAATCTGGCAGCACCCTACCAGCGCCATCTTATGCAGATGATCTAGACCCGGCACCTGGTCAAGTTGCTTCTGCAAAAACTATCACAGTAACAACTGATGTACTGACTCTGTCAATTGATACGGTTGGTGGTGATGTCGTTAAAGCAAACCTAAACGATTACTCTGCTGAGTTCGATTCTGAAGATACGTTTGTTCTTCTTAAAAACGAACCAGGTCACCAATTTATCGCTCAAAGCGGTCTAGTTGGTCCTCAAGGTATCGATTTAAGCAGCACTAACCGCCCTAGCTACACGGTTTCAGCAGACAGCTTCAAGCTAGCTGAAGGTCAAGATGAACTACGCATCCCAATGACTTACCAAGCGAACGGCCTTGATTACACAAAAACATTCGTACTTAAGCGCGGCAGCTACGCGATTGACGTTGAATACGATGTAATCAACAACTCTGGTAACAACGCGACATTCGGCATGTACGCTCACCTACGTCAAAACGTTATGGATGACGGCGGTAGCCTAACAATGCCAACTTACCGTGGTGGTGCTTACTCTACGGAAGATACGCGTTACAAAAAATACAGCTTCGACGATATGCAAGATCGCAACCTGTCTCTTAACCTAGCAAATGGTCAAGGTTGGGCTGCGATGATTCAACACTACTTTGCAAGTGCTTGGATCCCACGCGACGAAGCGGGCAGCAACCTTTACACTCGTGTAATCGGTAACCTTGGCGACATCGGTGTTCGTATGCCGAACAAAACCATCGCTAACGGCGACGAAGCGAGCTTCAAAGCAACGCTTTGGGTTGGTCCAAAACTTCAAGACCAAATGGCTGAAACAGCACCTAACCTAGACCTAGTAGTTGACTACGGCTGGTTATGGTTCATTGCTAAACCTCTTCATACTCTGCTTTCGTTCATTCAAGGCTTCGTATCGAACTGGGGTGTGGCAATCATCATCCTAACTTTCATCGTTCGTGGTGCTATGTACCCACTAACGAAAGCTCAGTACACGTCTATGGCGAAAATGCGCATGCTTCAGCCTAAGCTGACTGCAATGCGTGAGCGTATTGGCGACGACCGTCAACGCATGAGCCAAGAAATGATGGAGCTTTACAAGAAAGAGAAAGTAAACCCACTAGGTGGTTGTTTACCTATCCTTCTGCAAATGCCTATCTTCATTTCACTATACTGGGCACTAATGGAGTCTGTTGAACTGCGTCACTCACCGTTCTTCGGTTGGATTACTGACCTTTCAGCACAAGACCCATACTACATCTTGCCACTTCTGATGGGTGCTTCAATGTTCCTAATCCAGAAGATGAGCCCGACAACTGTAACGGATCCAATGCAGCAGAAGATCATGACCTTTATGCCGGTTATGTTCACATTCTTCTTCCTGTTCTTCCCTTCAGGTCTGGTTCTATACTGGTTAGTATCGAACATCGTAACTCTGATTCAGCAAACGCTTATCTATCGCGCGCTGGAAAAGAAAGGCTTACATTCTAAGTAAGTTCGATAATAGAAAGAGATAAAGAAAGGCGACCAAAAGGTCGCCTTTTTGTTTTTAGCTGATTACAATTCAGCTAATTGATTAATCGTGAACGCCCCTTTTTGGCTTTCACATGCTAGCAGGCACACCTATGACTACAGATACGATTGTTGCTCAAGCGACCGCGCCCGGCCGTGGTGGCGTCGGTATTATCCGCGTTTCCGGCCCATTGGCGACTCAGGTTGCCCTAGAAGTAACAGGAAAAACACTTAAGCCTCGCTACGCTGAGTACCTGCCTTTTAAATCGGCCGATGGCATCGAGCTCGACCAAGGTATCGCGCTTTACTTCCCTAACCCACATTCGTTCACTGGCGAAGACGTGTTAGAGCTGCAAGGCCACGGCGGCCCAGTGGTTATGGACATGCTCATCAAGCGCATCCTAACCATCTCCGGTGTACGTGCTGCGCGCCCAGGCGAGTTCTCAGAGCGTGCCTTCTTGAACGACAAAATGGATTTAACCCAAGCTGAAGCGATTGCTGACTTGATTGATGCAAGTTCAGAAGAAGCGGCAAAATCAGCGCTTCAGTCACTACAAGGTGAGTTCTCTAAGCGCATTAACACGTTGGTCGATTCACTGATTCACCTACGAATCTATGTTGAAGCGGCTATCGACTTCCCAGAAGAAGAAATTGATTTCCTGGCTGATGGTAAAGTAAGTGCTGACTTACAGGCTATCATCGACAACCTGGAAGCCGTGCGCCAAGAAGCCAACCAAGGCGCCATCATGCGCGAAGGTATGAAGGTGGTGATTGCTGGCCGCCCGAATGCAGGTAAATCGAGCCTATTGAATGCACTGTCTGGCAAAGAGTCAGCGATTGTGACCGACATTGCCGGTACTACACGTGATGTACTGCGTGAGCACATCCATATTGACGGTATGCCACTGCACATTATCGATACTGCAGGCCTGCGTGATGCGTCTGACGAAGTCGAAAAAATCGGTATTGAACGCGCTTGGGAAGAAATTACTCAGGCAGACCGAGTTTTATTTATGGTGGATGGCACCACCACAGATGCCACAGACCCGAAAGATATCTGGCCAGATTTTGTTGATCGTTTACCAAATAACATCGGTATGACGGTGATTCGTAATAAAGCGGATCAAACCAGTGAAGAGCTGGGTATTTGCCATGTGAACGATCCAACCCTAATCCGCCTATCAGCGAAAACAGGCCAAGGTGTTGATGCTCTGCGCAGTCATCTTAAGGATTGCATGGGCTTTGCTGGTGGTCATGAAGGTGGATTTATGGCGCGTCGTCGCCACTTAGATGCCCTAGAACGCGCATCTGAACACCTAGATATTGGCCAACAACAACTTGAAGGCTATATGGCTGGAGAGATCTTAGCGGAAGAGCTTCGTATCGCTCAACAGCACCTCAATGAGATCACAGGCGAGTTCAGCTCAGACGATCTTTTAGGTCGCATCTTCTCTTCTTTCTGTATTGGTAAATAACCTTTAAAGGCCAGCGAATGCTGGCCTTTTTCTTTAGTAAGGACAGTTTAATGATCCACATTATTACAGGCAGCACCTTAGGCGGCGCCGAATACGTTGGCGATCACCTTAATGATCTTCTTGAAGAACAAGGTCATGAGAGCACCCTACATAATCAGCCTGAGTACGATGATATTCCACAACAAGGCTTTTGGTTATTGGTGACTTCAACTCATGGTGCAGGTGAGTTTCCAGACAATATTAAGCCTTTTATTGACGCATTAACCCAACAGTCTCCAGACTTAAACCAAGTTCGCTTTGCTGTCGTGGCGCTTGGCGATTCAAGCTACGATACCTTCTGTTTGGCCGGGAAATCCGTCCACAGCCAACTGGAAAACCTCGGTGCAAAACCGATTTCAGCTTGTTTTACCATCGATGTATTGGAAACTCCGGTACCTGAAGATGCTGCAGAAGCCTGGTTTAACGATCATAGCGACCAGTTTTAACCTCTCCTTTCTTCCCAGAAGCGGCTTATGCCGCTTTTTTTGGCTCCAAATATCGTGATTGTGAATAACTTTTTTTCAAAAATATCGAAAATAAGCGATTTATTTTCGATTTTATCTGTGGATAAGATCATACATATACGGTGATTAACCTATAGTTATCCAAACAACAAGTTTTAAGCCAATTTTCCCCTGTGAATAAGTAGCCATTTTGATCCCAGCTAATCCTCATCCTGATCAAAGTTAGATCACACCATTTGATCCAAAAAAGATCCATGATCTTGTTGATCATTTTTGAGTTATCCACAGAAAACCTCGATCCTAATAATAGATCTAATAAAAGATCTCCTTAAAGATCTTATCTATATTAATTAAAAACAGCTTTCTCGAAAAATTCCAAAAACGTTTTCTCAGGCTATGAAAACAGGTAGAATATCGCTCCTTTTTATCAGTCTAGAAAACGTTTGAATATCTGAGGTCGGTTCATGCTTTATCACGAAAAATTTGACGTCATCGTTGTTGGTGGTGGCCATGCAGGAACGGAAGCCGCACTCGCATCTGCACGTACTGGTCAAAGTACGTTATTACTTACTCATAATATCGATACATTAGGACAAATGTCTTGTAACCCAGCCATTGGCGGGATCGGTAAGGGCCACTTGGTTAAAGAGGTCGATGCAATGGGTGGATTAATGGCGCAAGCTATTGATCATGCAGGTATTCAGTTCAGAACATTGAACGCATCAAAAGGCCCTGCGGTTCGTGCAACTCGTGCACAAGCTGACCGCGCGCTTTACAAAGCGTTTGTTCGTAACGTTCTTGAAAACACACCAAACCTGACTTTGTTCCAACAGTCGGTTGATGATTTGATCGTTGAACAAGATCAAGTGGTGGGTGTGGTGACACAGATGGGCCTTAAGTTCCGCGCAGATGCTGTGGTATTGACTGTAGGCACATTCCTAGGCGGAAAGATCCATATTGGTATGGAGAGCTCTTCTGGTGGTCGTGCGGGTGATCCACCATCGATCGCACTGGCTGACCGTCTTCGTGATCTTCCATTCCGAGTTGATCGCCTGAAAACAGGTACACCGCCACGTATCGATGCACGTAGCGTTGATTTTTCTGAGCTTGAAGTTCAGCACGGTGATAACCCAACCCCTGTTTTCTCGTTCATGGGTAGCCGAGCACAACAGCCTCGTCAAATCCCATGTTACATCACGCATACCAACGAAAATACGCACGACGTTATTCGTGCCAACCTAGATCGCAGCCCAATGTACGCGGGTGTGATTGAAGGCATTGGCCCTCGTTACTGTCCTTCGATTGAAGACAAAGTGATGCGTTTTGCTGATAAGAACAGTCACCAAATCTTTATTGAACCTGAAGGTCTAACGACACATGAGCTATACCCGAACGGTATCTCAACCAGTCTGCCGTTTGATGTACAGGTTCAAATCGTTCGCTCTATGAAGGGCTTTGAGAATGCTCACATCGTTCGCCCAGGCTATGCGATTGAGTATGATTTCTTCGATCCTCGTGACCTAAAACTGACTTACGAAACGAAGTTTATTAAAGGTCTGTTCTTTGCTGGTCAAATCAACGGTACAACCGGTTATGAAGAAGCAGCTGCGCAAGGTCTGATGGCTGGTTTGAACGCAAGTCTGTTTACGCAAGGCAAAGAGGGCTGGAGCCCACGTCGTGACCAAGCTTACATGGGCGTTCTTATTGATGACCTATCAACGATGGGCACCAATGAACCTTACCGTATGTTTACGTCTCGTGCGGAATACCGTCTGTTGCTTCGCGAAGATAACGCCGATATCCGATTGACTGAGAAGTCTCGTGAACTTGGCCTTGTTGACGATGCGCGTTGGGCACGTTTCAACGAAAAAATGGACAACATGGAGAAGGAGCGTCAACGTCTGAAAGAAACTTGGATTAATCCAAAGTCTGAAGACATCGGTGCATTGAACCAGATCCTAAAAACACCAATGTCTCGCGAAGCGAGTGGTGAAGATCTTCTTCGTCGTCCTGAAATGACTTATTCACAGCTCACAGCATTGGATCGTTTTGGCCCTGCATTGGAAGATCAACAAGCGTCTGAGCAAGTTGAGATCCAAGTGAAGTACGAAGGTTACATTCAGCGCCAACAAGACGAAATCGAAAAATCACTGCGTCATGAAAACACCAAACTGCCTGCTGATATCGATTACAGCAAGGTGAAAGGGCTTTCTAACGAAGTGGTTCTAAAACTGACAACCACTAAACCAGACTCTATTGGTATTGCTTCTCGTATTTCAGGTATCACACCTGCAGCAATCTCAATTTTGTTGGTTTACCTGAAAAAGCACGGCCTATTAAAAAAAGGTGAGGAAGCATAATGAGCGCATTACGCGAGAAACTGGATCACCTGATTGGCCAGACTGAATTAGAAGTATCTGAAAAACAACGTGGCCAATTGGTTGGCTACGTTGAGTTACTAAACAAATGGAACAAGGCTTATAACCTAACGTCAGTTCGTGATCCGCTAGAAATGATGGTGAAACATATCTTAGATAGCATCATTGTTAGCACTCACTTACAAGGTAAGCGCTTTATTGACGTTGGCACTGGCCCTGGTCTTCCTGGGATTCCGCTCTCAATCATGAATCCTGACTGCGAGTTTTACTTGTTAGATAGCCTGGGTAAGCGTATTCGTTTTATCAAACAGGTGATTCATGAGTTGGGTATCGACAACGTTGTGCCGGTTCAAAGTCGTGTTGAAGAGTTTCAACCTGAAGAAAAGTTTGATGCAGTGCTCAGTCGTGCATTTGCATCAATGACAGACATGGTAGAGTGGTGTCACCATTTACCTAAAGAGCAATCCGGTGTATTTTTGGCTCTTAAGGGACAACATCCTAGAGATGAAATCGACCTGTTACCTGAATGGTGTTCAGTGACAGACATTAAAGCTTTGCAAGTGCCAGAGCTTGATGGAGAGCGTCATCTAGTAACTTTATCGCGTCAGGGATAATCAGCGAGGCCATAGTGGGTAGAATCGTAGCAATTGCCAACCAGAAGGGCGGCGTAGGAAAAACAACAACTTGCATTAATTTAGCAGCATCAATGGCGGCAACAAAACGCAAGATATTGGTTGTTGACCTCGATCCTCAAGGTAATGCCACTATGGCGAGCGGTGTCGACAAGTATCAAGTTGAAGCAACTGCTTACGATTTGCTAGTTGAAGACACCCCATTTGATGAGGTAGTTTGTCGAAGTACATCTGGCAATTACGACCTCATCGCCGCTAACGGTGATGTTACTGCGGCAGAAATCAAGCTGATGGAAGTCTTTGCTCGCGAAGTTCGCCTTAAGAATGCACTGGCATCCATTCGCGATAATTATGATTTCATCTTTATTGATTGCCCACCTTCTCTAAATCTTCTTACAATTAACGCGATGGCTGCGGCCGACTCCGTGTTAGTTCCGATGCAATGTGAATACTTTGCTCTGGAAGGTTTGACTGCGTTGATGGATACCATCAGTAAGCTCGCTGCGGTTGTTAACGAGAACCTGAAGATCGAAGGTCTTCTGCGTACTATGTATGATCCTCGAAACCGCTTATCGAACGAAGTATCTGATCAACTCAAAAAACACTTCGGTAGCAAAGTCTACCGAACTGTGATCCCTAGAAATGTGCGTCTGGCAGAAGCGCCAAGTCATGGCAAGCCAGCAATGTACTACGACAAATATTCCGCAGGTGCTAAAGCATACCTTGCTCTGGCAGGCGAAATGTTGCGTCGTGAAGAAGTCCCAGTATAGGTCTAACCAAAGGAATTCGCTCAATGTCTAAGCGTGGTTTAGGAAAGGGGCTAGATGCATTGCTTGCAACTAGCTCGTTGGCTCGTGAAAAACAGCAAGTTGCTTCTCATAGTCAGGCGTTATCGGCTGATGGAGAGTTAACAGAACTGGCTGTTGGTTGCTTGAAGCCAGGTGTTTATCAACCGCGTAAGGATATTGCGCCTGAAGCGCTAGAAGAACTAGCCGCTTCAATCCAGTCTCAAGGCATTATTCAGCCAATAGTAGTACGCCCTTTAGCACACGACCAGTTTGAGATCATCGCTGGTGAGCGTCGTTGGAGAGCAGCTCGTCAAGCTGGCCTAAAACAAGTGCCATGTTTGATCAAGCGAGTGGAAGACAAAGCCGCGATTGCGATGGCATTGATCGAGAATATTCAGCGTGAAGACCTGAATGTTATCGAAGAATCACAAGCGCTAGAGCGCCTACAGAACGAATTTGAACTGACGCACCAACAAGTCGCTGATGTGATCGGTAAATCGAGAGCGACGGTTAGTAACTTATTACGTCTAAATCAGCTCGAAAATGAAGTAAAAGGTTTAGTTTCCAATAAACAACTGGAAATGGGGCATGCTCGAGCACTGCTTGCGCTAGAGGGTGATACCCAGGTTGAAGCGGCAAACACAGCGGCAACCAAAAAAATGACCGTGCGTCAAACTGAGCAACTTGTCAAAAAGTGCTTAAAACCAGACGTTGAACCGGAATCGAAGCCTGAAGATACAGAAGCTATCGAACTTTCGCGAAGACTCACGGAAAAATTGCAAGCAAACGTTTCAGTTACTCGTTCTGTTAGCGGTAAGTCAAAAGTGACAATTACTCTTGATGAGCCTCACAAATTAGAGCAACTTATTGCTAAACTAGAGTACTAAATGAGATAATTGATTTAGGTCAATTATGTAATAAACAAGTAATTTCGTACAAAAGTTGTAGGTTTGTATACAAAAATGTAAATGATTGCTGCATTGTTATTGCAATCAATTTGGCTGAACGTATAATTTTCGCCAATTTCTCAGCACGCTTTTAAGCGAGTAGTAAAGAAGGCTTAAAAGAGGAACGAATACATGGTAGCGGCGTTAGCAAGACCAGGACGAGTGCTTGCAAAGCAAATGTTATTGATCGAGCTTAGCGCGGTTATATTAGTGGCGATAGGGTTAGGTTTAGCTGTTAATCCTGATTGGGGTTTTGCTGCATTAATCGGTGGCGGTATTTTTGTCATCGCAAATGCAGTTTTTTGTGTGTGTGCTTTCCTATTTAGTGGAGCTCGCGCAACTAAGTTAGTTGCGGCGTCGTTCTATGCAGGCGAAGCGCTAAAAATCCTTATCACAGTTCTACTATTCTCTATTGTCTACATGTATATGCAGGTGGAATTAGTTCCCCTCAAACTGACCTATTTACTGGTTCTAGGTATTAATATCTTTGCGCCAGTGCTTTTCATTAACAATAAAAAATAGGATGAGTTATGGCTGCGCCAACAGCATCCGGATACATTGAGCACCACTTACAAAACCTTTCTTTAGCTAAGTTTGGTCTTGTAGAGGAGACAAGTTTCTGGAACGTACATATAGACAGTCTGTTTTTTTCGGTGTTGACAGGGATGTTATTCCTTTGGGTTTTTCGCTCAGTCGCTAAGAAAGCAACAGTAGGTGTACCTGGTAAGCTTCAGTGTTTTGTTGAAATGGTAGTGGAATTCGTTGGCGACAACGTTAAAGAAACTTTCCATGGCCGCAACCCTCTGATTGCCCCACTAGCACTGACTATATTCTGCTGGATTATCTTAATGAACTTGATGGACTTAGTGCCTATCGATTTCTTACCATATCCTGCAGAGCATTGGCTAGGTATCCCTTACTTGAAAGTGGTTCCTACAGCTGATGTAAATATAACCATGGCAATGGCTTTGGGTGTTTTTGCTCTGATGATCTACTACAGCATCAAAGTGAAAGGCCTAGGCGGATTTGCTAAAGAATTGGCACTGCATCCATTTAATCACCCAATCATGATTCCATTTAACTTGGTACTTGAGGTAATTTCGTTATTAGCGAAGCCATTATCTCTAGGTATGCGTTTATTTGGTAATATGTTTGCGGGTGAGGTGGTGTTTATTCTTATCGCGGCAATGCTACCGTGGTACTTACAATGGGTAGGTGCACTACCTTGGGCTATCTTCCATATCTTGGTTATTTTGATTCAAGCGTTTGTTTTCATGATGTTGACAATCGTTTACTTATCAATGGCTCATGAAGATAGTGATCACTAAAAAAAATTTTTAAGCTTTATTCTAACTATTAATGTTAATCGGAGAACGTAAATGGAAACTGTACTAAGTTTTTCAGCAATCGCTGTTGCTATTATTGTTGGTCTTTGTGCCGTAGGTACTGCAATTGGTTTTGCTATTCTTGGTGGTAAATTCCTAGAAGGCGCTGCGCGTCAACCTGAAATGGCTCCAATGCTACAAGTTAAGATGTTCATCATCGCTGGTCTACTGGATGCTGTTCCAATGATCGGTATCGTAATCGCACTACTATTCACGTTTGCTAACCCATTTGTTGGTCAACTAGCAGGCTAATTAACTCTCAATAGTTAATTAAATTTTTGTAGTTGATTCTTAACGAGGGGTAGCTGTTGTGAATATGAACGCAACTCTGTTAGGTCAAGCAATTGCTTTTTCACTTTTTGTTTGGTTCTGCATGAAATATGTATGGCCACCAATTATGCAAGCAATTGAAGAGCGTCAGAAGAAAATTGCTGACGGTCTAGTAGCCGCTGAACGCGCTGCTAAAGACTTGAACCTGGCACAAGCCAACGCTTCTGAGCAAATGAAAGAAGCAAAGCGCACTGCAACTGAGGTTATTGAACAGGCAAACAAACGTAAAGCTCAAATTATTGATGAAGCTCGCGAAGAGGCTCAGGCAGAACGCCAGAAGATCTTAGCGCAAGCTGAAGCAGAAATTGAAGCTGAGCGCACACGTGCCCGTGATGACCTGCGCAAACAAGTCGCAACTCTGGCTATAGCTGGTGCTGAGAAAATCCTTGAACGTACTATCGATAAAGATGTACACGATGATCTTCTTAACAACATTACTGCAAAACTTTAAAGCAAGGGGCTGTATATGTCTGATTTGACTACAATCGCACGCCCCTATGCTAAAGCAGCGTTTGACTTTGCGGTAGATAAAGGTGAGCTAGACCAATGGGGTCAGATGCTTACTTTTGCTGCCGAAGTGGCACAAAATGATGATGTTCATAATTTATTAAGCGGTTCTATGACTGCTGAAAAATTAGCTGAAGTATTCATTGTAATTTGTGGCGAACAATTTGATGAATTCGGTCAGAACTTAATTAAAGTGATGGCAGAGAATGGCCGCTTAATGGCTTTTCCTGATGTTTGCAAAGAGTTCTTTATACTCAAGAAAGAGTATGAGAAAGAGATCGACGTTGAAGTGACTTCAGCGGTTGAACTTTCTGAAGAACAACGCGCAGATATCAGCAGCAAATTGGAACAGCGCTTAGCGCGCAAAGTTCAGCTGAATTGCAGTATAGATGAGACTCTACTTAGTGGAGTTATTATTCGAGCCGGAGACCTAGTCATCGATAACTCAGCGCGCAGTCGTTTAGACCGCCTGAGCGATGCATTGCAGTCTTAATGGGGATTGGAGCATGCAACTTAATTCCACTGAAATTAGCGATCTAATTAAACAACGTATTGAATCTTTCGACGTTGTTAGTGAAGCTCGCAATGAAGGTACTATCGTTTCGGTAAGCGATGGAATCCTTAGCATTCACGGCCTAGCGGACGTGATGCAAGGTGAAATGATTGAACTACCGGGTGGCCGTTACGCGCTAGCACTTAACTTGAACCGTGATTCGGTTGGTGCTGTTGTAATGGGCCCATATGCTGACCTACAGGAAGGCATGAAAGTTACAGGTACTGGTCGTATTCTAGAAGTACCAGTAGGTCCAGAAATGCTTGGTCGTGTTGTAAACACACTAGGTGAGCCAATTGATGGTAAAGGTCCTATCGAAGCGAAACTAACTTCGCCTGTAGAAATTATTGCACCAGGTGTAATCGACCGTAAATCGGTAGATCAACCTGTTCAAACTGGTTACAAGTCAGTTGACTCAATGATCCCTATCGGTCGTGGTCAACGTGAACTAGTAATCGGTGACCGTCAGACTGGTAAAACAGCAATGGCGATCGATGCGATTATTAACCAAAAAGATTCTGGTATTTTCTCTATCTACGTAGCTATCGGCCAAAAAGCGTCGACTATTGCTAACGTAGTTCGCAAACTAGAAGAGCACGGCGCACTAGCAAACACTGTTGTTGTTGTTGCATCGGCTTCTGAATCTGCAGCGCTACAATACCTAGCGCCATACGCAGGTTGTGCGATGGGTGAATACTTCCGTGATCGCGGTGAAGATGCACTGATTGTTTATGATGATCTATCTAAGCAAGCTGTAGCTTACCGTCAAATCTCGCTACTACTTAAGCGTCCACCAGGTCGTGAAGCGTTCCCAGGTGATGTTTTCTACCTTCACTCTCGTCTACTAGAGCGTGCTGCTCGTGTAAGCGAAGTATACGTAGAGAAGTTCACTAACGGCGAAGTGAAAGGCAAGACTGGTTCTTTAACTGCTCTTCCTATCATCGAAACGCAAGCTGGTGACGTATCTGCATTCGTACCAACGAACGTAATCTCGATTACTGATGGTCAGATCTTCCTACAAACTGAGCTATTCAACGCGGGCGTACGTCCAGCTGTTGACCCAGGTATCTCAGTTTCTCGTGTAGGTGGTTCGGCGCAGACTAAAATCATCAAGAAGCTATCTGGCGGTATCCGTACTGCACTAGCTCAATACCGTGAACTTGCAGCATTTGCACAGTTCTCATCGGATCTTGATGAAGCGACTAAGAAGCAGCTAGACCACGGTCAAAAAGTTACAGAACTGATGAAGCAGAAGCAATACGCTCCTATGTCTGTATTTGACCAAGCTCTAGTAATCTTCGCTGCAGAGCGTGGATACCTTCAAGACGTTGAACTTTCTAAAGTTCTAGACTTTGAAGCTGCTTTACTGTCGTTTGCTCGTGGTCAATATGCCGATCTAGCAACACAGATCGACACAACGGGTGCTTTCAATAAAGAAATCGAAGCTGAGCTGAAGAAGCTTGTTGACGATTTCAAGGCAACCCAGACCTGGTAATTGGTGGGTGGTCTTAGGGCCACCTCATACCATTAACGGAGAGTAACGATGGCCGGCGCAAAAGAGATACGTAATAAAATCGGTAGTGTTAAAAGCACACAGAAGATTACGAAAGCAATGGAAATGGTAGCAGCTTCAAAAATGCGTCGTTCTCAAGACGCAATGGAAGCTACTCGTCCATATGCAGAAACAATGCGTAAAGTGATCGGTCATTTGGCTAATGGTAGCCTCGAGTATAAGCATCCTTATCTTGAGGAACGTGAAGCCAAACGTGTTGGTTACATCATCGTTTCTACAGACCGTGGTCTTTGTGGTGGTTTGAACATTAACTTGTTCAAGAAAGCCATGAACGACATGAAAGATTGGTCTGAGAAAGGTGCTGATGTGGAGCTTGCAATTGTAGGTTCTAAAGCAACAGCATTTTTCAACAACAGCGGCGCGAAAGTAGCAGCTCAAGTTTCTGGACTGGGCGATCGCCCAAGCCTTGAAGACTTGATTGGCTCTGTAAGCGTTATGCTGAAGAAATATGATGAAGGCGAATTAGATCGCCTGTTCGTAGTGTTCAACAAGTTTGAAAACACTATGGTACAAGAACCAACGATCGATCAATTACTTCCTTTGCCTAAATCAGACAGCGAAGACATGAAACGCGATCATGCTTGGGACTACATTTATGAGCCTGAGCCAAAACCACTACTAGATGCACTACTGGTTCGCTACGTCGAATCTCAAGTATATCAAGGTGTGGTCGAGAACCTTGCTTGTGAGCAAGCGGCTCGAATGATTGCTATGAAATCAGCAACAGATAACGCTGGTGACATTATTGATGACTTAGAACTTGTGTACAACAAAGCGCGTCAAGCGGCGATTACACAAGAACTTTCTGAGATCGTTTCAGGCGCAGCTGCGGTTTAAGCTTAGGTAAAACTAAATAGTTAGAGGATTAACGATGGCTACAGGTAAGATCGTACAGATCATCGGTGCGGTAGTCGACGTAGAGTTCCCACAGGGTGAAGTACCTCGTGTATACGACGCTCTGAATGTTAATGAAGTACAAGAACGTCTAGTTCTTGAAGTTCAGCAACAACTTGGCGGTGGCGTAGTTCGCGCAATCGTAATGGGTAGCTCTGATGGTTTACGTCGTGGTTTGACAGTTGAAAATACTGGCGCTCCAATCTCAGTACCAGTAGGTACTAAGACATTGGGTCGTATCATGAACGTCCTAGGTGACGCGATTGATGAGTGTGGTGAAATCGGTGCTGAAGAGCATTACGCAATTCACCGTGAAGCTCCAAGCTACGAAGAGCAGTCTAACGAGACAGCTCTTCTAGAAACTGGTGTTAAAGTAATCGACTTGATTTGTCCATTCGCTAAGGGTGGTAAAATCGGTCTATTCGGTGGTGCTGGTGTAGGTAAGACCGTTAACATGATGGAACTTATCAACAACATCGCACTTCAACACTCAGGCCTATCTGTATTCGCAGGTGTAGGTGAGCGTACTCGTGAAGGTAACGATTTCTACTTTGAGATGCAGGAAGCTGGCGTTGTAAACGTTGAAAAACCTGAAGAATCAAAAGTAGCGATGGTTTACGGTCAGATGAACGAGCCACCAGGTAACCGTCTACGTGTTGCACTGACTGGTCTAACAATGGCAGAGCGTTTCCGTGACGAAGGTCGTGACGTTCTACTGTTCGTTGATAACATCTACCGTTACACACTAGCAGGTACTGAAGTATCAGCACTTCTAGGTCGTATGCCTTCTGCGGTAGGTTACCAACCTACGCTAGCTGAAGAAATGGGTGTTCTACAAGAGCGTATCACGTCAACTAAATCTGGTTCTATCACGTCTGTACAGGCGGTATACGTACCAGCGGATGACTTGACTGACCCGTCTCCAGCAACAACGTTCGCTCACTTGGATGCAACGGTTGTACTTAACCGTAACATCGCATCTATGGGTCTATACCCAGCGATCGACCCGCTAGATTCTACTTCACGTCAACTGGATCCATTGGTAGTTGGACAAGAGCACTACGACATCGCTCGTGGCGTTCAGTCTACTCTTCAGCGCTATAAAGAGCTGAAAGATATCATTGCTATCCTAGGTATGGACGAGCTATCTGAAGAAGATAAGCAAGTTGTATCTCGTGCTCGTAAGATTGAGAAGTTCCTAACTCAGCCTTACCACGTAGCGGAAGTATTTACAGGTGACCCAGGCGTTTACGTACCTCTTAAAGAGACTCTACGTGGCTTCCAAGGTCTTCTATCTGGTGAATACGATGACATTCCAGAGCAAGCGTTCATGTACTGTGGTGCAATTGACGAAGCTATTGAGAATGCTAAGAAGCTATAAGGCTAACTAGGAGGCGATATGGCAGCAATAACCTTTCACCTAGACGTTGTAAGTGCAGAGAAACAACTTTTCTCTGGTCTTGTTGAGACGTTTCAGGTGACCGGTAGTGAGGGTGAACTTGGTATTTTCCATGGTCACACTCCACTGCTGACCGCTATCAAGCCTGGTATGGTGCGTATTGTTAAGCAGCACGGCCACGAAGAAATCATTTATGTTTCTGGTGGTATGGTAGAAGTTCAGCCTGGTACAGCGACTGTACTGGCTGATACAGCTATCCGTGGTGAAGAACTAGACGCAGCAAAGGCGGAAGAAGCTAAGCGCAAGGCTGTGGAGAATATCCAAAATCAGCATGGCGACATAGACTTCGCACAAGCGGCCGGTGAACTGGCTAAAGCCATTGCTCAGTTACGAGTTATCGAACTGACAAAACAGCGTCGTTAATCTTTTATAAGATGACCGACTCTGAGATAAAGGCGACCTACGGGTCGCCTTTTTGCATTTTTAGATTATCAAAAATGTTCCTTTTACATATCACTAACGGTTAAATGGTTATTACGATTTAATTTTTTGCCCAAAAACGGTTACAATATCGGCTTAATAAAAATAACGTTGGATAGGTTTACAATGAAGTTTAGCGCGGTAATTCTCGCGGCGGGCAAAGGCACTCGCATGTATTCAAACACACCAAAGGTTCTGCACACGCTTGCGGGTAAGCCGATGGTGAAACATGTTATCGATACGTGTAATGGTCTTGGCGCTCAAAATATCCACTTGGTTTACGGCCATGGTGGTGATCAGATGAAGGCAACCTTAGCTGAAGAATCTGTAAATTGGGCTCTGCAAGCTGAGCAGCTAGGTACTGGCCACGCGGTTGATCAGGCATCTGCGCACTTCGCTGATGATGAAAAGGTACTGGTGCTGTACGGTGATGTGCCTCTTATCTCACCAGATACCATTGAAAACCTATTAGACGCTCAACCAAACGGTGGCATTGCGCTGCTAACGGTCGTGCTAGACAACCCAATGGGCTACGGCCGTATTATTCGTCGCAATGGCCCTGTAGTGGCTATCGTTGAGCAAAAAGATGCAACCGATGAGCAGAAGCTTATCAAAGAGATCAACACTGGCGTTATGGTAGCGACAGGTGGCGATCTTAAGCGTTGGTTATCTGGTCTAAGCAATGACAACGCACAAGGTGAATACTACCTGACTGACGTTATTGCAGCAGCTCACGATGAAGGTCGTGCGGTAGAAGCGGTACACCCTGTAAGCCCGATTGAAGTTGAAGGCGTTAACGACCGTTCTCAACTGGCTCGTTTAGAGCGTGCTTACCAAGCTGAGCAAGCAGACAAGCTATTGAAGCAAGGTGTAATGCTACGTGATCCAAGCCGCTTTGACCTACGCGGTGAGCTTCAGTGTGGTATGGATGTTGAGATTGATACTAACGTTATCATTGAAGGCAGCGTAAGCATCGGCGATAACGTGGTTATCGGCACGGGCTGTGTATTGAAAGACTGTGAGATTGATGACAACACCATCGTTCGTCCATACAGCGTAATTGAAGGTGCTACAGTGGGTGAAGACTGTACTGTTGGTCCTTTCACTCGTCTACGCCCAGGTGCGGATATGCGTAACAACTCGCACGTGGGTAACTTTGTAGAAGTGAAGAATACTCGCCTTGGTGAGGGTTCTAAAGCGAACCACCTAACATATCTCGGTGATGCTGAAATTGGTCAGCGCGTAAACGTAGGTGCGGGTGCGATTACTTGTAACTACGACGGTGAAAACAAATTTAAGACCATCATTGGCGACGACGTATTCGTTGGTTCAGATAGCCAATTAATCGCTCCTGTTACCATTGGCAACGGCGCAACTGTTGGTGCTGGCTCTACGGTAACACGCGATGTTTCTGAGAATGAACTGGTTATCAGTCGTGCGAAAGAGCGCAAGATTGCAGATTGGCAGCGCCCAAAGAAGAAGTAATCTTCTAATATCTAAAGTTTGATTCTTGTGAAAGCCAGCAACTTACGTTGCTGGCTTTTTTGTCATCATTTACTGACAAAAAAATAATCTATTTCCTAATTGTATTTTGGAGGAAGATTGTTACTATTCGGGCAGTAGTTCTGTAAAATGGAAGTAAACATACAGTGAGACTCGTCGATAAAAAATGGCAGACCCTGCCAATCGTTATTTTATCTTTTTCAATGCTTGTGGGCCTGTATGGCTTCTACATCACCTTGGAAAAGTTAGTGGTAGAGAACGAACGTAACCACTTAGTATCTTTGATGTCTGATGTCGTTTATGAAATACGTGAAGACAGCAGTTTGTTTACGGCCGGAGTGGATGTTGATGATTATATTGGCAACCTGACGCAAGCCAATACACGGTTGAGAATTCAGGTTATTAACCTCGACGGTGTTGTGATTGGCGATACCGATTTATCTGACCATGCACTAGCGGGTGTTGAAAACCACAGTGATCGTCCTGAGTTTCAGCAAGCTCTGAAAACCGGGCTTGGTAGTGATGTACGCTTTAGTACCGTTACCTCTGTCGATCGCATCTATTACTCCCATAAAGAGACGATCAACGATAACAGCTTCGTTATAGTGATCTCCTCACCGATGCACCAACTTAAACAGATGAACTTCCAATTGATGGGCATTCTGATCGGGATGGTCGTATTGAGTTTGAGCTTCCTAATCGGTACTTCTTATGTAAGTAACCGCCAGATCGTTCATAAAGTTGAAGAAGAGCAGAAGAAACAAGACGAACGTATTCGCCAGAGAACTCATGAAATTGAACTGATGCACCGCTTAGCGAACATGCTTGCGGCGTGTAATAACATGGTCGAAGCACAACAGATTGTTTCTGATATTTTGCCGCGAATCCTTGGTAACGTGAACGGCAGTGTTTCTCTGATGCGCGCATCACGTAACCAGTTGATCACTCAGCTAGATTGGGGCGAGACTTGGCCTGGAAGTGCGAGCTTTGCGCCGGAAGAATGTTGGTCTCTACGTAAAGGGCGTGCTCATCAATCGAATGATGACTTCCACTCTCTAACCTGTGGTCACATGCATGAGATGGAAAACAACCAAACCCTTTGTATTCCGTTGACGGCGCATGGCAATACCATTGGCATCATGCACCTGTACTTCGGTGTCGGTGATATCAAGATTGATCCTATTACCGAACAGTTGGCTTTCAGTGTTTCAGAGCATCTAGGCTTGGCATTGGCTAACTTGAGCCTACAAGAGAAGCTTCGCTCACAGGCATTAAGCGATCCACTAACAGGGCTGTTCAACCGTCGCTTCTTCGAGCAGAAATTGGAAGAGCATTCGATGAATTCGGCCACCAGCGAACAACCATTATCGCTATTGATGCTCGATTTGGATCACTTCAAACGCTTCAATGACAACTTTGGTCATGATGCGGGTGACTTCGTGTTGAAAGAGATCAGTGCGCTACTTAAACAGAGTGTGAGTGAAGATGAGATTGCTTGTCGATTGGGTGGTGAAGAGTTAGCTGTGCTGCTTCCTCATTACACTATGCAGCAAGCGACCGAGTTTGGTCAAACGCTGTGTGATGCTGTGCGTTCGATGCACCTTGAACACAAAGGCCTATCGCTAGGTCAGCTTGGGGTTTCAATTGGTGTGGCGACTTATCCTAAGCCAGCTTCTGATACAGAATCTCTGGTTAAGATGGCCGACAACGCACTCTACATGGCCAAAGACATGGGGCGTAGCCGAGTGGTTAACTATGATGAATACAGCCGTCATAAAGCGCCAGCGTTAGAAGTGGTCGATGGGGAAGTTGCTGCTAAATAAGTAGAAGTGAAATTCAGACATAAAAAAAGAGCGAGTAATCTCGCTCTTTTTTGTTTCCGCTAAACAAGGAACTAGTCTTGCTTCTCGTCGGCTACTACTCGAGAGTTATCTGGTGTTGCGAAGTGTTCAGACAACTCTTTGTTCGAAATAATGTAGCCAACCCACAATGCACCTAAACAAATCACAACCGCGATACCCGTTGCACTTAGTGCTTGGCTAGCCATTGCAGCTACCAATGCACTTGATAAGCTACTGATGCTGATTTGCAGACTGTTCTGTAGGCCTGCCGCTGTTGCTGGGCTTTGCTTCGCGCTTGATAGGGCACGGTTTACGACGATTGGATAAAGTGCGCCATTTGCTACAGCAATCAAACAGAAAGGTGCTAGTAGTGGCCAGATTGATGTCAGTTCCCACTGTGATGCGATGAAGATAAGCATTGCAGCAACGCTGAACAAACCGATAAGATTTCTTAGTACAACGCCATCACCATACTTTTTCACTGCTTGCTTACCGAAGTAACCACCTGCCATAAAGGCGATCGTTTGTGGGATAAAGCTTAAGCCGATGTCTTTTGCTTCATAACCTAGCTGAGCCATGATCTCTGGCATACCCGTTAGGTAAGCGAAGAATGCTGCTGAAGCTGATGCAAACATCAATACATTACCCATGTAAGGCTTTGATTTAATTAGTGTCTTAATATCTGTTTTGATAGATGTTTGTTTTACCTCTGGCGCTTCCTTAGGTTGAGCCATCGTTGTTGCTACCAGCAGTGCACCCATCAGCGTTAATGTGATGAAGATACTGTGCCAGCCGAAGTTGTCTGCCAGTAGTACACCAAGTTGAGGTGCTAATGCTGGAGATAGGGCAACCAAAGGCATGATGGTTGCAAAAATTTGTTGGCTGCTGCTCTGAGAGTAACGCTTAATCACCATTGCTTGCCAAATTACTGCAGGTGCACATACACCGATCGCTTGAATGAAGCGCAGTGTCAGTAGGTGCCATACCTCGGTGCTGAATGCTAAGCCGAATGAAGCCGCAGTAAAGATAACAAGACCAACCGCTAGCGTATTGCGGTGACCGAATTTGTCACTCGCCAGACCCCAAAGAAGCTGGCCCATAGCCATACCACCAAGGAACACCGTTAGAGACAGCGCGATTTGCTCTGGACCGGTTGCGAAATCGATCTCCATCGCCTTAAATGCAGGAAGGTACATATCGGTCGCAATAAAACCAAGCATTGAAAGTACTGCAAGGTAGACCAATTGAAATTTAGAAATATTCATAAGATGCCATTAAGCTAAAAGTAGTGATGTATTTATCATCAAAAAAATTGTTTGATAGACAGAAGTTAAAGCCCCTGTTTATTTATGCTGACATTCTATTTTTCAGACATGATAAAATAAAACGCTAAAATATGTGGTTATCAATCAAAAAATTTGAAGGCTTATGTTCTCTAAATCCTCTCTGGAAATGCTCGATACGGTTGCTCGCTTAGGTAGCTTTACTGCTGCTGCGGAACAATTGCACAAAGTACCATCAGCGATCAGCTATGGTGTTAGGCAGGTCGAGCAAGAATTGGATGTTTTACTTTTCAGGCGTTTACCGAGAAAGGTAGAGCTAACGCCCGCGGGCGAACTGTTCATTGAAGAGGCACGTGCGCTGCTCAGACAAATGGAAGAGGTCAGTGCCCAGACGCGACGGGCTGCTCGTGGCTGGAAGAAAACCTTGCGCCTGACGCTCGATAACGTGGTTAAGCTCGATAAGATGAAGCCTATGATTGAAGAGTTCTATCAAACCTTTGAGTTTGCAGAGCTCCAGATCAACATGGAGGTGTTCAACGGCTCTTGGGAAGCTATCGCTCAGGGTAGGGCGGACATCGTGATTGGTGCTACTTCTGCGATTCCGGTCGGTGGAGATTTTGAGGTGAAAGACATGGGGCGCTTGGACTGGGCGTTTGTGATGTCGCCAAGCCACCCGTGCGTGCGAGAGCAAAACCTCAATGAAGAGTTTGTGAGTCAGTTTCCTGCAATCTGTTTGGATGATACCTCTAGTGTGCTACCTAAGCGTCACACTGGTCACTATGGCAACCAAAGGCGTTTGTTATTACCCAACTGGTACAGCGCGATTGAGTGCCTCAAGAACGGCGTTGGAGTAGGCTACATGCCAAGACATATCGCCGCGCCTATTATTGAACAAGGCTTGCTGGTGGAGAAAATCTTGCCAGAACCAAGCCCGCAGAGTCATTGCTGTTTAGTTTGGCGAAAAGATGACAACCATAAGTTGATCGAATGGATGGTGAAGTACCTAGGATCAAGTGAACAACTTCATCAAGATTGGTTGGATCATCGCAAGGCGATCTAATGATACATTTGAAAGAGATCTTTTTGGCGCTTGTTCTGAATGGGCACCAATAAAAAGAGCGAGTAAAAACTCGCTCTTTTTGGTTCGATAGCTTAATTCTTAAGACAAGAAGAACTTGTAAGAAGGGTTATCGGTTTCATCTTTACACTGATAACCAAGCTCTCGTAAATGTGTTGAGAACTGAGCTAAATCATCATCGCCAAGTTCGAAGCCACACAATACACGACCGTAATCGGCACCGTGGTTACGATAGTTGAATAGGCTGATGTTCCAGTGGGTACCTAAGGTATCAAGGAACTTAATTAAGGCACCTGGGTATTCCGGAAACTCGAAGCTGTATAGGCGTTCTTTCAATGGTTTTGATGGTTTTCCGCCAATCATGTAACGAATGTGCAGTTTTGCCATCTCATCATCAGAAAGGTCGACCACTGGATAACCGCCCTCACGTAGGTCATTGATGATGTGCTCAAGCTCTTCCTGACCACCTTGCAGGCGTACACCAACGAAGATATTCGCTAGGCTTTCGTCGTTGTGGCGGTAGTTAAACTCCGTCACCGCTCGGCCACCAATAATATTGCAGAACTCTAGGAATGCCCCTTGTCGCTCAGGGATAGTCACCGCAAGCAAACCTTCTCGCTTCTCACCTAACTCACAACGTTCAGACACATAGCGCAGACCGTGGAAGTTGGTGTTAGCACCAGACAGTACTGTCGCCAGTTGCTTGCCTTGCAGTTGGTTCTGCTCAGCAAACTTTTTCAAGCCAGCCAGAGCAAGCGCTCCTGAAGGTTCGGCAATCGCACGAGTGTCTTCAAAGATGTCTTTCACCGCTGAGCAGATCTCATCGCTAGATACGGCAATGTGGCCATCGATGTATTGCTGACATAGGCGGAATGTCTCTTCACCAATGCGCTTAACCGCGACGCCATCGGCAAACATACTTACTTGGTCAAGAACCACAGGTTCACCGGCATCCAGTGCCGCTTTCAAGCAAGACGAGTCTTCAGGCTCAACCGCGATGACTTTGATTTCTGGCATCAGTTGTTTAACCAGCACTGCAACACCCGCAGCTAAGCCACCACCACCGACAGGCACAAAGATGTAATCCATGTGACCATTCTGCTGAAGCATCTCCATACCCATGGTTCCTTGCCCTGCGATCACCAATGGGTGATCGAATGGAGGCACAAAGGTATAGCCGTGTTCAGCAGAAAGACGTTCAGCTTCTGCCTTAGCTTCATCAAAGTTGCTGCCGTGCAGAACCACGTTACCACCAAAGCCACGTACCGCATCAACCTTGATATCAGGAGTGGTTTTTGGCATCACGATCGTGGTTTGAATACCAAGTTTAGAACCGGACAGCGCCATACCTTGAGCATGATTACCCGCCGATGCAGCAATCACACCGGCAGCTTTCTGTTGCTCTGAAAGGCTTGATACCATGTTGTAGGCACCACGTAGCTTGAACGAGTGGACCGGCTGACGGTCTTCACGCTTTAGCTGAACCTGATTACCAATACGAGCGCTTAAGCGAGGCATCTCTTGCAGAGGTGTCACTATTGCCGCTTCGTAAACTGGCGCTCTCAGGATCTGACGCAGATAATCTGCGCCAGTTTGTTTTACGGGACTGACCGTGTCATCACTCATAGATTAGCCCTCAAGCTTAGACTTATCACGCACGGCGCCTTTGTCGGCACTGGTTGCCATGCTTGCGTAAGCTTTCAGTGCGAAAGACACTTCACGCTGACGGTTTTCTGGTTTCCAGCCTAGTGCGTCTTGCTTAACACGACGTTCTTCAAGCTCGGCTTCAGGCACATCAAGTGTGATTGAGCGGCTAGGGATGTCGATAGTTATGATGTCGCCAGTGTTTACTAGACCAATCACACCGCCACTTGCTGCTTCTGGAGAAGCGTGACCGATAGACAGACCCGAAGTACCACCCGAGAAACGACCATCTGTTAGCAGTGCACATGACTTGCCTAGGCCCATCGATTTTAGATAAGTAGTTGGGTAAAGCATCTCTTGCATGCCCGGGCCACCTTTAGGACCTTCGTAACGAATAACAACCACTTCGCCCGATTTCACTTTGCCGCCTAAGATGCCATCAACGGCACTGTCTTGGCTTTCAAATACGATAGCTGGGCCTTGGAATTTCAGGTTCTCTTCATCAACACCTGCCGTCTTAACGATACAGCCATCAACGGCGATGTTACCCGAAAGTACTGCTAGACCACCTTCTTGGCTGAATGCGTTCTCTTTGGTACGGATACAACCTTCTTTACGGTCGTCATCAAGACGATCCCAACGGCAGTCTTGCGAGAATGCTTTGGTAGTACGAATACCAGCAGGACCAGCACGGAAGAACTTAAGTACTGCTTCGTCTTCTGTCTGCATGATGTCGTATTGAGCTAGCTGCTCTTGCATGCTTAGACCAAGCACGGTGCGAGTCTGGTTGTTCAGTAGGCCAGCACGGTCTAGTTCACCTAGGATAGCCATTACACCACCAGCTCGGTGAACGTCTTCCATGTGGTATTTAGGTGTTGAAGGTGCAACCTTACATAGGTGTGGAACGCGGCGAGACATCTCGTCGATATCACCCATATCAAAATCAATCTCACCTTCTTGAGCAGAAGCCAATAGGTGAAGAACGGTATTACTAGAACCGCCCATCGCGATATCCAGCGCCATCGCGTTTTCAAATGCTGCGCGGTTTGCGATGTTACGAGGCAGTGCTGATTCGTCATCTTGCTCGTAGTAACGCTTGGTTAGGTCAACGATGCGCTTACCAGCATTGATGAATAGTTCTTCACGGTCAGCGTGCGTTGCTAACATAGAACCGTTACCAGGCTGAGATAGGCCAAGTGCTTCAGTTAGACAGTTCATTGAGTTCGCCGTGAACATGCCTGAACAAGAACCACATGTCGGACATGCAGAACGCTCTACTTGCTCACTTTGCTCATCTGAAATCGTTGGATCGGCACCTTGAATCATTGCATCAACAAGGTCTAGCTTGATGATTTGATCGGAAAGCTTGGTTTTACCCGCTTCCATTGGGCCGCCAGAAACAAAGATCACTGGGATGTTTAGGCGCATTGCAGCCATCATCATTCCCGGAGTGATTTTGTCACAGTTAGAGATACAAACCATTGCATCTGCGCAGTGCGCATTCACCATGTACTCTACTGAGTCTGCGATAAGCTCACGTGATGGCAGTGAGTAGAGCATGCCGCCGTGACCCATTGCGATACCATCATCCACTGCGATGGTGTTGAATTCTTTAGCGATACCGCCCGCTTTCTCGATTTCACCCGCAACCAGTTGACCCATATCTTTAAGGTGAACGTGGCCTGGTACGAATTGAGTGAAAGAGTTTACGACCGCGATGATTGGCTTACCGAAGTCATCATCTTTAACGCCAGTTGCACGCCATAAAGCGCGCGCACCAGCCATGTTGCGTCCGTGGGTAGTTGTTGCTGAACGATAGATTGGCATTGCTTAAATCCTTATAAATACTTGGCTGTTGCTTACTTAGTTGATTGTGTTTGGTTTGCTGAAGCGTGGTTTTCTGGATAAACGTAATCTAACCAGCCCCATTTATCTTCAGTGGTACCATTGAATAAACCAAAGTAAGCCGCTTGAACTTTTTCAGTGATAGGGCCGCGTTTGCCTTCACCTACTGTAATTTTGTCTACGCTGCGAACCGGAACGATTTCCGCTGCTGTGCCTGTCATGAAGACTTCATCGGCAAGGTATAGCGCTTCACGAGCAATGTTCTCTTCACGGATCTCATAACCCATGTCTTTTGCTAGTGTCATGAGCGAATCACGAGTGATGCCCGGCAGAATTGCACTGGTCGCTGGTGGTGTCGATAGCACGCCATTGCGCACTACAAAGATGTTTTCACCTGCACCTTCAGAAAGGTAACCATCAACACTTAGCGCGATACCTTCATCGTAACCATGACGACGCGCTTCACCACCAACTAGCAGTGAAGATAAGTAGTTACCACCCGCTTTAGCAGCGGTTGGGATAGTGTTTGGTGCCGCACGGTTCCAGCTTGAGATCATCGCGTCCACGCCATTCTCTAGTGCTTCTTCACCTAGGTAAGAGCCCCAAGGGAAAGCAGCGATGATCAGCTCCATCTCAGTGTTTTCTGGAGGGCATACACCCAAACCAACGTTCCCGACAAAGCCTAGAGGGCGGATGTACGCTGACTCTAGCTTATTTTGACGTAGCGTTTCGCGAGTCGCTTCCATAATTTCTTCCTCAGTGTAAGGAATTGGGAAGCGGTAGATTTTTGCTGAGTCTTTTAAGCGCTTAGCGTGCTCAGGGTGACGGAAAATAACCGGACCCTTTGGTGTGTTGTAGCAACGAACACCTTCAAACACAGAAGTACCGTAGTGCATTGCGTGAGTCAGGACGTGAACGTTCGCCTCTGCCCAAGGAACCATCTCACCGTTAAACCAAATATAGTCTGCCGTTTTAGCTGTCATGTTTGCGGTTCCTTATGCTTTTATCTTTTGTTGTAAGTTATTGTTTGGCAATTCATTACGACTGATAGAGATAACGTCAACGGTACGCACATCCCACAGCTTTTCGATCTGATTGACCAAGAAAGAGATCGGACGGTCACTGTCAACAATGATCTCAACACTCGCCACTTTGCTTTCGTGGTTTTGAGTGCCCGCGACTTGCTTAACAATAAAGCCACGGTGGCGGATAACACGAAGAACACGCTCTAGTAGTACAGGCTTATCATCGGCTTTGATGTCTAATAGGTATCTTTTCATGTTATGTGTTCTCCAACATCTCACTGTTTGAAGCACCTGGCGGTACTAGTGGCCATACGTTCTCTTCTTCATCGATAAGAACATGAAGTAGGTAAGCGGTTTTGCTCTCTAGCATCTCTTTCAGTGCTGGCTCTACTTCTTCTTTACGCGTGATGGTTTTACCCGGGATATCGAATGCTTTCGCTAGCATCACGAAGTCTGGGTTGTCATCTAGGATGGTTTCACTGTGGCGGCCATCAAAGAACAGTGATTGCCATTGACGAACCATGCCCAAGCGAGAGTTGTTTAGAAGCACCATCTTCACAGGGATCTGGCGGCGTTTCAGTGTGCCAAGCTCTTGCACATTCATCATGAACGAGCCATCACCAGAGATTAGAATCGATTGGTCATCAGGACGCCCAACCGATGCACCCATCGCGGCTGGTAAACCAAAGCCCATGGTGCCCAAACCGGCAGAGGTGATGAAGTTCTGTGGAGCACGAGGTTGAATGTGTTGAGCTGCCCACATTTGGTGTTGGCCAACATCGGTTGAAATAATAGAGCTTGCTGGCATCATGTCTGACAGTTGCTTCAACAGTAGCGGAGCAAAGATCAGATCACCTGGGTGGTCGTAGCGCCATTTGAATGAGCTACGAAGGCCTTCAGAGTGGTGAACCCAAGATGAGATGTCTTGGCTTAGTTCCAATTGAGGCATGATCTTGTTGATGTCACCACGAATTGGCGCATTAGCAAGACGCAATTTGCTGAACTCAGCAGCATCGATATCGATATGGATAACCTTCGCGTGTGGTGCAAAGGTATCAAGCTTACCGGTGACTCGGTCGTCGAAACGAGCGCCAACAACAATCAGCAGGTCACTCTCTTGAACCACTAGGTTAGCGGCTTTAGTGCCGTGCATACCTAGCATGCCAAGGTAGTGTGGGTCGTCACGTTCGATAGTACCCAAGCCTTTCAGTGTACTTACCGCAGGCATTGGATTTAAGCGTAAGAACTCACGAACAGCATCGGTCGCTTTAGCAAGTTGAACACCACCACCTACGTATAAAACAGGACGGGTTGCTTGAGACAAAAAGTACTGTGCCTGTTCAATGGCGTCGGTTGTCGCAACAGGAATAGCTGGTGGAGTAAATTCTGGGAGAGTTTTAACAGGAGCTTCTGCTAGTTGAACATCTTTAGCGATATCGACGATAACTGGACCTGGGCGGCCTGACTTCGCGACTACAAAGGCTTCAGCCAAGGTTGGTGCCAATTCTTCAATGTCGGTAACTAGGTAGCTGTGCTTGGTACATGACAGAGACATACCAATCACATCCATCTCTTGGAATGCATCGGTACCAATGTGGGAACTTGCAACCTGACCTGTGATAGCAACCAATGGAATTGAATCCATAAAGGCATCTGCAAGGCCAGTGACTAGGTTAGTTGCACCTGGTCCTGAGGTTGCCATACAAACAGCGACATCTTGTGTTGCACGAGCCATACCGATCGCGGCCATCGCGGCGCCTTGCTCATGACGACATAGGATATGCTCAACCCCGCCATCATAAAGTGCATCGTAGATTGGCATGATGGCACCACCTGGGTAACCAAATACGGTCTCAATTCCTTGTTGCTTGAGTGCGGATACGACTAGTTCTGCGCCTTTCATCGGAATTCTCCCGTATTACCTGTGTTTTGGTAACTGTTTCCTTTGTCTCTGCACATCGTGTGCTCCCATTCTTCCTGTAAATCGGCAAAGCCGAAAATACTCAAAAATATAAAAATCGATTATTCAAATTAGAAAAAACCCCCGGACTTGTCAGTGCGGGGGTTTTTTCTAATTCGTGGTTACTTTTTTCCCACTCGCCCCCGCGCAGTCTCAATAATGACCACGATAATCAGGTTAATCAGTGCGTAAATGCGAGCGTTAAAGTTCATATAATTCGAGTTTTCTCGTTTATTGTGTTCAGTAAATGTCTACATCTCTAGTGTTATCACACAAATCTGTTGCCTGACAAGGAAAATGTCATTCTTTTTTCACATTAAAACACCATTCCACCAAGCTATATAACAACCTTATCGCTTTGGTGAGCAATGAATATCCAGAGCGAATACTTTTAAATCAAAGACAAAGGAAAGTTATGGGACTCGCGATAATTCATAGCCGAGCAAGTGTGGGTGTAGAGGCGCCAGAAGTGACCGTTGAGGTCCATATAAGCAATGGAATGCCCGGTTTTACGCTGGTGGGTTTGCCTGAAACGACGGTCAAGGAATCCAAAGACAGAGTAAGAAGTGCCATTATCAACTCTCGCTTTGAATTTCCCTCGAAAAGAATCACGGTCAACCTTGCTCCTGCAGATTTACCCAAAGAGGGCGGCCGTTTTGACCTGCCAATCGCACTAGGGATCTTGGTGGCGTCCGATCAGCTACCCACATCAAAAATAGTTCAACATGAATTCATCGGCGAATTGGCACTGTCGGGAGAGCTACGCTCTGTGAAAGGGGTACTGCCCGCAACCCTCGCCGCTGATAACGTCGAACGTTGCTTGGTTGTGCCGCATCACAACGGAGATCAGGCAGCGTTAGTTGGAAAAGGGGCGCATAAGTCAGCACAAACCTTGTTAGAAGTTTGCGCGGACATGTGTGGTCAGGCTCAGCTTGGTTTGTATCGAACAGAGCAACATCAAGTTGATGTGTCGGAGCATCGTGACCTGCAAGATATTATCGGTCAACAGCAAGGTAAGCGAGCGTTGGAAATAGCCGCGGCTGGCAACCATAACTTATTGTTCCTTGGCCCTCCCGGAACGGGTAAGACCATGCTCGCTTCTCGACTACGCGACCTATTACCTGAAATGAGTGATGACGAGGCGATGGAAACTGCTTCGGTGGCTTCGTTAACGCAACAAGAGATCAATCAATACAATTGGAAGCAGAGGCCATTTCGATCGCCTCACCACTCGAGCTCGATGGCGGCACTGGTAGGTGGTGGTTCTGTCCCTCGCCCCGGTGAGATCTCTCTGGCTCATAACGGGTTACTGTTTCTGGATGAGATGCCGGAGTTTGAACGCAAGGTGCTTGATTCATTGCGCGAGCCGCTAGAGTCGGGAGAGATTATTATTTCACGAGTGGCAGGTAAGACTCGTTTCCCTGCGCGCTTTCAGTTGGTCGGTGCATTGAACCCCAGCCCTACTGGTTATTACGAAGGCAATCAAGCACGCGCTAATCCGCAGATTATATTGCGCTATCTCAACCGATTGTCTGGGCCATTGCTTGATAGGTTTGATATGTCCCTAGAGATCCCATTACTCCCTAAAGGGATGTTGGCTGAAGGTGGTGATCGCGGTGAAACCACTCAAGTGGTAAAGCAAAGGGTCAAACAAGCGCGTCAGTTGATGCTGTCTAGGAACCATAAATCGAATGCGTTATTAGGAAGCCGAGAAATTGAGAAATATTGCCCACTTCGACGTGAAGATGCGGAGTTTCTCGAAACCGCGCTGCATCGATTGGGTTTATCGATTCGTGCTTATCATCGAATCATCAAGGTGGCCCGCACCATCGCTGATCTGGATGGCAATGAACAGATAGAGAAAAAGCATTTATCGGAAGCGCTGGGCTATCGAGCTATGGATCGCTTGCTGAAACAGCTCACGGCTCAGGCGGTGTAGTGAGCAAGCGAAAAAAAGCCTGCAATGATGCAGGCTTTGGTTATTCAGTTTGGTTGCTATGAGTTAGCAGTGATTAGAACTTGTAGTTCAAGCCAACCGAAGCGATGTATTGTGATTCATCGTAGAAGGTAATGTTCGATTCACTAGTACCGTAACCGGCAAGAGCAACAAACGACCAGTTTTCCCATTCCATGAACTGATCATATTCATACGCGGCGAATAGATTGATGTTGTCGTCGCTACGCTTCTTGTCGTAGATTGGGTTGCTTGCATCGTAAGATCGTTGGCTGTAGCCCGCTGTTAGTGCGTACTGGTGACGGCCCATACCACCAAACAAACTGACCTCACCACCGAACTGCTCGAATGATTCTGCGTCGCCTTTAGCGTCTGTTGATTGATAAATCAAAGACGGAACCAGCATCATGGTGCGGCTAATCGGTTGACGGTACTGACCTTTCAGGTAGAAGGTATCCGCATCACGCTTTAGTGCGTCCTCAACCAGATCATTTTCTACATCTCTGGTCGCGAAAGCCATATCGACAGAGAACGCAGAGCCAGCAATGCTATCCAGCTTTAGACGGAACGCATTACCGGTTTCATCTGTTTCACTTCGAGCAACACCTACAGCGTAAGGGTTTGCCCAAGTTTCGCCAGACATAATGGTTGGCAGAATTGAAGCATCGATTACCATGCCAGACTCAAGTTGGTATTTGTAACCCACTTCAAGTACCACAGTACCCGTTGCAACGTCATCACGTGCTGTACCTGTGTAAACCTGATGGTTTAATTGCTCGCCGAAGGTGTACGCAACGCTACCTAAAGGAGCTATCAGAAATGAGCTTTCCGAAGAAGCCTTCTGATCATTAGATGAAATAGTGCTGTCAGCATCGGTATTAAAGTTTGAGGTTGAAGAAGTCAAACCGGTGTTGATAGAGATTTCACCACTGAAACCTGCTTCATCAGCAAGCTTGGCAAAAGCAGGTGCTGCGGCAACGCTCAGTGCTAATAACGTATATTTGATTTTCATTCAGAGGCTCCTTGCCCCGGTGAGTGGTAGCAATAAATAGCTGTTAATAAAAGGTTATAGAAAACAACATAATCTAAAGGTTCACTTTATCGCGCACCTTATAAAGGTTTATTAGATAAATGGGAAGTCGAACCGTATTGCGAGCTAAAAGTTATGTGTTTACTGAAGATGATTAAAAAACGTCAGGCATAAAAAAGGAAGCCGAAGCTTCCTTATTATGGTTTTTTGATTGTTTTTTACTTCTTCAGTAGGAAGTTAACCAATTCAAAGTACTCGTCTAGGCTGTTGATGCCTTGTGCTTCTACTAGGTAGCGGTTGTTCACTACTACAGCTGGTACACCTGAAAGGCCGCTGTCTTTAAATGCTTTGTCGAAACGACGAACCATTGAATCTACCGCAAAGCCATTGTATGCCGCATCAAATTTCTTAGCATCAACACCTTCGTCTAGGAAGATTTGACGTAGTTCTGCTTCATCACGTGGTGGCTTGTTCATGTTGTGAATGCGGTTAAACATCACTGGCACCATCTTGTCTTCAACTTTCAGGGCAATCATGGTCGCGTAAGCCTTGCTCATTGGCAGACCCATGTTGCCACCCATGAATGAAACATGGTTTTTCTGTAGCTTAGCGTCAGCAGGTAGCTGTTGTTTTAGCTGCTGGATAATAGGCTCAAAGCTATTACAGTGTGGGCAGTAGAAAGAGAAGAACTCTGTCACTACTGGCTTCTTTGATGCTTCTAGATCGAGAACTTTGTAGTGCTCACCTTCGTTAAATTTCGCAGCGTGAGCTGAAAGGCTCAACATGATCAATGAGAAAAATGCGAATAGCTTTTTCATTTATCCAATCTCCATTATGTTTGAATTTTTATCTAGTTGTATGTTGCGATTGCGGTTACCACTGAGGCATTAACGAAAGTGGTGGCTCTTGCAGGGTAGCAATTTGCTCTTTACAAGCAAGTACTTGTTGCTCCCAATATTTCGGGTCATTAAACCACGGGAAGGCCAAAGGGAACGCCGGATCGTGCCATCGCTTCGCTAACCATGCCATGTAATGCACCATACGTAGACCGCGTAGTGGTTCGATTAGTTTCAGTTGTGAGGTATTAAAATCGCAAAACTCTTGATAACTCTCTAGCAGAATATCGAGTTGCATCAGCTTATCTTGGCGTTCACCGTTGAGCAGCATCCATAGATCTTGTATCGCAGGGCCGTTACGTGCGTCATCAAGATCAACGAACATCGGCCCGTCGCGCCACAGAATATTGCCTGGGTGGCAATCGCCATGTAGGCGGATATTTTCAATATTGCTCGGCCATTGACTCTCTAACTCTTTAATCAGAAGGTCGACGTCATTGAAGAACGCGTTCTCTAGGTGAGTCGGGATAAATTGAGAGTTTTCTAATATCTTACGTGGTTGATACAGATACTCATCTAGGCTGATGGTTGGGCGATGTTGGAAGGTTCTTCCTGCACTCGCTTTGTGAATTCTGCCTAGGAAGCGTCCTACACCTTCTAGTTGGTCTAGGTTATCCACTTCATATTGTCGACCGCCAACGCTTTCGAATAACGCAAACAGGTAGCCTTGATATTCATGCAGGGTTTCACCGTTGACGCGCATTGGAGGAGCGACGGGCATTTCCTGTTCGATCAGTTCAAGTGCGAAGTCGTGTTCTTCTTGAATCTGCTCTTTGTTCCAACGCTGTGGGCGATAAAACTTAACGACGTAGCGTTTACGGTCTTCATCGGTGAATTGATAGACCCGGTTTTCGTAACTGTTGAGAGCGAGAAGCCCAGATTCAGCACGAACCCCAATACTCTCCAGTGCGTACCACATGAAGTCAGGTGTCAGGTTATCAAAGTTAAAGGCTTGCATCGTCATATAATAAAAAAGGCTCATTGCTGAGCCTTTTTCCATTTATTGGGTTATACCGACCGTTGAATGGTTAGTATCAGAGTTTCTTGATAAAGCGGCTTTCTACTTCCATCGTAAACTCTTCATTATCCGAGAGTATAAACTGAATTGTTGAAACAGGTGAGCTCAGTTTTTCAGGGTCAGCACCTAAACTGATAGGTAGGTTCAAAACCTCGCCCGGATCGACAGTGATGGTTTGCTTACCGTACCAGATAGAACCCGGTAGCCCGCTTACATCGAGTTTGTATTCTTGCTCTTGCTGCGTTTTGTTGATCACTTTTAGGGTATAGGTATTTTCAACCAGCCCTTGGTTGTTGACTCTGAACAGTTGGTTTCTGTCACGAAGTACGCTCAGACCCGCAGGATCAACACTCGCGATTTGCACGAAGAACAAGCCCAGCATAAGAACTAAGATCGCCCCATAGCCTAGCAATTTAGGACGCATTACCTTGGTTGAATGTCCTTCAAGCCTGTGTTCAGTGGTGTATTTGATAAGGCCCTTTTCATAACCCATACGCTCCATTGTGTTGTCACAAGCATCAATACACGCACCACAGTTGATACATTCATATTGCAGGCCGTCACGGATATCAATCCCCGTCGGGCACACTTGAACACACAGGTTACAGTCAATACAGTCGCCTAAGCCAAGCTCTTTTGGATCGGCCTTACGAGAACGAGGACCGCGGCTCTCACCACGCTCAGTGTCGTAACCGACGATGAAGGTGTCTTTATCAAACATCGCGGATTGGAAGCGAGCGTAAGGACACATGTGCAGACACACAATCGAGCGCATCCAACCTGCGTTGGCATAGGTACAGCCCGCAAAGAACAGCACCCAGAACACAGGCCAGAATGATGAGTTAAAGGTAAAGAAGCCAACCACTAACTCTTTGATTGGGATGAAGTAGCCAACAAAGGTTAAACCGGTAGCAATGGCAATTGCCCACCACGCAATGTGTTTGAGGGTTTTTCTGACCATTAGATTGGTGGTCAGTTTGCCGGAATCTTGTTTTCTTCGTTTGTTAGCCGCCCCTTCGAGTTTCTCTTCAAACCAGATGTACATGAAGGTCCACACGGTTTGAGGACAAAGGTAACCACACCACACACGGCCTAAAAAGGTGGTGATAAAAAACAGGCCGAATGCGGCAATCATAAATAGGATCGCGAGCAGGGTCAGATCTTGAGGGTAGAGTGTGGTGCCAAAGAAGTTGAACTGTTGGCTACCGATATCTAGCAAGATCGCTTGTCGCTCACCAAATGGAATCCACGGAATAAGTGCAAAAAGTAAAAGTAAGAACCAACCACCGTAGCGGCGCAATTGTTGGAATTTACCTTTGCTTTCTCGAACGTAGATTCGGTTACTTGGGTTAAATCGATCTCCATTACCTTTATGTGTTTTCGGATTAAAGGTTTTAGGAGTCACATCTTTGATATCGATTTTATCCTGACTCATGGACTATCCTTTTTGTGGCTGGTTTGCTCGGTTAAATCGAGCAAGACGACATTACTTTAAAGTGTGGTTTAGAGAACCTGTAGAAATTGAGCTTGATGCGTCAGTTGATATCGCACTTACTCTTATTATTTTAGAAGATTCTTATGGGTGGCGATTATAGCGACAATCTTGTTCTCATTTCTTTAACGCTATCAACCTTTAACAACAAAAGTCATAACAGTTGTGACGAAAAAATAGCGAACAGAAACAAAAAGCGACCGAGTGGTCGCTTTTTAAAATTGAGCATTTTATCTATACGGCAATTACGCTGTTGAGCATTGAGGTAATTATAGGATGCCGCGCGCTTTTAGAATTGCGGTTTTGAAATCATCTTCTTGGTCTTTTTTAAGACCCGGGATCATTTCATCTTTCTCGCTGTTGCGCATTTTTAGGTGATAGATAAGAACATCGTCAGTCAGTTCTTCAAGTTTACCTTCGTAGCCTGCTTCTTTTGATAGCTTGATGATGAACTCTAACAAGTTAAGCTCTTGATCTTTCTGCCACTCAGGCTCCATCATTTCCAGCAGTTCTTCTATGCGGTGACACTTCATACTTTATTCTCCACAAATTTTATAATGATTTGTGGCTAAGGTATCAAATCGGGTGGGGAATACCAATGTGTAAACTCATTTCGAGCAGGGAAATAGGCAAGAAAAAAGCGCAGTAAAAACTGCGCTTTTTGTTAAGCGGCTTTAATTACTTTTGTTGTAGTCGGTGCTAATAAAGCAGTCTTCTCAACTAAAGTCATTGTTGGAGCCAATTTCTTTGCCGTTGGAGCAGCAACAAAGCCACTACGACGACGCATCGCACTACGGTTGGTGTGCGAGAACCTGACAGCTGTTGGGCGCATTCATTTACCTAACGGTCAGGCATATCCATTGCCAATCTAATGGCCTGATTTACCATGAGGTCCGCCTCAATTTCTTGAAGAGTCGCTCGTCTGGCTTTCGCCAATCCGAATAATAAATCAGGATAATGATATGCATGCATATCAAGGCTTAGATTATCACTATCTAACTTATCGATCGACGCCTGAGTGATAAATAGACGATATTAGAGCTAAAATAGTGTGAGCAGTATATTTGAGTTTGAACCTCTTTCAGGCTTAAGATGATGCTTTAAAGGAGGTGCATATGTCGTTCTTAAAGAAAACGTTAGCAAGTTTTGGTATTGGGTCTGCCAAGGTGGATTCTGTATTGCAACAGGAAGTGCTTTATCCAGGGCAAAAGGCGAGCATTATTGTGCATGTGTATGGTGGCGCTCAGCCGCAGGAGATCGACAACATCGATCTCAATCTGTGCTGTCGTTATGTCAAAGAAGTCACCATGAATTCGCAGAGACAAGAGGGCGGTCAAAAACGTCGAATGCACCAGACATACTCGCTGGCCAAATGGAGCCTGCCGTATGCCTTTGTTATTCAGCCGGGTGAAACCCGTGATTTCGAGTGCGAATTTGATGTTCCGTTGAATACCCCAGTGACGATCGGCGATTCAAAAGTATGGCTTGAAACCGGATTAGACATTGCGATGGCGATTGACCCATCGGATAAGGATATTTTAACGGTTCGCCCAGACGCACTTCTCGATGGCATTTTTAATGAACTAGAAGCTCAAGGTCTACGCATTCGCCAAGTTGAGTGCGAAGCGGTAGAGGGCTTTGAACTGCCATTTGTTCAAGAGTTTGAGTTTGTTCCTACCACTGGTCCATATCATGGTCGCTGGCGTGAGCTGGAAGTGGTGGCTCATCGTGATGAAACCGAGCTCAAGTTGTGGTTTGAGATAGATCGCAATCGCGATGGTGCAAAAGGTATGTTGGCGAGCTTATTAGGCATTGGTCAGCTGCAGCGTCAATTGAGTGTGCCATTGGATACGTCACCACAAGATGCAGGCAAGATGGTGCTTGAGTATCTAGATAACGCTTCTTAGTAAGCTCTTTGGTTCTTTAGCTTTAGAGACCTTAGCTTCATCACACAGTTTAGACGTCATCGATGTCATAAAAATTTAAGCTTACACGTGTAAGCTTAATGTGCAATACTAGGCAAATCGAACATTTACTCTAGTAGGATAATCATGTCTGCATCATCGGCGAGCGAATACAGTGACATAGAAGAACGCGCCAATGCGATCACACATGGCTTGGGTGTTGTGCTTGGCGTGGTTGGTTTAATCCTGCTACTGATTCGTGCGTTTGACCATCAAGCCGATATGCTGACTATTGCGAGCATGGCGGTGTATGGCAGCAGTATTATCCTACTCTTTCTCGCTTCCACGCTTTATCACTCGATCACCACAGAAAAGACTAAGCGCCTACTGAAAACCCTCGATCACTGTGCGATCTACTTACTGATCGCGGGTAGCTACACGCCATTTTTATTGGTGAGTTTAAGAACACCATTAGCGATGGGCTTGATGGCGGTGATTTGGGGAATCGCGTTGGTGGGCATCATTATGAAGATTGCCTTCGTCTACCGATTTAAGCGGTTGTCACTGGTGACTTACTTGGCGATGGGGTGGTTGTCATTGATTGTGGTGTATCAACTGGCGATGAATATCGAGATGGGCGGTTTGGTGTTATTAGCTCTCGGTGGTGTGATTTACTCGCTGGGTGTGATTTTCTATGTGGCAAAACGCATCCCATACAATCATGCCATCTGGCACTTGTTTGTGTTGGCGGGCTGCGCTTGCCATTTCTTCGCTATCTATCTGTACGTGACTCCGGTTTAGCGAGTCAGTACTTCAACGATTTCAGCTTTGATTTGGTACTCAGGGTGCTGTTCAACCACTAGTTTGATGGAAGTACCTTCGGCATCTGTTTTTGGTCGAAGGTAGGTATCTGCCATACGCTTAATTGATTTCCAAACGGCTACGGTTTTCTCTTCTAACAATTCACCGCTCGCTGAATACAGACCGAGTTTTACCGACACTAAGATCACGGCTTGTGTGCTTTGGTTGGTAATCGCGGTTGGGATAATCAGCTCACCACCTTCATAGTGACTCGCGCCTAGCACTACATCTACCCCTGATTGAGATAGCTGTAAGCTCGGCTTCTTGCTATCAACGACAATCGTCGTACCACGCACGTTGGTCGCCACTGGGACTGCCACAACAGGTGCTGCTGCGACAGGCGCGGCGATCTCTGATGTTGTCACTACTTCTTCCGTTTGCTTCTGTGCTACGTACTGCCAAGTAAAGTCATCTTTCAGCAGTATTTGTTTTCCATCTTGAAGAGTGACCATTTGGTCGGCGAAGGCTGAACTGCTCAGCAGTGCGCTTGCGATAAGTAGGTATGATTTCATGTCAGTTTCCTTAAATATTCGTGCAATTAGCGTCGCCAGAAGGCTGGGAAGAATAGAACGATCAGCGTCAGTATCTCAAGCCTTCCCATCAACATACCAAGGCTTAATAACCACTTAGCGGCGTCTGGTAGTGGAGCAAAGTTACCCGTTGGGCCAATCACGCTGCCCATACCCGGGCCAACGTTAGCTACCGCAGTAATGGCACCTGAGATACTGGTGATTGGGTCTAACCCCATCGCACTTAAGCCACCAGCGATTAAGATGATCGTAATAAAGAACATTAAACCAAACGCCACCAATGAACGTACGATGTCGTCGCTGACAGGACGTTGGTTATATCGTTGAACAAACACGCCTGATGGGTGAATCAGCTTCATCATCTGTTTGTGAAGCATAGTCATCGCTATCTGGAAGCGGAAGATTTTGATACCACCAGAAGTTGAACCAGAACAAGCACCCGCCATCATCAGGAAGGCAAACAAGGTGGTTGGCAGTGCCCCCCACGCTGTGAAGTCTTCTAAGCCAAAACCAGTAGTTGTCACAACCGATACGATGTTGAACATCGAGACTCGTAATGCATCCAATACTGTGTAGCCATCTCTGACCACTAGCCATGTGGAGATCACAGCACTGGTGACTAAGAAAAGGTAAGCGAAGCCTCTCACTTGGGCATCTTTGTAGAGGATAGAGAGCTTTCTACCGCGCAGCGCACTGACAAAGAGTAGGAATGGTAGACCACCTAAGAACATGAACACGGTGCCCACCCAGTGAGCGCTGTTCGAGAAGTGGTTCATAGAGCCGTCTGAGGTTGAGTAACCGCCTGTAGAAAGCGTGGTGAATGAGTGGTTGATGGCATCAAACACACTCATGCCCGCAAACAGATAGCTCACCAAGCACAAGCCAGTTAATACCAGATAAACCGCTACGATGTTCTTGGCGACAGTTTTTGCTCTCGGGCTGCTTTTATCGGACCAATCAGAAGATTCAGTTTGGAACAGGCGCATACCACCGACGTTGAGCATTGGCAGTACCGCTACCGCCATTACGATGAAGCCAATACCACCAAGCCACTGCAGTATAGAGCGCCATAATAGAATACTTGGTGCCATGCTATCTAAGCCGCTCAGTACCGTTGAACCTGTTGTGGTAATACCTGACATGGTTTCAAAGTAGGCGTCAGTGAAGCTGATATGGTTGATGAACACAAACGGCAGCGCGGCGAAGGCACTGGCAATCGTCCACACTAGAGATGTAATAAGGAACATGTCCCGAACCCCAAGTCGGAACTTAGCTGAACGGCCTAAACTCAAGCATATGAACGCGACGATGTGCGTGATCACTACCGATTGACCAAACTCGAGGAAGCCACCGGTGCCAGTAAAGAAGGCAACCAATGTGGGGATGTACATGAAAAGGGCGAGTTTTGATAACACTAACCCTATCACTAATAATATCGGACGAAAGTTGACCATAGCTTAATAGACCATCGCTTTGTGCCGGAGCATCGTTCTCACAAGAAGGTTATGAGAAGAAGCTTACGAAACAAGGCTATAAGAAGAACGGGCTCGGTTGGAATAGAGACTCAACATCAGGTACGTATTTCTTGTCCACTAGGAACATCACTACGTGGTCATCTTGTTCGATTACGGTTCTATCGTGCGCGATAAGTACCTCTTCTCCGCGAACAATCGCACCAATAGTGGTGCCCGGTGGTAGCTTGATATCGCCAATCGCTCGACCAACGACTTTAGATGTGGTTTCGTCACCGTGAGCAATCGCTTCGATCGCCTCTGCAGCGCCGCGACGTAGTGAAGATACGTTTACAATATCAGCACGACGAACGTGAGTAAGCAGCGCAGAAATGGTCGCTTGTTGTGGAGAGATAGCAATATCAATCACACCACCCTGAACAAGGTCGACGTAAGCACCACGCTGAATCAGTACCATTACTTTCTTGGCACCCATTCGCTTGGCCAGCATTGCTGACATGATGTTGGTTTCATCTTCATTGGTTAGGGCAATGAACACATCAACTTGATCGATGTTCTCTTCAGTTAGCAGCTCTTGGTCTGCTGCGTCACCACAGAATACGATGGTGTTTTCTAACTCTTCAGACAGCTTCTCTGCACGAGTGTAGCTGCGCTCAATAAGCTTGATGCTGTAGCTCTGCTCAAGGCGTTTCGCCAAGCTTGCACCAATGTTACCACCACCGACAATCATGATGCGGCGGTATGGTTTCTCTAGACGTTGCAGCTCACTCATCACTGAGCGGATATGGTTACTTGCTGCGACGAAGAATACTTCATCATCGGCTTCAATGATGGTGGTGCCTTGTGGGCGAATAGGGCGACCTTGACGGAAGATAGCCGCAACACGAGTATCGATGTGTGGCATGTGCTCACGTAAAGCAGACAGTGCATTACCAACCAGTGGACCACCGTAGTAGGCTTTTACCGCTACTAGGCTCACTTTCTGTTCTGCAAAGCTCACCACTTGTAGTGCGCCTGGGTATTGGATCAAACGTTCGATGTAGCTGGTGACGAGTTCTTCCGGTGCGATCAGGTGATCAACAGGGATAGCCCCAGATTTGAACAGCGCTTCTTTCTCTTCCAGATATTCTGGAGAACGAATACGGGCAATTCGGTTTGGCGTGTTGAAAAGAGAGAAGGCAACCTGACATGCGGCCATGTTGGTTTCATCCATGTTGGTTACGGCAACCAACATGTCGGCATCTTGTGCACCCGCTTCACGTAGTGTGTTCGGGTGGCTGGCATAGCCGTTTACAACCCTAAGGTCGTATTTGTCTTGAAGTTCACGCAGTCGATCGGCATTACGGTCGACGATCGTGATGTCATTGTTTTCACCTACTAGGTTTTCAGCAAGGGTACCGCCTACTTGTCCAGCACCTAGGATAATGATCTTCATAGCCTTTCTCTTATTTTTGCCTTTGTAATTCTAGTGCGCGCATTTTGCTTCGATAATGCACTAGAAAGAAACAGCGGCTAAGAATTAAATTCTTAGCCGCTGTTAGTTGTTATGCCTGTTTTACTAGAACTGCGTAGTAGAAGCCATCCATATCTTCTTCACCAGGCAGTATTTGACGACCCGGATTTTCGATATCAGACCCAACCAGCGTTGCGTTCTCGGTACGCTCTAGGAAAGCTTTCACTTGCAGAACGTTCTCTTGCGGTGTGATTGAGCATGTCGCGTAAACCATGGTGCCGCCTTCTTTCAACTGACGCCACATTGCGTCCATGATCTCACTTTGTAGCTCAGCGAGTGCATCAATATCAGATGCACGGCGTAGCCACTTGATGTCAGGGTGACGGCGGATTACACCGGTCGCTGAACAAGGCGCGTCAAGTAGGATACGGTCGAACTTATCACTCATCCACCACTCTTCAGGGTAGCGAGCATCGCCACAAATTACATCGGCACGCAGTTGTAGACGTTCAAGGTTATCGTAAACACGGTCTAGGCGTTTAATATCACAGTCAATAGCAACCACTTCAGTGTCGTTAGTGTGCTCAAGAATGTGTGCGGTTTTACCGCCAGGGGCTGCACAACAGTCTAGGATTAGCTCACCATCTTTTGGTGTTAGGTAATCTACAGAAAGCTGAGCCGCTGCGTCTTGTACTGATACCCAACCTCTATCGAAGCCCGGTAGTAAAGTCACATCACAAGGTGCGGCCAATTTTATGGCATCCGCCGCTTCTGGGTGCAGTGTGTATTCAATGTTTTCGTTTTTAAGCAGTTCAACGTACTCGTCACGCGTGTGGTGTTGGCGGTTTACACGCAACCACATTGGTGCCTTGCTGTTGTTTGCCTCAACCAGTTGCTCCCATTGATCTGGGTAGCTCTCTTGAAGCATTTTTAGAATCCAGCTTGGGTGGCCGTATTTGCCCGCATTGTGGCTAACCGCTTTTTCATCCAGCTCTTCTTGGTCACGTAGGTAGCTACGTAATACCGCGTTGATCAAACCACTTAGGCTTGGACCACGCAGTGTTTTGGTGCCCTCAACGGTTTCCGCAACGGCAGCGTGCGAAGGGATACGCATGAAGCTCAATTGGTAAATGCCCACCAAAATCAGGTGGTGGAATACACGCTTTTTACCTTTAAGCGGGTTTTCCATCAGTTCGTTAGCGATTGACTCTAAACGAGGCAGGTAACGAAGTGCGCCGTAGCAAATCTCTTGCAGTAGAGCGTGGTCTCGCGGGCGGATCGTTTTTTGAGCCGCAGGGAGAGCGTGTGAAAGAGAGTGGCCTTTATCGACAACTTGGAATAGGACATTTGCAGCAGCAGCGCGAACATTCATGAGGGGTACCGAATATTTATTTGAATACATGAGGGCATCTCTGCCCTCGTAAAGGTTTTCTAAGCTGCGCTTCTGGCAGCTTTAAAAGCGGTTAAGAAAGTTGAGTTCCAACTTCAAACCAGCTTGCACGAGAGTTCAAGATATCCTGAACTGACATGGCTTTTTTACCAGGCACTTGCAGCTGTTCAAGAACAAGTACACCTTGTCCTGTTGCTACGTAGATACCCGTTTTATCAGCTTGCAGAATAGTACCTGCAGGCTTATCAGAGGTTTGCTCTGCCACACGGCTTTGCCATACTTTGATGCTGTTTTGCGCAGCTTCAAAGTGGCTCATTGGCCATGGGTTGAAAGCACGAACGCAGCGCTCAATATGAGCCGCGTCATCACTCCAGTTGATACGTGCTTCTTCTTTACTTAGCTTCTTCGCGTAGTTAGCAAGCTCGTCGTCTTGCTTTTCAGCCACCGCTTTACCAGAAGCGATGTCAGACAAACACTCAACAAGCGCATCAGGGCCTAGGCCAGCAAGCTTTTCATACATTGAAGCACTGGTATCTGTCGCTTCAATTGGTAGCGTTGCAATGCTTAGCATGTCACCCGTATCTAGGCCGATATCCATTTGCATGATCGTTACGCCTGTCTCTTTATCACCCGCCCAAATAGAACGTTGGATAGGAGCAGCACCACGCCAGCGCGGCAGGATAGAGCCATGCACGTTGATACAACCTAAGCGAGGTGTATCTAAAACCACTTGTGGAAGCAATAAGCCGTAAGCTACAACAACCATGATGTCAGCATTCAAATCCGCTAGCTCTTGCTTAGCTTCATCTGACTTGAAGTTTTCTGGTTGGTAAACCGGAATATTATTTTCAAGTGCGATGTTTTTTACTGGGCTCGCAGTCAGTTTTTTACCGCGGCCTGCTGGACGATCTGGCTGTGTGTAAACAGCGATAACTTCATGCTCCGAAGACAACAACGCCGCCAAGTGACGGGCGGCGAAATCCGGAGTACCTGCGAAGACAATTCTTAAAGACTGACTCAAGGTAGGCTTCCTTCTAATTTAGTAATAGCAGCGGTGATTAACCCTGTTTCTCGTTGAAACGTTTAATTTTCGCTAGCTTATCTTGGATACGTTTACGCTTTAGTGGCGATAGGTAATCAACAAACAACTTGCCTTCTAGGTGGTCAAGTTCGTGCTGAACACAGATAGCCAGAAGGTCATCAGCGTCGAATGTAAATTCGTTGCCGTCACGGTCTAATGCTTTAACCGTTACTTCTGCAGCGCGAGGTACTAGAGCTCGAGCGCCTGGTACAGATAGGCAGCCTTCTTCGATACCATCTTCGCCGCGTTTTTCGGTGATTTCAGGGTTGATCAGAACCATAGGCTCATCACGCGTCTCTGAAATATCGATAACAACGATGCGTTGGTGGAAATCTACTTGCGTTGCCGCAAGGCCGATACCTTCTTCGTCGTACATGGTTTCAATCATGTCATCAACGAACTTTTGAATCTCCGGGGTAACTTCTTTTACCGGTTTCGCCACGGTACGTAGACGATCATCTGGTAATGTTAATACTTGTAATACAGACATATACACTCGAAATATTGAACTGTGCCGAAACAGCTTAAACCTTGTTGGCTCAATTCTAGACATTTTAGAGGTCAAATGACAGCATCCTGAAGGTAATTCTCCAATCAGATGTCATATATTCAGACCAAGGAACCTAGGTCATGCGTCATTTATTCCCTGCTTTAACTCTTATTTGTGCTTCGATTTCGTTCGCCGTTACGGCTGAAAATAGTGAGCAACCTTTAACCATTAAACAGGGTGCACCCGACGCGTATGTGGTGGTTAAGGGCGATACCTTGTGGGATATATCTGCGATGTATCTCGATAGCCCATGGTTGTGGCCAAGGTTATGGCAGGTGAATCCAGAGATAGAAAATCCTCACCTCATTTATCCCGGAGATAAACTGTCTTTGGTTTGGATTAATGGCGAGCCTGTATTGAGCCTCAAGCCTGTTATCAAGCTTAGCCCTAAGATTCGTGTCTCTGAGAAGAAAGCAGTACCTACCGTCAACGAGGGGCTGGTTCTGCCTTATTTACAGTCTGATCGCTTGGTAGATCAGCAAGATATCGAATCGGCACAACGAGTATTAGGAACCAGTGATGGTAAACGTTTCTTATCGGGTGCAGACCGATTATTCATATCAGGTAACCAACAGCATCAAAAGTGGGGGATCTACCGCGCCGTTGAAACCTACCAACGGCAGCAACCTCAAGCGAGTATTACCTCTTTGCGACTGGTCGCCACTGCGCGCTTAAAAGAGGTGGATGCTAAGTTCAGTAGTTTACAGATAGACACTCAACTGCAAGAGGTACTGCTGAACGACCTTGTGTTACCAGAACTTGGTGTTGATCAGGTGAAGCTCTCTACCACGTTTTATCCTGCACCTAGTGCGGCGGGTCAGTTTGCTAACATCTTGGGTTCATTAGATGGCAGCCAATACAGCGCGAAGAATCAAGTGGTAGTGATAAACAAAGGTTCACAGGATAACCTTCGTCAGGGGTCTATGTTTACCCTCAGCGAAAGCGGTGCGGTGGTGTTTGGTAAGCAAGGTGAATACAGTTATAAAGAGTCGGCGGCGAGCGATAAGGTGCAATTGCCAAGTACCTCACTGGGTAGCTTGATGGTCATTCGCCCTTATGAGTATTTTAGCCTCGCGTTGATTACTCAGAGCTCTAAACCTGTTAGCAATGATATTCTGGCTGTATCGCCTTTGGATCTGGCTTTGACTGAAGAGGTTAAGGATACCGAGTGAATGAGCAACAACTGAGTGCTTGGCTAACTCTAAGTTTTGTTCCGCAATTGGGTGGCAAACGCCTTTCTCGCCTGCTGAGTATCGATTCCCCTTCGAACATTGTTGGCTACTCAAGTCAGCAACTGCAAGCGTTCGGTTTGTCATCCAAGCAAATATCCTATCTAAGAGAGCAAGCCCCAAGAGAAGTGGAGGCTTGCTTATCATGGCAAGCGAAACAGCCTAACCATCACATCATTACTCCTAATTGCCCACATTATCCCAAACTGCTCAATGAGATTGCCTCTGCGCCCAGTGTTCTTTTCGTTAAAGGACACGTTGAGAAGCTGATTGAACCTCAAATCGCGATGGTCGGCAGCCGTAATGCCAGTCTCGAAGGGCTGCAAACCGCGAAGTCCTTCGCCAAAGAGTTCGTCCAAAACGGTTTGATTGTCACCAGTGGCTTAGCGCTCGGTATTGATGGCTATGCTCATGATGGTGCTCTGGATAAAGGAGGAGAAACTTTTGCAGTGTTAGGTTCTGGTTTGGACTCCATTTACCCTGCGCGGCACCGAAACCTAGCCGATAGAATCTGTGAAAATGGCGCGCTGATTTCAGAGTTTCGCCCAAGTGCTAAACCGAGACCTGAACATTTCCCCCGTCGTAACCGTATTATAAGTGGCTTGTCTTTGGGAACTCTCGTTGTTGAAGCGGCAGAAAAGAGTGGTTCTTTGATTACGGCTCGTTATGCGATGGAGCAAGGTCGAGAAGTGTTTGCGCTGCCCGGTTCTATTCATAGCCCAACCAGCCGCGGAGGTAACAGTCTGATCAAAGCTGGAGCATGTTTAGTGCAAAATGCTCAAGATGTTCTGATTGAAATAAAGAGTCTGTTAAACTGGTCTATAGATCAGCAGCCCAGCTTATTCGAACCTACGCAGAATGAGGGTGAAAATGAACAATTGCCATTTCCACTGCTGTTAGCTAACGTAGGATTAGAGGCGACACCCGTTGATATTTTGGCACAGAGAACCCATATACCTGTGCATGAAGTCATGATGCAGCTTTTAGAGCTTGAGCTCTCAGGGCATGTTGTTGCAGTTTCCGGTGGCTATATTCGAAAGGGGAGAGGCTAAGCTATGATGATGGACATACTGATGTACTTGTTTGAAACCTACATCCATAGCGATTCTGAATTGCAGGTGGATCAAGACGAACTTGAAGATGAGCTTCTTCGAGCAGGGTTTCACCAAGACGATATTTATAAGGCCCTCCATTGGTTAGAAGATCTTGCTGCACTGCAAGATACTGACAACCAAGCGGCGATTACTATGTGCTCCAATACCTCGATGCGTGTTTACACCAGTCGAGAGGTATCGCGTATTAATATGGAGTGTCGAGGTTTCTTACTGTTCCTAGAGCAGATCAACGTGCTCACGACAGAGATTCGTGAAATGGTGATCGATCGTGTGATGGGGCTTGAGACCAACGAATTTGAATTGGATGATCTGAAATGGATTATCTTAATGGTGCTATTTAATGTGCCGGGTAATGAAAGTGCTTACACGCAAATGGAAGAGCTGTTGTACACCAAAGAGCAAGGTATCTTGCATTAATACAGGCTTGTCATGAGTAGTAAGATTGATAATCAGCTTTTTTCAGCACATGAACATGCGTTAGAGCATGAACCATGTCCACAGTGTGGCGGGGAGCTTCAGCTTCGCCATGGTAAGCACGGCCCATTTTTAGGCTGTAAGCAGTATCCGAGCTGTGATTACATCAAGCCTTTGCATCAAAACGATGGCCATGTAGTGAAAGAACTGGGTGTACCGTGTCCTAAATGCCAAAACGAATTGGTATTAAGGCAAGGTCGCTTCGGGATGTTCATTGGTTGTAGCAACTATCCAGAATGTAATCACATCGAATCTTTGGACCAACCAAAAGAACAACCTGAAGAGCAGCCGCTGGTTGCATGCCCAGAGTGTGGTAGAGGCCATTTGGTTGAGCGCAAATCTCGCTATGGCAAAACCTTCTATGCGTGTGATAACTACCCTAAGTGTAAGTTTGCCGTTAATCAGCCACCTGTTATTGGTCGCTGTGAAGAGTGCCAGTTCCCGTTGTTACTTGAGAAGAAAACAGCCAGTGGTACCAAGAAGCAATGTGCTGATCGCAAGTGTCATCACATTCAATCTCAGTAGCTTTAGATTATAGAAATAAAAACGGCGCTCACTGAGCGCCGTTTTTGTATTTAAAACTAACATAAGCCCATGCTGGCTTATTTCATCTGCTCAGCAAACTCATGCACAGCCGGGTAGGCTTGCTTATCAAGAATATCAGCCAATGAGCACAACGCTCTTTGCAGCTCTGCGTTGTAGTCAGCGCTCACGTTAATGTGGCCCATCTTACGACCTGCACGCTTTTCTTTGCCATACCAATGAACATGACAGCCGCCTTGAGCCAGAATAGCCTCAGGTAGAGTATCTTCACCAAGAATGTTGATCATTGCGGTTGGACGAATCAGCTTAGTGCTGCCTAGTGGCATGCCACATACAGCACGCAGATGGTTCTCAAACTGACAAGTTTCAGCGCCTTGTTGCGTCCAGTGGCCAGAGTTATGAACACGTGGTGCAATCTCGTTAACCAGCAGTGAACCTTGAACATCAAAGAATTCAAGTGCTAGTACGCCAACGTAATCCAAGCGTTCTGCAATTGCGGTGAACATGGTTTTTGCTTGATCTTGCAGTTCCATGTCGTCAATTGCGGTTGATAAGCTCAACACGCCATCGGTGTGAACATTCTCAGCCAGTGGGTACACTTGAATCTCGCCATTGGTACCGCGAGCACCAACCAGTGATACTTCTCGGTCGAATGGAACGAACTCTTCAGCCACAATGGCTTGATTGTCTGTCGCTGCAATGCACTCGGCCATTTCTGTCCAAGTCGCGTCAACATTGTCTAATGTCTTTAAGCGCCACTGGCCCTTACCATCGTAGCCACCAAGTGTGCTCTTCAGTACCATTGGTAAGCCAACGTGAGCGATCGCAGCATCAAAGTCTTCGCGAGAGTTAATCACATAGTACTTAGCGTTTTTCACGTTCGCTTCGTCTAACAGCGCTTTTTCAAGGCGACGGTCACCGCCGGCTTTGATTGCTTCTGTGGTCGGTAAGAACTTACCGCTGCGCTCACATACCTCAAGTACATCGTGAGGGATATGTTCAAACTCAGCAGTAATGACGTCCGCGCGCTCTATCGCATTTTCTAAGCCGTTGCCTAGAATCGCTTGCGTTAATGGATGAACAATATTTTTGCTGCCAACATCAAAAGCAGAAATTTCAATATTCAGCGGTGCCCCAGCTAGGGACATCATGCGAGCAAGTTGGCCCGCGCCTAACACAAGAACATGCATGGGAATTAGTCCTCTGCAGGGTTTGGATTAGCAAGTACCGTTTCTGTTTGCTCAGAGCGGAACGCTTCTACTTTTGCCATCACATCTTCATTGTGTGTACCAATGATTTGTGCCGCTAGGATGCCAGCGTTCGCTGCACCAGCTTCACCGATAGCTAGAGTACCTACCGCGATGCCTTTTGGCATTTGCACGATAGAAAGTAGAGAGTCCATGCCTTTCAGTGCTTTAGATTGAACTGGAACACCAAGAACAGGTACGCTTGTGAAGGCAGCCGCCATACCTGGTAGGTGAGCTGCGCCGCCAGCGCCAGCAATAATCACTTTAATACCGCGCTCTTTCGCACTGGTTGCGTAGTCTGCTAGCAACTGAGGTGTGCGGTGAGCAGAAACCACTTTTGTTTCGTACGCCACGCCAAACTGATCCAACATTTCTGCAGCTAGCTTCATTGTTGGCCAATCAGATTTAGAACCCATGATAATACCGACAGTCATCTCAAACTCCTTCAGGTACGATTTAATTAGTGATTAGATATTTTGCGCGCATTATACGGGTAAAATCGCTTAAGGAAAACGTTTGCGTCAGTCTAAGTTGTTAATTGATACATTTTATAAACAAATAGCTTTAGTCACAGTGAGTGATAATTTGTACACTTAGTGAGTTAGATAACTGAATTAATGAGGTACCCGTGGATAACTTTCAACATACATTGCAGGCATTACAACAAGGTGAAGTCATTGCTTACCCGACCGAAGGCGTTTTTGGGGTCGGTTGTGATCCAGATAATCCACAAGCCATCCAGAAATTACTCGAGTTAAAACAGCGCCCGGTTGAAAAGGGCTTGATCTTAATTGCGGCAAGTTACGAGCAGTTGCTTCCTTATATAGACGAGAGCCAACTAACCGATGAGCAATTGGCGACGGTTAAAGCGACATGGCCGGGCCCAGTCACTTGGATTATGCCGACCAGCAGCAAAGTAACAGACTGGGTCAGTGGTCAATTTGATTCGATCGCGGTACGCGTGACTGATCACCCTTTGGTTCAAAGAATGTGTAATGAATTCGGTAAGCCGTTAACCTCTACCAGTGCCAACCTTACGGGCGAACCACCTTGTATGACGACTGAAGAAGTACAACAGCAGCTTGGCCAACACTTGGTCGCGATTCTTGAAGGTCAAACGGGTGGCCGCGAGAAGCCTAGCGAAATTAGAGATGCAAAAACGTCGAAAATATTAAGACAGGGTTAAACCCTGCAAAGGAAAGTAAAATGTCAGCAATTGATAAAGAAGCAGTAAAGCAGTTTTTACTGAGCCTACAAGATTCGATTTGCCAGCAGCTTGAGCAAGCTGATCGTAGCGCGTTGTTTGAAGAAGACGCATGGGAGCGCGAGCCTGGCGAACGCCTCGGTGGTGGCGGTCGTACTCGTGTGATGACTAACGGTGCGGTCTTTGAGCAAGGTGGTGTTAACTTTTCTCACGTTGCAGGTAAGGCAATGCCCGCTTCAGCAACCGCTCATCGTCCTGAATTAGCCGGACGTAAGTTTGAGGCGATGGGGGTATCGTTAGTGATCCACCCAAAAAACCCTTATATCCCAACTTCACACGCCAACGTACGATTCTTTATTGCCGAAAAGGAAGGGGAAGACCCTATCTGGTGGTTTGGTGGTGGTTTTGACTTAACACCATTCTATCCAGTAGATGAAGATTGCCAGTCTTGGCATCAAACCGCTAAAGATCTGTGCGCACCATTTGGTGATGATGTTTACCAAGAACACAAAGAGTGGTGTGATAAGTATTTCTACTTGCCTCACCGTGATGAAACGCGCGGTGTTGGTGGTCTGTTCTTTGATGATTTAAATGAGTGGGGTTTCGCTAAGAGCTTTGCTTATATGCAAGCGGTCGGTGAAGGTTTTGCTGCGGCGTACTTGCCTATTGTCGAGCGTCGCAAAGAGACACCTTATGGCGAACGTGAGCGTGACTTCCAACTATACCGTCGTGGCCGCTATGTTGAATTTAACCTAGTGTATGACCGTGGCACCCTATTTGGTCTACAAAGCGGTGGTCGCACAGAGTCTATCTTGATGTCTATGCCGCCATTGGCTCGTTGGGAATACCGTTACGAACCACAAGCCGGGTCACCAGAAGCTCTGCTTTATAGTGACTACCTAAAACCGCGAGTTTGGTAATTCTTCCTTCCTTATAGGGATAGTGATAGGGTCATCTATATAGATGACCCTTTTTATTATTTCTGTTAGGTAAGGATATGACACAGCAAGTAGATCGTTATGCCGTTTTCGGTAACCCTATTGGGCAAAGCAAATCGCCATTCATTCACACGTTATTTGCTCGCCAAACCAATCAACAACTTACCTATACAGCACTGCAGCCAGAACACGGTCAGTTCACTACCGCGGCTAAAGCTTTTTTTAGCGAAGGTGGTAGAGGGTGTAATGTCACTGCACCATTTAAAGAAGACGCTTATCAGTTTGCTAATCGCCTAACGGAAAGGGCTCAATTAGCTGGTGCCGTTAATACATTGAAGAAATTAGATGACGGAGAGATCATCGGTGATAACACTGATGGTGAGGGGCTTGTTCAAGACTTGCTTCAGCATCAAGTGGTATTAGAGGGAGCTCGAGTCCTCTTGCTAGGTGCTGGTGGCGCAGCAAGAGGTGTAATTCAGCCTCTTTTTGATCAAAAACCACAACAATTGGTGGTTGCTAACCGAACCAGTTCAAAGGCTGAACTTCTAGCTGAGATGTTTTCTTCACATGGCAATATCAAAGGAATGGGACTAAGTGATGTGAATGAAGGCTTTGATGTCATTATTAACTCCACGTCATCAGGCTTAAGTGGCCAGCTCCCTGAAGTTTCCGATGTGATCTTTAATACAAACAGCACCGTCTATGACATGGTCTACGGATCTGGAACAACTGTATTTAATCAGTGGGCATTAGATAATGGTGTTCATGCTGCTTATGATGGTTTAGGTATGTTGGTGGGTCAGGCTGCAGAGAGCTTCATGCTATGGCGTGGCCTTCGCCCAGGAATTAAGCAGATCTTAAGAGAATTGCGTAGAAATCTAGAGATGTAACAAGGTACCTATAAAAATGAATCAATCAATCCTATTCCCTGACATCCAAGATTGGGATGAAGAGAGTCAGTCTATCGTTTTCCCAGCACAGCAGTCTGGTGCGTTGATCGAGTGTGTTGTGTCTATTGAGGAGTTGTCTCGATTGGCTGGTAAAGATATAGAAGAAGGCAAACAAGCATTGGCCATATTTTCTGAGCTTCGTTTTGATATTGAAGAATTAGCAGAAGAGCTAATAGAAGAAGAGGAGTATGACTCCTCTAATCGAATTCAGATCAAAGCGCTTTAAATAGGAAGTACAGAATCTAGATAGTCATTTTTATTCTGAACATAGTTGTCAGCCGACTTTTGCAAGAAAGCACGTTCTTTATCATTTAATGGGCGTGCTTGCTTAACGGGGCTTCCTACATATAGGTAACCGCTCTCAAGTACCTTGTTAGGTGGAACCAAGCTTCCCGCACCAATCATCACTTCTTGTTCGATAACCACACCATCCAGCACAATAGCTCCCATACCTACGAGTACGCGATCCTTAATAGTGCAGCCATGTAGCATGACTTTATGACCGATAGTGACATCATTACCTATTAATAGAGGATAACCCTCAGGGTTTTCTGCATTTTTGTGGGTAACATGAAGAACACTGCCATCTTGGATATTAGTTCTATCGCCTATATGTATGTGGTTCACATCCCCTCGAGCTGCAACCAAAGGCCATACACTAGAGTCATCACCGATTTTGATATCACCAACCAGTACCGAACTTGTATCTATATAGACACCTTGCCCGATCTGAGGTGATATACCTTTGTAACTGCGTATTGAACTCATAAATCCTCCTTTATATAGCCACCTTAAGGCCCTAATTAAGGGGAATACTAGTGAAAATAGCGTGTTTTGAACAAAAAACGCTCGAACAATCAAAAAAGTAAGAAAAACTTAAAAAAGGGCTTGCCAGTGTGATCGAAATCTCTATAATGCCACCTCGCTGACACGGGATGGCTTCTTAGGAAACCAAAACGAATCAGCAAGCCAAATTAGCCAAGCTAAGCGCTTGAAAAAAGTTTTGAAAATAGTGGTTGACACTAAAACTTAAATCGCTAAAATGGCCGTCCGATTTGAGCGAAGCTCAAAAAGGAAAAGCTCTTTAACAATTTAAACCTATCAATCTGTGTGGGCACTCGTTGATGAATATCAAAACGTTTTATCGTTAGATAAAACAGATTCTTCGGAATCAAAATTGATTTCAATGAACTGAGTGACCAATACGTTTAACTACTTGTAGTTATTCGGCACAGTCAATTCATTACCATTCTGTTGGAATGGTAATAGCTTTAGAATTACATGTTTACTTCGGTAAATATTAGTTTTGAAGTCAGTATTCGTTGAGTCACAAAATCTTAAATTGAAGAGTTTGATCATGGCTCAGATTGAACGCTGGCGGCAGGCCTAACACATGCAAGTCGAGCGGAAACGACACTAACAATCCTTCGGGTGCGTTAATGGGCGTCGAGCGGCGGACGGGTGAGTAATACCTAGGAAATTGCCTTGATGTGGGGGATAACCATTGGAAACGATGGCTAATACCGCATAATGCCTACGGGCCAAAGAGGGGGACCTTCGGGCCTCTCGCGTCAAGATATGCCTAGGTGGGATTAGCTAGTTGGTGAGGTAATGGCTCACCAAGGCGACGATCCCTAGCTGGTCTGAGAGGATGATCAGCCACACTGGAACTGAGACACGGTCCAGACTCCTACGGGAGGCAGCAGTGGGGAATATTGCACAATGGGCGAAAGCCTGATGCAGCCATGCCGCGTGTATGAAGAAGGCCTTCGGGTTGTAAAGTACTTTCAGTTGTGAGGAAGGGGGTGTAGTTAATAGCTGCATCTCTTGACGTTAGCAACAGAAGAAGCACCGGCTAACTCCGTGCCAGCAGCCGCGGTAATACGGAGGGTGCGAGCGTTAATCGGAATTACTGGGCGTAAAGCGCATGCAGGTGGTTCATTAAGTCAGATGTGAAAGCCCGGGGCTCAACCTCGGAACTGCATTTGAAACTGGTGAACTAGAGTACTGTAGAGGGGGGTAGAATTTCAGGTGTAGCGGTGAAATGCGTAGAGATCTGAAGGAATACCAGTGGCGAAGGCGGCCCCCTGGACAGATACTGACACTCAGATGCGAAAGCGTGGGGAGCAAACAGGATTAGATACCCTGGTAGTCCACGCCGTAAACGATGTCTACTTGGAGGTTGTGGCCTTGAGCCGTGGCTTTCGGAGCTAACGCGTTAAGTAGACCGCCTGGGGAGTACGGTCGCAAGATTAAAACTCAAATGAATTGACGGGGGCCCGCACAAGCGGTGGAGCATGTGGTTTAATTCGATGCAACGCGAAGAACCTTACCTACTCTTGACATCCAGAGAAGCCAGCGGAGACGCAGGTGTGCCTTCGGGAGCTCTGAGACAGGTGCTGCATGGCTGTCGTCAGCTCGTGTTGTGAAATGTTGGGTTAAGTCCCGCAACGAGCGCAACCCTTATCCTTGTTTGCCAGCGAGTAATGTCGGGAACTCCAGGGAGACTGCCGGTGATAAACCGGAGGAAGGTGGGGACGACGTCAAGTCATCATGGCCCTTACGAGTAGGGCTACACACGTGCTACAATGGCGCATACAGAGGGCAGCAAGCCAGCGATGGTAAGCGAATCCCAAAAAGTGCGTCGTAGTCCGGATTGGAGTCTGCAACTCGACTCCATGAAGTCGGAATCGCTAGTAATCGTAGATCAGAATGCTACGGTGAATACGTTCCCGGGCCTTGTACACACCGCCCGTCACACCATGGGAGTGGGCTGCAAAAGAAGTGGGTAGTTTAACCTTTCGGGGAGGACGCTCACCACTTTGTGGTTCATGACTGGGGTGAAGTCGTAACAAGGTAGCCCTAGGGGAACCTGGGGCTGGATCACCTCCTTATACGAAGATATTCACGATAAGTGTCCACACAGATTGATTAGGTTTAGAAAGTAAAAGAGACGAAGAACTCCCAAGTTCTTCAATCCAGTGTCCCGTTCGTCTAGAGGCCTAGGACACCGCCCTTTCACGGCGGTAACAGGGGTTCGACTCCCCTACGGGATACCATTGGGTCGTTAGCTCAGTTGGTAGAGCAGTTGACTTTTAATCAATTGGTCGCAGGTTCGAATCCTGCACGACCCACCATTTCCTCCCAAGGAAATAAAATATGGGGCTATAGCTCAGCTGGGAGAGCGCCTGCCTTGCACGCAGGAGGTCTGCGGTTCGATCCCGCATAGCTCCACCATTCCTTCCATAAGGAATTAAAACTTTTATGGGCGATTAGCTCAGTTGGGAGAGCACCTGCCTTACAAGCAGGGGGTCACTGGTTCGAGCCCGGTATCGCCCACCATCTTTAAGCATTCTCCTCGGAGAGTTTTTAAAAATGGGTTAAAAGTTTAATACTTTGAAACTCTTGCTCTTTAACAATTTGGAAAGCTGACTGATTGATTATTTACGAGTAATTCAATCAAATTTAAAAGTTCTCAATGTTTACCTTTTAGGTAAACACAACAAACACATTCAAGTGTCTTGTATTCGATTCAAACTTGTTTGAATCACAATTGAGTCCGGCAAACAGTCATTGAGAATTAACCCTTCTTAATGACAACCAAAAACCTTGGTTAGTTGCCATACGCTAAGACCCTTTCGGGTTGTATGGTTAAGTGACTAAGCGTACACGGTGGATGCCTTGGCAGTCAGAGGCGATGAAAGGCGTAATAACTTGCGATAAGCCCAGATTAGGTAGTAATAACCTTTAAGTCTGGGATTCCTGAATGGGGAAACCCACTTACATAAGTAAGTATCCTGTTGTGAATACATAGCAACAGGAGGCAAACCGGGGGAACTGAAACATCTAAGTACCCCGAGGAAGAGAAATCAACCGAGATTCCGAAAGTAGCGGCGAGCGAAATTGGATTAGCCCTTAAGCTTTTAATGAGACAGATGAAGGCTCTGGAAAGTGCCGCAATAAAGGGTGATAGCCCCGTAATCGACATCTCATCATCAGTGAAAACGAGTAGGGCGGGACACGTGATATCCTGTCTGAATATGGGGGGACCATCCTCCAAGGCTAAATACTACTGACTGACCGATAGTGAACCAGTACCGTGAGGGAAAGGCGAAAAGAACCCCTGTGAGGGGAGTGAAATAGAACCTGAAACCGTGTACGTACAAGCAGTAGGAGCACCTTCGTGGTGTGACTGCGTACCTTTTGTATAATGGGTCAGCGACTTAATTTTAGTAGCAAGGTTAACCGTTTAGGGGAGCCGTAGGGAAACCGAGTCTTAACTGGGCGTACAGTTGCTAGGATTAGACCCGAAACCAGGTGATCTAGCCATGGGCAGGTTGAAGGTTGAGTAACATCAACTGGAGGACCGAACCGACTAATGTTGAAAAATTAGCGGATGACTTGTGGCTAGGGGTGAAAGGCCAATCAAACCTGGAGATAGCTGGTTCTCCCCGAAAGCTATTTAGGTAGCGCCTCGGACGAATACTACTGGGGGTAGAGCACTGTTAAGGCTAGGGGGTCATCCCGACTTACCAACCCTTTGCAAACTCCGAATACCAGTAAGTACTATCCGGGAGACACACGGCGGGTGCTAACGTCCGTCGTGGAGAGGGAAACAACCCAGACCGCCAGCTAAGGTCCCAAAGTATAGCTAAGTGGGAAACGATGTGGGAAGGCTCAGACAGCCAGGATGTTGGCTTAGAAGCAGCCATCATTTAAAGAAAGCGTAATAGCTCACTGGTCGAGTCGGCCTGCGCGGAAGATGTAACGGGGCTAAGCTATACACCGAAGCTGCGGCTACGTACCTTAGGGTGCGTGGGGTAGGGGAGCGTTCTGTAAGCCGTTGAAGGTGGTCTGTAAGGGCTGCTGGAGGTATCAGAAGTGCGAATGCTGACATGAGTAACGATAAAGGGAGTGAAAAACTCCCTCGCCGGAAGACCAAGGGTTCCTGTCCAACGTTAATCGGGGCAGGGTAAGTCGACTCCTAAGGCGAGGCCGAAAGGCGTAGTCGATGGGAAACGGGTTAATATTCCCGTACTTCTTACAATTGCGATGGGGGGACGGAGAAGGCTAGGTGGGCCTGGCGACGGTTGTCCAGGTTCAAGTATGTAGGCGGAAAGTTTAGGTAAATCCGGACTTTCTTAACGCTGAGATACGATGTCGAGCTACTACGGTAGTGAAGTCATTGATGCCATGCTTCCAGGAAAAGCCTCTAAGCTTCAGATTGTAAGGAATCGTACCCCAAACCGACACAGGTGGTCGGGTAGAGAATACCAAGGCGCTTGAGAGAACTCGGGTGAAGGAACTAGGCAAAATGGTACCGTAACTTCGGGAGAAGGTACGCTCTTATCAGTGAAGTCCCTTGCGGATGGAGCAGACGAGAGTCGCAGATACCAGGTGGCTGCAACTGTTTATTAAAAACACAGCACTGTGCAAAATCGTAAGATGACGTATACGGTGTGACGCCTGCCCGGTGCCGGAAGGTTAATTGATGGGGTTAGACTTCGGTCGAAGCTCTTGATCGAAGCCCCGGTAAACGGCGGCCGTAACTATAACGGTCCTAAGGTAGCGAAATTCCTTGTCGGGTAAGTTCCGACCTGCACGAATGGCGTAATGATGGCCACGCTGTCTCCACCCGAGACTCAGTGAAATTGAAATCGCTGTGAAGATGCAGTGTACCCGCGGCTAGACGGAAAGACCCCGTGAACCTTTACTACAGCTTGGCACTGAACATTGAACCTACATGTGTAGGATAGGTGGGAGACTATGAAACCGCGTCGCTAGATGTGGTGGAGTCGTCCTTGAAATACCACCCTTGTAGTTTTGATGTTCTAACGTTGGTCCCTGAATCGGGATTACGGACAGTGCCTGGTGGGTAGTTTGACTGGGGCGGTCTCCTCCCAAAGAGTAACGGAGGAGCACGAAGGTGGGCTAAACACGGTTGGACATCGTGTGGTTAGTGCAATGGCATAAGCCCGCTTGACTGCGAGAATGACAATTCGAGCAGGTGCGAAAGCAGGTCATAGTGATCCGGTGGTTCTGAATGGAAGGGCCATCGCTCAACGGATAAAAGGTACTCCGGGGATAACAGGCTGATACCGCCCAAGAGTTCATATCGACGGCGGTGTTTGGCACCTCGATGTCGGCTCATCACATCCTGGGGCTGAAGTCGGTCCCAAGGGTATGGCTGTTCGCCATTTAAAGTGGTACGCGAGCTGGGTTTAGAACGTCGTGAGACAGTTCGGTCCCTATCTGCCGTGGGCGTTGGAAAATTGAAGGGGGCTGCTCCTAGTACGAGAGGACCGGAGTGGACGAACCTCTGGTGTTCGGGTTGTCATGCCAATGGCATTGCCCGGTAGCTAAGTTCGGAATCGATAACCGCTGAAAGCATCTAAGCGGGAAGCGAGCCCTGAGATGAGTTTTCCCTGACGCTTTAAGCGTCCTTAAGGGTTGTTCAAGACTAGAACGTTGATAGGCAGGGTGTGTAAGTGCTGCGAGGCATTGAGCTAACCTGTACTAATTGCCCGTGAGGCTTAACCATACAACACCCAAGGGGTTTTGATGGACTCAAAGAGAGACCTTGAATGAGTTTGAAGAGAGACTTTTAAATTACAGTTTTCCGAATTTTAAAATTTGCTTGGCGACCATAGCATTGTGGACCCACCTGATTCCATGCCGAACTCAGAAGTGAAACACAATAGCGCCGATGGTAGTGTGGGGCTTCCCCATGTGAGAGTAGGACATCGCCAGGCTTTAAATTATGAACGACTTGTCAGCGACGACAAGTAGTCCACTGCGGAGTGGTAGTTCAGTTGGTTAGAATACCGGCCTGTCACGCCGGGGGTCGCGGGTTCGAGTCCCGTCCACTCCGCCACTTATTCGATAACCTCGCCTAGTGCGAGGTTTTTTCGAATCTGAAGTAAGATAAAGTTTTAGGGGTGTAGCTCCAATTGGCAGAGCAGCGGATTCCAAATCCGCGTGTTGGGAGTTCGAATCTCTCCACCCCTGCCATATTTAAGGCTCTAGCAGAAATGCTGGAGCCTTTTTGCTTTTTGAATCTAATACATTTTCAGAGTAGCGGGTCCCCCGATTTACTAAAATAGCGCGTGTTGGGAGTCTAAACTTCCATCCCTGCCATATCTAAAGCCTCAGCAGAAATGCTGGGGATTTTTACGTCTGTTGGTTCGATTTTTTAATCGATATTCCCTATCTTTAACAGAACCTAGCCTTAATAGTGTAAGTACTTACTTATCCCCGCGTCTTTTATAAACAATTTACAGCACAAACCGCACTTCTTTATGAGAATTATTCTCAATATTTTGTTACATTTTGGTCGTTATTACTAAAAGGCAACAAATATGGATATTTCCCGTCGTAAGTTTATTCAATCATCTCTCGCTATATCTGCATTAACCGTCCTACCTGCTTGCTCGATGAAGCGGTCTGTTGATGATCAAGGAAAGTTCGTTTATGACTTAACTGCTGAGCCTTCAACCGCTGAATTGGTGAAGGGATTTAGTACTAACGTTTTAGCCTTTAATGGACAGATTCCAGCGCCGATTATTCGCTGTCGACAAGGCGAAAAGGTAACGATTCGATTTACAAACAAGCTATCAGAACCGACCACAATTCATTGGCATGGCCTGAGAATTCCGATCGAAATGGACGGAGTTCCTTTCTTAAGTCAGCCTCCGATTATGCCCGGTGAAACGTTTGTCTATGAGTTTACGCCACCAGATGCGGGTACTTTCTGGTATCACCCACACATGAACAGCGTTAAACAACTGGGTATGGGCTTAGTCGGCCTTATTATTGTTGAAGAGAGCGCGCCAGTTCAGTTCGATGAAGAGCATGCTCTGATGCTTAAACATTGGCATATCGACAAACAAGGTCAGTGGAAAGACTTAATGATTCCCCGCCTCAGCGCTCGTATGGGCACGCCAGGAGAGTGGAGTAGCGTTAATGGAGTACATGAACCTATTTATCAATTGAAGCAGCATGCAACGACTAGGCTCCGTATCGCTAATGTTGATAACACGATTACCTATCCGATTGCTATTGAAGGGGCAGAAGCATGGGTCATTGCCATTGATGGTAACCCTGTAAAGACACCTTATAAGCTGACTCAACATAAAATTGGTCCAGGTATGCGTGTCGACCTTGGGCTGATTGCTCCCAAGGTGGGCGAGCAAGTGAATGTCCTTCAAATGAAGGGGCGTTTTCCGTTCTCCTTGTGTGAGTTTGAGGTTGTAGATTCCACGCTAATAGAAGGCCAAACACTTCCTTCATTGCCTCTCAATCCCGTGCCTAACTTAGATCTCTCCAACGCAGAAGAAATCGATTTTGTGTTTGAGTGGGAAGGGGCGGTATCACCGGTATCTAAAGACGGGAAGTCCATGCCTAAGTTTTGGCTTACTAACAAGCGAGCATGGGAGGGAATGAGCAAAGACAATATTCCAGAACCGTTGGCGACTTTAGAGTTAGGTAAGACTTACATATTCGATCTAAAGAACGTCACTCAATATCATCACCCGATTCATATTCATGGTCATACATTTACTGTATTGGAACTTGATGGTAAAAAAATAGAAGAACCCTTCCATACCGACACTGTGTTACTTGGGAAAAATGGTCGAGCGAAAGCTGCGTTTGTTGCAGACAACCCTGGACTTTGGATGTACCACTGTCATGTCATTGAGCACATGAAAACGGGACTAATGGGATATATTGAAGTTAAGTGACACCTGTAACGTTTAATTTTTGCGCATGCATTCTTAGTTTCTACCCTCGCTTTTATCGGCGGTAAAGCTAGAATATAGGGACTGTTATTTGGGAGGATTCATGGGTCAGCTATCTATTTTAGGTTTTATTGCCATTGGTGGTGCATTTGGTGCTTGTTCGCGCTATTTGATTTCAGAGTTATGTGTAGTGATGTTAGGGCGTGGTTTTCCTTACGGTACGCTAACTGTTAACGTAATCGGCTCCTTCATTATGGGTTTGCTCATCGCCGCATTTGAAAATGAGATGGTTGCGACTGAGCCATGGAGACAGATCATCGGCCTTGGTTTCCTTGGAGCCCTGACTACGTTTTCTACATTTTCGATGGATAACGTACTTCTTATGCAGCAGGGCGCTTTCTTTAAGATGGGGCTCAATGTGCTGCTCAACGTGGTTCTCAGTATCTCGGCTGCATGGATCGGCTTCCAACTTTTGATAAAGTCTTAAAACTTTCTTACGATTTGTTAACAACTCGGCTTGGCTTATCCAAGCCGTTTTTATATACTCGATCGAACTTGTCGGAGTGCCATATGGCTGAGACCGTTAACTCGGGATCCGTTGAACCTGATCAGGCTAATACCTGCGAAGGGAACAAGAGTAGATATCTAACTAGAATCCTTCTAGAGATCTATCTCCAGATCACAACTGTATTTCTTACCGTGATCCCTCTTGTAGCATCTAATCCGTCAAGCATTTTTATCCCTATAAATAATGGCTAAAAGCCAAGGAAAAATGCTATGTCGAGTCGTAAACAAGCAAGACTGGAAGCGAAGAATTTCATCGATTCTTTATCCGTACAACCTTATCCAAATTCAAAAAAAGCTTACATCCAAGGATCTCGAGAGGACATTCAAGTCCCTGTACGAGAAATATCACTCGCAGATAGCCTTGTCGGTGGTACCAAAAAAGAGCCTGTATTCGAACCTAATGAGCCGATTCACGTCTACGATACCTCAGGTGTTTATACCGATCCTACGCATGAAATAGACCTTTATAGCGGCCTTCCTAAGTTGCGAGAGCAATGGATTGAAGAGCGTGGCGATACGGAACTGCTCGATGATGTAAGCTCAGTTTACACCAAAGAACGTTTAGAAGATGAAACCCTAGACGACCTTCGTTACGGAAACCTGCCTAGAATTCGTCGTGCTACTGGTGACCAATGTGTAACTCAACTGCATTATGCTCGTCAGGGAATTATCACTCCTGAGATGGAGTATATTGCGATACGTGAGAACATGGGGCGTCAGAAGTTCGCTGATGAACAGCTTAATCACCAACACCCTGGCCATAACTTTGGCGCAAACCTGCCAAAAGAAATTACCCCTGAGTTCGTGCGTAAAGAGGTCGCTGAAGGCCGAGCTATCATCCCTTCAAACATCAACCACCCAGAATCAGAACCTATGATTATTGGCCGAAACTTCTTAGTGAAAGTGAACGCCAATATCGGTAACTCTTCTGTAAGCTCTTCGATTGAAGAAGAAGTTGAGAAGCTAGTATGGTCGACTCGCTGGGGCGGCGATACCGTAATGGACCTTTCTACTGGCCGTAATATCCACGAGACTCGTGAATGGATCCTACGTAATAGCCCAGTGCCGATTGGTACGGTTCCTATGTATCAGGCGCTTGAGAAAGTGAATGGCGTAGCCGAAGACCTTAACTGGGAAGTGATGCGCGATACCTTGATTGAACAAGCGGAGCAGGGCGTTGATTACTTCACTATCCATGCCGGTTTGCTTCTTCGTTATGTTCCTATGACGGCTAAGCGTGTGACTGGCATTGTCTCTCGTGGTGGCTCTATTATCGCGAAATGGTGTCTTGCTCATCACCAAGAAAGTTTCCTATACACACACTTCCGCGAGATCTGTGAGATCTGTGCGAAGTACGATGTGGCTTTGTCACTAGGTGACGGCTTGCGTCCTGGCTCTATTGCAGATGCCAATGATGAGGCTCAGTTCTCGGAGTTACGTACTCTAGGTGAGCTGACTAAAGTGGCTTGGGAATACGACGTTCAGGTGATCATTGAAGGTCCTGGACATGTACCTATGCACCTTATTAAAGAGAACATGGACGAGCAGTTAGAGCACTGCCATGAAGCACCTTTCTATACATTAGGCCCACTGACTACAGATATCGCACCTGGTTATGACCACATTACCTCTGGTATTGGCGCGGCAATGATTGGTTGGTACGGCTGTGCGATGCTTTGTTATGTAACGCCTAAAGAGCATTTGGGCTTACCAAATAAAGAAGATGTGAAGACTGGCTTGATTACTTACAAGCTGGCAGCACATGCAGCAGACTTGGCTAAAGGGCATCCGGGCGCACAAATCCGAGATAATGCCTTGTCTAAAGCTCGTTTTGAATTCCGTTGGGAGGACCAATTTAATCTAGCTTTAGATCCGGAAACAGCACGTTCTTTCCACGATGAAACTCTGCCACAAGAGTCGGGCAAGGTTGCTCACTTCTGCTCTATGTGTGGACCTAAGTTCTGCTCGATGAAGATTTCTCAAGAAGTTCGTGAGTATGCGAAAGACACAGAACAAGTAGCCGCTGATCAGGCTGTTGAGATTAAGATGTTAGATAACCCGTTGGAGGGAATGCGTCAAAAATCACAAGAGTTCCGTGATACTGGCTCTGAACTTTATCACCCAGCTGTAGGCGAAAAAGAAGCTCAATTAGAGGAATAGTGACAGTGAAGATTCTCATCCCATCTCAATACATCGAGTTAACGGGGGAGGTTCAAAACTGTCTATTGGTTGCTAAACGACAAGGTTTAGCAACTGATGCAGTTGAGTTGGGTGTAAGCCCAACTCGATACTTCTCTATCGTTGATGCTCAACAGGTACTATCTATTGGCTTTGCTCATGATGTTGATTCATTGGCGGAGTGTCAGTTAGCGCAACTGAGCCATGTTGTTGATTACAGTAATTCAGTTGCGTTGACCGATGTGTGTGCTGCTTTGACCCAAGCTTCGAACACCGTCTATGTCGGAGTCTCTGATGATTCAGCTGTGTTAGATATCTGGTCACACTTAAATGCTAATCGTGTTATCAAGAGTGACACTACAACTCATCAAGAGTTAGATAGTAATGGCCACTTTACTTGGTTACTTACTTTATTAGCGTTGGAATTTCCATTGGAAGACGCGCTGGTTTTAGCTCGCGCTGCATCAAATGTTTCACGTGGAACATGGCCAGCACACTATCAAAATTTTCCTATCCCTGTTCTAGAAGATGAACGACTGGATATCAGTGTTGGTTGGGCCAACCAAGGTACATCACTTTCCTTCCCTGAGTTGAGCAAAAATAGCCTCGGTTTATACCCGGTGGTTGATGATGTTGAGTGGATAGAAAGATTACTTAAGCTTGGGATTAACACCGTCCAATTGCGTATTAAGAACCCTCAACAAGCCGACTTAGAGCAACAAGTCGCACGATCTATCGAACTTGGTCGAGAACATAACGCTCAGGTTTTTATTAATGATTACTGGCAGCTTGCACTTAAGCATGGTGCTTTTGGTGTGCACCTGGGACAAGAGGATATTGAAGAATCAAACCTTTCCCAACTGAGCCAAGCAGGTATTAAGATCGGTCTATCGACTCATGGTTATTATGAGTTGCTCCGCATCGTCCAAATTAATCCAAGCTACATTGCACTAGGCCATATATTTCCGACTACGACGAAACAGATGCCATCAAAGCCTCAAGGCTTGGTGCGTTTATCTCTGTACCAACAGCTAATTGATACCATCCCATATACAGAAGAACTTACTGGTTATCCGACGGTTGCTATTGGCGGTATTGACCAATCGACAGCTGCGCAGATTTGGGGTTGTGGTGTATCTAGCTTGGCGGTTGTACGTGCGATTACATTAGCGGAAGACCCACAAAAAGTGATCGAATTCTTCGATAAGCTGATGGCTCCTAACTCTTCAATGACTAGTAAAGAGGTTATGCGGGAGCCTAGCTATGTTGAGTGACTTTGAGTTCATCCGTTACCAACGACAAATTGCATTACCTGAGGTTGGTGAGCAAGGGCAACGAAACCTGTTAAACAGCCATGTGTTGGTGATTGGTTGTGGTGGCTTAGGTAATGCCGCTGCTCTCTATCTCGCAGCTTCTGGCGTTGGAAGAATCGTGTTGGTCGATGACGATTGTGTGGATTCGTCCAACCTGCAGAGACAGGTAGCGTTCAAGGAGAGCCAACTAGGTTCATCTAAGGTCGAAGCACTTAAACAACAACTGAAAGAGCTCAATGGTCGAAGCCAAGTAAGAACCATCAATCTGCGAATGAGTGAAAGCCAACTTGAATTAGAAGTCATGTTGGCTGATCTCGTGTTGGATTGTACTGACAACTTCGCGTCACGCCAGCAGGTTAACCGAGCTTGTTTTAAAGCTAATACACCTTTGATATCGGGTTCCGCAATCGGCTGGAAAGGTCAATTTATTGTCTTTGATTATCAGAACCAGAAAGGGTGTTACCACTGTCTTTTCCCGTTTGAGCACCATCCACAAACAACGCGTTGTAGTGATAGCGGCATCATTGGTCCAGTGGTCGGCACTATAGGTAACCTCCAAGCTCTTGCTGCTATTCAGCGTATTAGTGGTGGTGAGTTTAAAGTCGCAACGCATCAGCTAAAGCTGTTTGATGGCCAGACCATGAACTGGCAAAACCTAATGGTTACTCAAGATAGCGAATGTCCGGTTTGCAACACAACTGCGATCCAACATCTAGAAGAAGAAGCACAATGAGCCACATAACTATTTCTATAAACGAGCAACCAGAGCTGGTCGCGCAATCGTCGTCTCTTTTAGACATCATCCAAGCACTATCGCTACCTGATTTAGGGTGTGTATTTGCTATCAATAATGCGGTTGTACCACGCAGCCAGTGGCAACAAACCATCGTCAATGAAGGCGATTCCATCTCTCTTTTCCAAGCTATTGCAGGGGGCTAACCATGTTAACCATCGCAGATAAAACGTTTCAATCACGTCTGTTCACTGGAACCGGCAAGTTCGCAAATAAGCATTTGATGGCGAGTGCCATCGAAGCGTCAGGTTCTCAACTGGCAACCATGGCACTAAAGAGAGTTGATATTCGTTCTGAGCAAGATGATATTTTACAGCCAATAATTGATGCTGGCGTTAATCTACTCCCGAATACTTCTGGTGCGAAGAACGCGAAGGATGCGATTTTTGCCGCGCACCTGGCACGTGAAGCTCTAGGTACTAACTGGCTAAAGCTTGAGATTCACCCAGATCCAAAGTACTTGATGCCAGACCCAATCGAGACACTTAACGCTGCTGAGCAACTAGTGAAAGATGGCTTTGTTGTGTTGCCTTATTGCCACGCCGACCCTGTTTTGTGTAAGCGCTTAGAAGAAGTAGGTTGTGCTGCTGTGATGCCCCTCGGTGCACCTATTGGTTCGAATAAGGGAATCGCTTCAGCGGACTTCTTAGAGATCATTATCGACCAAGCGAACGTTCCTGTGATTGTTGATGCTGGCATTGGTGCTCCATCACATGCTGCACGTGCAATGGAAATGGGTGCAGATGCTGTGTTAGTGAATACGGCGATTGCAGCCTCACAACAGCCAGTTGAAATGGCGATTGCTTTTAAGTTAGCAGTTGAAGCCGGTCGTATGGCTTACCTTGCTGGGTTAGCTGGTCAAGTGTCTCATGCGGTTGCTTCCAGTCCGCTAACTTCATTCCTAGACGAGTAGTATTGCTATGACGTTTGTTGATCGATTTAAACAGCTCAACTGGGATGACATTGGTATGTCCATCTTCAGTAAAACGGCGGCGGATGTTGAACGTGCTTTGAGTAAACCTAAGCGTGATTTAGAAGATTTTAAGGCTTTGATCTCTCCAGCGGCAGAACCTTACTTAGAACAGATGGCCCAACAATCGTTGGCGCTAACGCGTAAGCGGTTCGGTAATACGATGTCGCTTTATATTCCTTTGTACCTATCGAACTTGTGCGCGAATGCGTGTACCTACTGTGGCTTCTCAATGGAGAACCGTATCAAGCGTCGTACATTAACTTTGGATGAAATTGATGCCGAGAGCGCGGCCATCAAAAACATGAAATTTGATAGTGTATTGTTGGTGACCGGTGAGCACGAAACTAAAGTTGGGATGAAATACTTCCGTGAGGTACTACCGAATATCAAAGCACAATTTAACTACCTCGCGATGGAAGTGCAGCCGCTTGATCAAGACGACTACGCGGAACTTAAAACCCTTGGCTTAGATGCTGTGATGGTTTACCAAGAAACATATAGCCCAAGTACCTATGCTGAACATCACTTACGTGGCAATAAAATGGATTTTGAATACCGGCTTGAAACGCCTGATCGTCTGGCAAAAGCGGGTATTGATAAGATAGGGATTGGCGCTTTGATTGGCTTGGAAGACTGGCGAACAGACTGTTTCTTCGTGGCCGCTCACTTGGATTACTTAGAGCGAACTTACTGGCAAACGCGTTACTCGATTTCATTCCCACGTCTTCGTCCATGCGAGGGTGGTTTGCAACCTAAGTCGATTATGAGTGATAAGCAGTTGGTACAACTTATCTGTGCCTATCGACTGTTAAACCCTGAGGTTGAATTGTCTCTTTCTACTCGTGAATCTGCAACGTTCCGCGATAACGTGTTGCCGTTAGGTATCACTAGCATGTCTGCCGCGTCAAAAACTCAACCTGGTGGCTATGCTTCGGATGAGGAAGAGCTTGAGCAGTTTGAGATAAGTGATGAGAGAAGTGCAGCTGATGTTGAGGCTATGATTCGTCAACGCGGCTTCGACCCGGTGTGGCGAGATTGGCATAGCGCTTACTCAGGCTAACTAATACCAATCTAAATAAGTATCTGGACATTCTTGCTAGTTAAAATCGCTGATAGCATCGTTATAGATTTTGTAGGTAGGCCAACTAGCTAGCTGCAATCTATGCCTTGCTCTAAGCGATTTTTCCTGCGCAATTATCTGATCACCTACTTATCCAGATTGGTATAACATCTTGGCTGATGTTCCACGTGAAACATCAATGATGTGAAATCGGCAAACAAAAACGGCTACCAGAGGGTAGCCGTTTTAATATCTAACTGAGGCAACTAGTTTTGGTTCAGTTACCTACCTAGTAATTTATTAAGCGTGAGTCAGTGGTGTTGTTGATTGGCGTAACCATTCCAACGTATCACCTTCAACTAATGGACTAACATCGTTCCATACTTTTTGGTGGTAATCGTTCAGCCAAGCAAGTTCAGGTCGCGTCAGTAGATCGACGTTGATGTTGCGCTTATCGATAGGGCAACGTGTTAGCGATTCAAACGTTAATACTGAGAAGTCACCTTGAGTTGGCAGTTCAACTACTAATTCTAGGTTCTCGATACGAATACCAAACTCATCAGCACGGTAGTAACCCGGCTCGTTTGATAACACCATACCTTCAACAAGAGGTACGTCGATAAGTTTCTTCGAGATGCTTTGCGGACCTTCATGAACACTTAGGAAGTGACCAACTCCGTGACCAGTACCATGATCGTAATCGAAGCCTTCTGCCCATAAGTGCTGACGCGCTAGGATATCAAGTTGGAAACCACGAGTACCTTGTGGGAAACGCGCACGTGCAATGCCGATGTGACCTTTAAGCGCTAACGTGAACTGCTGGATCATTTCGTCGCTCGGTTGGCCAATCGCGATAGTACGAGTGATGTCGGTTGTACCATCTAAGTACTGACCGCCTGAATCGACTAGGTACAGAGTATTCAGTTCTAGCTGACCTGGTTCAGGTTGGTTCTCATGGTTGTAGTGACACATAGCTGCGTTGCCGCCTGCTGCTGAAATCGTGTCAAAACTTAGGTCCATCAGCGTTGGGTCTTGCTCGCGGAACGATTGTACTTTGTCAGCCAGTACCGCTTCGTTGTGTAGGTTACCTTGCGCGACTTCAGCATCAATCCAAGATAAGAACTTGGCCATCGCAACACCATCACGAATGTGACACGCTTTCATGCCCGCAATTTCAGTTTCGTTCTTAGCGGCTTTTGGCATTAGGCATGGGTCGGCTGCTTCAATGATATGAGCGCCTGCGTTTTGTAGAACAAGCGTGTACCAAGCGTTGCTTGTACCTGAATCGACTGACACATTCTTACCTTCTAAAGATTGAAGACGTGCTTCAAGCTCCGATGGATGAGAAACACGAATACCATTACCAACGAGCGCTTCAAAGCCTGCAGGGATACGAGCTGGGTCTAAGAAGAAATCGACACTTTCATCGGCGTGAATGATGGCATTAGATAAAACAACTGGCAGGCGAGACACGTCCAATCCACGAACGTTGAGTAACCAGCAAATAGAATCTAGTTCAGTAAGGATTGCGGCATCCGCACCTTTGGCTTTTAGTAGGCCTGCAATTTCAGCGCGTTTGCTTTCACTTGATTGACCAACTGCGTCGGTCGCCATTAGACGAACATCAGATACAACAGGCTCAGGACGATCAGACCAAAGCTCATCAATCGGGTTTGCTGTTAATGTCGTGAGTTCGACTTTATCAGTCAGTTTCGCTTGTGCGCCTTTCAGCCAAGCTGCTGTGTGCATGCGTGGGTCGAATGCAACCTTGCTGCCTTGTTCTAGTGAATTGATGATCCAATCTAAAGCCGGCTCTTCAATAAGGTGGCGATACTCAAATAACTCTGCTGGTACCTGCTTGCGAACCTGAACGGTATAGCGACCATCAACAAAAATAGCAGCGTTTTCACGAGTGATAACCGCTGCACCTGCAGAGCCAGTGAAACCAGTTAACCAGTGAAGTCGCTCGCTATGAGCTGGAACGTATTCGCCTAGGTACTCATCTTCGTGTGGGATGATAACGGCATCTAGTTGGTTTGCTTCAAGCCAAGCTCGAACCGCAGTAACGCGTTCCGCAGTGATATTGTGCATCTGTGTTTATCCTTATTGTTAGGGTCCTTGTTAACACTCACAGTAGATATACATGTGAGGGGACTTATTAGGTCAATAAGCTAGCGCTTTTGTTCGTTTGCTGCAAACGCTGTACGCCATTTTTATCTAAGGTGCAGAGTTTTTTCTTTGATGATATCTCGCAACCAAGTTAGTGCTGGGTCATTTTCTCTATCTCGGTGCCAAAACAGAGTGTATGCCATCGGTGGAAATTCCATTGGCAGAGGGACAACAACTAAGTCGAGTTGCTTGGCGACAAGGTAGGTGAAGTGACTTGGCGCCGTAAACACGAAGTCAGTGTAAGTGCACAGGCTCGCCGCACTGTTGAAGTCAGGAACAGAAATAGCGATATCACGTTGGTGACCAAGGTCAGCAAGCTTGTAGTCGAGTAACCAGCGATCGTTACCATCACATCTTACCTGTACATGACGCTGTGCAAGGTAGGTTTCCAGATCCCATTTGCCGCTCAGAGCAGGATGGTTGCGTCTTAACACACACATTTGTGCATCGCGATAGATCTCTTGTTCGCAAATATCATCTGGCGGCAGCATGGTTAAACGCGCGTCGTTGATGTCGATGTCTTTACCCGTAAGTCCGATATCGAGTTCACCAAGCTGTAATTTCTTGAAGGTTTGCTCCGTCCAAGCGTGGGTGTTGATATTCACCTTAGGGGCTTGTCGAAATATCGCAGGCAAGAAGTGAGGAAGAATAAGTGGGTAAACACTCTCAACTGCCGCAATGTGAAAACTGTGGTCACTGTTATTGGGAATGAACGTCTCTGGTTGGGTGAGCACATCAAGTTGGTTGATCAACGTTTCTAATCTAGGTTTGAGAAAGACTGCCTTTGGTGTTGGTCGCAGGCCATGAGCACTTCGCGTGAAAAGGGGATCATTAAATTGTTCACGAAGTTTGGCTAATGACTTACTCACGGCTGACTGGCTTAGGCACAATCGATGCGCAGTGCGAGTAACACTCAGTTCTTCCATTAGCACCTGTAAGCAAACTAATAGATTGAGGTCGAGGCGCGATAGTTTCTCGATATTCATGTGAGTTTCCTATTTGGAATAATGCTAATGAGTATATGCCATTTTTGTTCATATCTTTAGTTGGTTATTATGCACCTAAATTAACTCATCCGGAGAATCTTGTGCCTTCTAACGCGCTTCCAACCCCTAGTAAACTGCAGGTTGCTTTATTGGCAATGTTGGTTCTATTTAGCCCTTTGGCTATTGATATCTACCTACCAGCTCTGCCACAAATTTCGACAGCGTTTCACGTGGAACATGCACTAGCACAAGATACGATTACTTGGTTTTTATTTGCCATGGGTGTCGGCCAACTGTTTGCTGGCCCTTTGGCGGATAAGTTAGGACGTCGAACCGTTGCATTGGGAGGTGTTAGTATCTATGCATTGAGTGCTTGCTTGGCGTGGGCAGCTCAATCGATTGATATGATGCTAATAGCTCGGCTGCTACAAGGCTTAGGAGCTTGTGCGACTTCTGTAGCTGCCTTTGCAACGGTTCGCGATCTATTTGGCCCGGAGAAAAGTGGCCGAATGATCAGCTACCTCAATGGTGCGATTTGTTTCATTCCTGCATTGGCACCAATTCTTGGCGCTTGGTTAACCCATCAATTTGGCTGGCGCTCGAACTTCAGTTTTATGGCTGGTTTCGCGGTAGTCGTTGGTAGCATCTTATTCTTCCAAATGAAAGAGTCTAACCCGGCGACAGAGAAGGTCGCGGTGTTCAAGCTGGAGCGTTACTGGTCAGTACTGAAAACACCATCATTCCTTTTCCATGCAACCTTGTGTTTGATGGCGATGGCGGTAATTCTTGCTTATGTTACTTCTGCACCGGTTGTGTTGATGGAGAACCTAGGTTTGACGATGAACGAGTTTACCTTCTGGTTTGGTATTAACGCCGCTATCAACATCACTGCTGCATTTACGGCGCCGAAGTTTATGGACCGTTTTGGTACTTACAAGGCATTGGTTGTTGGTATCTCGACGCTGGGCTTAGCAGGTGTGATTATGTTGGTGCTTGCTGAGCACGCGACTCCAATCGCGTTCATGCTACCGATCTTCTTATCGTCGGTTGGCTTTGCTTGGATTCTTGGTGCTGCGGCAGGTAAAGCGTTGGAACCATTTGGTGACCGTGCAGGTACAGCAGCTGCGCTGCTTGGCTTGTTCCAAATGAGTGGTTCAGGACTTCTTGTGGGTACCATGCAACGTCTTGATTTAACGTCGCAAGTGATGATCGCTCTGCAAATGTTCCTGATTGTTCCTGCGTTATTAGTGCTTGCGAGCAAAGCGGGTAAGTCATGGCACACGACGTTTGCTAAGGCATAAGTTACAAGGGTGACAAAATATACAAATGGCGGTTTTCGAAACGTTAAAACATGGTATATTTGTCACTCATTGAAACGTTAGTCCCCAACGGAAAATACTGTAATGTCATTAACAACCTACGAAATGGCGCGCGTCTTAGAACAAATGGAAGATGCACCTGAAAAGGTCATGTTTGGTAAACTGCTTAAAGAGCTAGGCAACCAAAGTGAAGAGCGTATTCGCAGTGCGGCAAAACAAGTTCCAATCGATACTTTGCGAGATATCATTTACCAATTTCAGCGTGTGGTAGAGTCTCGTAAGGGAGAGCAGGTTCAGCTATTGGCAAAAGAACTTGCAGAGCAAGGCATCTCTGCTGAAGAGCTACAAGCTTTTCTAAATAAGTAAGCTTATCCCAGTTAAAAAAGAAACCACTCAATTGAGTGGTTTTTTGCGTTTGGGCTGTAGCCATTTAGCTTTAGCAGTTCAAAAGAGGTGACAACTCATTTTAATTCCTGAACTGCGCTTTCAAAACTCTATCAAGTGAGAATGGTCCTGCGCCCCACACGACAACGATAAGAATCATTAATCCCCAAAGCTGATGATCGTAGAAGCCTTGATCCCACAATACCGGGTAAGACACGACAGCAATGATATTGAAAACGAACAATACCGCAGCCATAGGTCGTGTTAATAAACCGAGCGCTAAGAACACCGGCAGAATTAACTCAGCGGCAGTCCCCATGTAAGCCGCCAATTCCCAAGGTAACAGTGGTACTTGGTATTCCAACTCAAACAAGTAAAGCGTGCTATCCCAAGTTGCTATCTTAGTGAGCCCAGAATTAAAGAATACCCACGCCACCCAAAGGCGACAAAATAGTAGAAGTACTGGAACAAAAAGTGCCTGTGATTTCTCAATCAAACTGTCGTATTGAGCCATCATGTTCGTGACTGTGTTGTTATCCATGTTATGTCTCCAATTCGGCATTGATTGAAAAACCTGAGATGACGTTTAGCGCCATAACAGTATTCAGATGTTGTAGTAATAAAGGATCGATTGCTGAGAGTGTTCGACCTGATTGCAATTCAGTGAGGAGTTGGTGGCTCTCTTCACTCAAACTATGGCTCTCAACCTGTGAATCTTCAGCTCGGATTAACACCCCAAATTCACCTTTATTGATGTCTAGCCCATCAAGTTGTTGCTGATAGATAGCTTGTTCAAGCGCGATAATCGTGTAACTAGAATGAATCAGTGTTATTGAATCTTTGAGATGAAAGACCAAAGCGCCTTGTTGCTCTTGTGGTACATCTGCAAGGCAAGAAAGAGGTCTCTGGTCGACATCTGCTTGTGACGTAAACCTTACCAAGCTGTCTTTCTGCCATTCATACAAAGCCACTTCACCGAGATAAGGTGCAGCCTCAATAACAGCAGGAAAGGCTTGGATAGTCTGTTCAAAGTGTTCACCGTAACCACTGACATCACCAGAGGTCGATGGATAACTTAAGACATGTTGACGAGCCATCTGTTGGAAGCACTCTTCACCAACCAACATTTTCGTAAGTGGGTAGGTTGCTGCCAGAACTTCGCTCAAGCTGATCACAAAGTTATTACGGTAAATCTGGATTCGCTGTTCATCGGTAAAATGGTCGCTTACAATGTCGCAGCGCTCACCATTGTTTTGATAGCGTAGGGCGCTAGCAAACTCCAATTGAACATCTGCTAGGGAGTGGCTCATGAGGCGCGACTCCTTTGGTTGAACTTGTCGTGTTGATGCAAGATGTCACTGGCTTTGGTTGCTTCAGCCAATAAAACTTGTGGCTCTGGAATATCTAGATCCCATTCAATTAAGGTATGGCGCAAACCATGTTGTGCTACCCAGTCAGTATAGAGTTGCCACACTTCGTCACAGACAGGTTTACTGTGTGTGTCTATCCAGATCTCACCTTGTTCAAGCTTCTTTTTGGTAAAACCTGCCAAGTGAATCTCTTCCACTTTGTCTGCAGGTATTCCGTTTAGGTACTCTTCACAACTAAAGCCATGATTAAAAGATGAGACGAAAATATTATTGAAATCGAGTAACAGTCGGCACTCTGTGCGCTTTTGTACCTCAGCCAAAAATTCCCACTCAGGAATAGTAGAATGCTTGAAGGCTAGGTAACTCGATGGATTCTCAATCAACATCGGGCGTTGCAAGCTGTCTTGAACCTCGATGACATTGCGACAGAAGACTTCTAACGCTTCTTCTGTGTAAGGCAGCGGTAGTAAGTCATTGAAGTAATGCCCGCCAGTCTGACTCCAGCTGAGGTGGTCAGAAACCAAGAAAGGTTCGATATCATCAATCAGATCTTTTAACTGCACCAGATGGTGTTGATTGATACGCTCAACAGAACCAAGAGACAACCCAACACCGTGGCAACTTATGTTGTGTGCGTTACGAATTTCTCTGAGTTGTTGGCGTTGCGATGATTGAGCTAAAAAGTAGTTCTCGCTGTGAACCTCCAACCAACTCACTAGAGATGGATTTTGGCTAAAGAAGTCCAAGTGCGGTGTTCTAAGGCCAACCCCTGCGTTGGGGTGAAGAGTTTGATTCACAACGGTTCTCCTAATCGGAAGTGGAGGTGAGCTGAATATCAGCCCACCATACTAAGCAGCTCAATTATGATGATTGAGTGTTACCACCAGTTAATTTGCCACATAGTCCTTTAGGAACGACTACGAATGCATCGGATTGGTTGTCTTCTTTTGCTGTACCTGCACATGAGCTTGTTTTGGTTGCACAGTCATTTTGGCCAGCTTTTGCCACGCCGTAGCATTTTTCTTTCGCTGCTGCTTCCGCAGGTGCTGATGTAAGAACTGCACCGCCAAACGCTAGTACACTTGTGATTGCAGCTGTAACAGCAAGATTAGAATTTTTCATAGTCATTCCCTCTAGGACTTAATAGTATTTTTACATCGCAGGTTAATGAATTGTTAACTTGCTTACTAAAAAGGATAGGAAGAACTAGGAAATAATTTCATGGCATTATAAAAAATATCAATATTAATGATAATTCATGGTTTAAGTTACTGATTTTATGATGTTAATTTTTGATTGTTTTTTCTTCTTATTATCCTAAACGCAGCCTAGTGTTTAGGTTATAATCAACTTTTATGTATAAATACCCAGTAGTGAGCATATCCAATGATAGATCCTTCGCTTTTACTCGATGGCCTAAACGACAAACAACGTGAGGCGGTCGCGGCACCTTTAGAAAACCTACTTATTCTGGCAGGTGCTGGTAGTGGTAAAACGCGAGTGTTGGTGCATCGTATTGCTTGGCTGCAAAGCGTAGAGCAAGCATCACCGTTCTCTATTATGTCGGTTACCTTCACCAACAAAGCGGCAGCAGAGATGCGTGGTCGTATTGAAGAGTTGATGATGGGTAGCTCGTCAGGCATGTGGAACGGTACCTTCCACGGCATCTGTCACCGTATCCTTCGCGCTCACTACCTAGATGCAAAACTGCCAGAAGATTTCCAGATCATCGATTCAGATGATCAGATTCGTTTGCTGCGTCGCTTAATCAAGGCGCAAAACCTCGATGAAAAACAGTGGCCTGCCAAGCAAGCTTCTTGGTGGATCAACGGCAAGAAAGATGAAGGTCTACGCCCAAGTCACATTGATGCCTACCATGATCCAGTAACTCAAACATGGCTTAAGATCTACTCTGCTTACCAAGAGGCATGTGACCGTGCAGGCTTGGTCGATTTTGCGGAGATCTTGCTAAGAGCACACGAACTGCTGCGTGATAAGAAGCATATCCGAGAGCACTACCAAGCTCGCTTCAAGCACATTCTTGTCGACGAATTTCAAGATACCAACAACATCCAATATGCTTGGCTACGCATGATGGCGGGGCCTGATTGTCGTGTGATGATCGTGGGCGATGATGACCAATCTATCTATGGCTGGCGTGGTGCTAAGATCGAAAATATTCAGAAGTTCTTGGATGAATTCCCGGGCGCTTCAACGGTTCGACTAGAACAAAACTACCGTTCAACCAAAACCATTCTGCAGGCGTCGAACGAGCTTATCTCGAACAATACCGAGCGTATGGGTAAAGAGTTGTGGACAGACGGCAACGATGGCGAGCCAATCTCAGTGTACTCGGCTTACAACGAGCTCGATGAAGCGCGTTTCACGGTTAGCAAGATCAAAGAGTGGCAGGAGAAAGGCGGTGCGCTAGAAGATACCGCAATGCTTTATCGTAATAACGCCCAGTCTCGTGTTCTTGAAGAAGCGTTAATTCAAGGTGGTTTGCCTTACCGAATCTACGGCGGCATGCGATTCTTCGAGCGTCAGGAAATCCGAGATGCCTTGAGCTACATGCGCTTAATGGGTAACCGTAACGATGATGCTGCTTTTGAGCGTGTGGTAAACACACCAACGCGTGGTTTGGGTGATAAAACTCTAGAGACGATTCGTTTCGCAGCACGTGACCGTGGTGCAACGATGTGGCAAGCAAGTCTTGCTCTGATAGAAGAGCAAGTACTGCCAGGCCGTGCAGCAGGTGCATTGAGCCGTTTCATCGAGCTAATTAATGCGCTAGAAGACGACACGCTAGAGCTTAGCCTGCATGAACAAACTGACCACGTGATCAAATCGTCGGGTCTGTTTGCGATGTACGAGCAAGAGAAGGGCGAGAAGTCGAAGGCACGTATTGAGAACTTGGAAGAATTGGTTACGGCAACTCGCCAGTTTGAAAAGCCGGAAGAAGCGGATGAGATGAGTATGCTGACGGCGTTCTTAACTCACGCGGCTTTGGAAGCGGGTGAAGGTCAGGCCGATGAGTTCGATGATGCGGTTCAGTTGATGACGCTGCACAGTGCTAAAGGCCTAGAGTTCCCAATGGTATTCATGGTGGGTGTCGAAGAAGGCATGTTCCCAAGCCAGATGTCTGCCGAAGAAGCGGGGCGTTTAGAAGAAGAGCGTCGCCTGTGTTATGTAGGCATGACCCGTGCGATGGAGAAGCTTTACATCACTTACGCAGAAATGCGTCGTCTGTACGGTCAGGATAAGTACCATAAGCCATCACGCTTTATTCGTGAGCTGCCAGAGACCTGTCTGGATGAAGTGCGTATGAAAGCGCAAGTCAGCCGCCCTGCAAGCAGTGGTCGCTTTAGCCAAACCGCTGTGAAAGAGAACTTCAATGAAACAGGCTTTAGCTTGGGTTCTCGCGTGAAGCATCCTAAGTTTGGTGAAGGCACTATCATCAACTTCGAAGGAAGTGGCCCACAAAGCCGAGTTCAGGTGGCGTTTAACGGTGAAGGGATTAAGTGGTTAGTAACGGCTTACGCGCGTTTAGAGCAGCTTTAATCTAATACTTTAGCATCTAATAACCGTTCACTATTGAAAACAAAAAGAGCAGCTAATGGCTGCTCTTTTTTATTGCGTACCGCTTTAAGCGATCACAATGCATGACTGACTAGAAGGGATCTTACAGTGCTGCAAGTGCCGCTTCGTAGTTTGGTTCTTCAGTGATCTCTGCAACCAATTCACTGTGTGTTACCACACCTTTTTCATCAACAACGACAACTGCACGTGTTGTTAGGCTTGCTAGTGGACCTTCAGCAATCGCTACGCCGTAGTCTGATGCGAATGTAGGAGAACGGAAAGTTGAAGCGTGTTGAACGCCTTCAATGCCTTCTAGTTCGCAGAAGCGACCTGCAGCAAATGGTAGGTCAGCAGAAATACAAACAACCACCGTGTTCTCAAGTTCTGCCGCTTTTGCGTTGAACGTACGTACGCTCGTTGCACAAGTTGCTGTGTCGATGCTTGGGAAGATGTTTAGAACCACTTTCTTGCCTGCAAGAGAAGCAAGAGTCAGTTCAGAAAGATCGCCTGCAGTTAGTGCAAAGCTTGGTGCTTGTTCGCCAGTTTGTGGGAATGTGCCAGTTAGCGGTACAGCAGCGCCTTTGAAGGTAACGTGTGACATGAATTTGTCCTTAATTTAATTATGGTTATGAAACTAGTTGAGCCTAGTAAGACTTACGTTACTCGGAAGTGATTAAGAAGTGAATGGTTTAAATGTCAGAATTGTAATCAAAGGTCTTTGATTTATTTGTTTTAGGGGAAGAAAAGTGGGACTACAGATAAAGAAAAACCCCGAGAGTTTACGCTCATCGGGGTCTATAGTCTTACTCGCAGCAATCCGGCTACTAAGTGTGCTCCATGCATCAAATCCATGATAGTGTGCTGTTATCCTTCAGCGTATTCCTTTCGTCGCCTTCCTAGCGGTGTCCTTGATCTTATCCTGATCTGCCAACAATCCTCGTTAGCGCGCGTCACTTGTTCCTTGAGCGGTGTCCTTTACATCATCCTGATGTTCAGTCCTTTCCTCGTCCAGAGGTGTCCATTGTCTTTCCTTAGTAGCAACCATCCTAGTTACTATTGCGTCCATTCAATGTCCATTTCGCTATCCGTGCCGATTATTCATCCTGAGTAATCGAATCTTCATCCTGAAGATAACCAAGTCCTTGGCGTTTCCTGTTCCGTGTCAGCATCCTTCCGACACCATTCATATTACCGACTCCTTATTTATCAGCAATGGTGCATAAGCGAATTTCTATATAATTATTTGAATGATAAATGTACGTATTGTTTAATTTCAATTGGTTACAATATTTAGGTGCTTAATTTCGCAGTTAAATATCGATATTTACTCACTGCCTTGTGAGAGATCTCGCACAAGGCAGGGAGTAAAAAGGGAGTATTTTCCCTTATTGGCCGATAGCGGCACCTTCACGACGAGGGTCTGCAGCACCTTCTAGACCATCTTTTGTGATGCGAATGGCGTGTAAACCCGAGTTAAGATCGCGAACGTTGACCTCAAATCCCATCTTTTCTAGCTCAGGTTTGAAGTTTTCCGCCGATGTTCCTTTTTCCAAATCTAAGGTTCCGAAACGGTTTAGGAAGTGAGGTTGGTTGATCGCTTGTTGGATATCCATGTCCCACTGGGTATGGGCAATAATGGCTTGCGCGACATAACCTATGATGCGGCTGCCGCCCGGAGAACCGATCGCCATGTAAGGCTTATCGTCTTGCATGATGATGGTCGGTGCCATTGAGGAACGTGGACGTTTACCCGGTTCAAGTCGGTTGGCGATAGGCTTGCCATCGTTATGCGTCTTGAATGAGAAGTCGGTCAGTTCGTTGTTGAGTAGGAAGCCTCTCACCATCAAGCGTGAACCAAATGCGTTCTCAATGGTGGTGGTCATCGATACTACATTGCCATCGCTGTCGACAATATTGAAGTGGCTGGTGGATGGCAGTTCAATAGACACATCTTGGCTTCGTAACATGACATGATCCCACGGTGGGGTACCTGATGGTGCACTCTCTAATGCCTTTCCTGCGGTAATTAGCTGGGCACGTTCCTGCAAATAGTCAGTATTCACTAACCCTTGGGTTGGCATTGGCACGTAATCTTGGTCTGCCATGTACATACCACGGTCTGCAAAGGCTAAACGAGAAGCGTCCGCTAACACTTGCCAAGATTTCGCGTCGTTTGGCCCCCATGATTTCAGATCAAACTGCTCGGTCATCGCCAAGATCTGCCCAACCGTTAAGGCGCCTGAACTTGGTGGTCCCATACCACAGATATCGTAACTCTCATAAGCAGAACAAACCGGTTCACGTTGCTTAATTGAATACGCATCGAAGTCTTTCTGTGCCAATACGCCCGGGTTACCTTTGGCCGTTTGTACTGTGTTGATGATGTCAGCAGAAATCTCGCCTTGATAGAAAGCCTTAGCACCATCCTTTGAGATAGCGTTTAGGGTTGCGGCGTATTCAGGGTTCTTAAGTAGCGTACCTGCGGTTTTCGGGCTGCCATCGGCGTTAAAGAAGTAAGCCTTGGTGGTGGCAAAACGGCTTAGTCGTTCTTGGTCATTTTCAATCAAGGTCGCTAGACGAGGGCTGATGGTAAAACCTTTTTCAGCCAGTTGAGCGATAGGTTTGATCAGCGATGCCCATTCTAACTTGCCGTATTTTTGGTGAGTGTCCCACAGCAGTTGGACTGTGCCCGGTGTCGCCACTGAGCGACCACCAACCACAGCATCGTAAAACTTAAGTGGTTGGCCGTTTTCGTCTTGGAATAGACGTGGTGTTGCATCAAGTGGTGCGGTTTCACGACCATCGTAGGTTTTGAGTTGCTTGTCCTTGCCATCAAAGTAAACAAGGAATGCGCCACCGCCAATACCTGATGATTGCGGCTCCACTAAGCCAAGCATCAGCTGCACGGCAACCATGGCATCAATGGCATTACCACCACGAGCAAGTACATCGGCACCCGCTTGGGTCGCCAGTGGGTTGGCCGCAGTGACCATCCAGTCGTTGGCTTTTACGAGTTGTTTGGTTTCTAAACCACTACTTTGTTCTGGAGCGACGGAATCGGCAGCTTGATTTGCCCAACTGACGTGAGAGGCAAAAAGTAGGGTAGAAGTGGCGAGGGTTGTTAGTTTTGTTTTCCACTGCATGATCTTCTCCTTTTAATATGCAGAGCTAGGTTGGCAGTGGAAAGATAAGATAGCCAGTGCGTTGTTAACGAATTGTAATCTTGATTCGAATTTAAGCGATTAAACCAGACAGCGACTGCCAAAGAATACTTAGGCCAATCAGGCTGAATAGCACGCCACACAAGCCATCAATGTAGACTGTTGCTTCGCTAAGCTTCTTTTGTAGGGTTTTAGTCGAAAGCATCCACGCCAGTAGCGAGAACCAGAATAGCGAAAGGCCGAATAGGATGATCAAAGCAAGGCCTTTGCCCGACAGCGACATGTCTGCAGGAACCAAGCTCGACATCAAACTGATGAAAAACACTAAGGCTTTTGGATTCAAGATGTTCGTTGCAAACCCTTTCGAAAAGGCCTGACGTTTATTGGTGAGGATCAGATCCTTTGAATCGACAGGATTGGTCTCATCTTCGTGATGAGTAATGATCTGCCAAGTTGCCTTTAGTGCACCAACACCGAGATACAGCAAGTAACTACCGCCAGCTAACTGTATGGTGGCGAAAAGAGTGGGGTGCTGATGAACCAGATAACTGATACCCGTCAGGCTCAACAATGAATGCAGCAAGATCCCGCAAGATAAACCTAGAGCAATGTATAAGCCAGTTTGTCGTCCGTGGCGTGTTGCGTTTTGTACCACAAGGGCAAAGTCAGGGCCTGGGCTCATCAAGGCAATAAAGTGGATAGAGGCGAGGGTGACTAATATGGTGACTTCATTCATATCTGTTCCAATAACTGGGTTGTTCTGTTGAGAGTTGTTGAACGCAGCTTACCGTGATTTCGAATCTCTCAATTGTAAATTATCAACACTTAGTTAATTTTCGACGGGGAAACACCAAATGCGGTCTTAAATGCCTTTGAGAAATGGGCTTGATCGTAAAATCCAACTTGATGAGCGACCTCGGTTCCGCCTACACCTGACTTAATCAGTCGCATGCCTTGTTCCATACGTAAACGGCTTAGCCAAGCATAAGGGGTAATGCCCATTTTTTTCTTAAAGTGGCGTTGAAACTGTGTGGTGGTGAGATCGCACAGTTCAGACAGCTGCTCTAGGCGCACTGGTTGGTCGAGGTTTGCCATCAAATAGTCTTTTAGCGTGTTAACCGACTGAGTACCAAGTTGCACCTGAGTTTTCGATCCGAACTGCGCGTAACGATCAACTATTATCGAGAATCCTTCAAACGGTAGGCAATCTTGAGCGAGTTGGCTGATGTTTGGATTGATAAGTAGTCCATGAAGGTTGCACAATTGTAAAAAAGTCGCTTGATCGGAGAGGATCAACTCCGAAAAGCTTAAAGCATGACCATTTTCTCTGTGATCGGCAAGATCGCCTAGCCATTGCGGCGAGACAGCAAACACACTCACTTGGTAGCCAGATTCTAGCTTTGAATGGCCATCGTGCAGTTCATCTGGTGGCATCATCACCACTTGTCCAGCACCAGCGTGGTAGCTTGTCCCTTTATAGACAAACTTTTGCTGACCCTGAGTGATTAGGCCGATGTGAAAGTCCAAATGATAGTGGCGCTGAAAGGCAAACTCTTGGTATTGAGCTTGGATCAGGCTGATATCTTGGCTAGGTGTTGAGTAGTAGTGGACTTTATCCATGGCATAAAAAAGCTTGGTTAAATTATCATCAATTCAACCAAGCTTATCTCTGTATTTATAGATTGTCTTGTAAAAAACGATCAGTGCTACTGTTTCGCGCGCTTGTTCTTTTTGCTGTGGCGCAGACCATCAAAGCTAAAGATAACCAGAGCGCCCCAGATAAAGGCGAAGGTGATCGCTTTGTCACTGGTAAAGGCTTCACCATAGATAAGAACCGCCAACAAGAACATCAGGCTAGGGCCTATGTACTGGAAGAAGCCGAGTGTCGATAGCTTCAAGCGGGTTGCTGCACCAGTAAAACAAAGCAACGGAACCGTGGTGATAACACCTGCTGCAATTAGTAATAGATTGAGTTGCATCGGGTTCATCGAAAAATCTGAGGTTGGGCTGTCTGCGATAAACAACAAGTACGTTGCGGCGATCGGCAGCATCACTAATGTTTCAATAAACAAGCCCGTTTGCGCTTCTAAGCTGACTTTTTTACGCAGTAGGCCATAGAAACCAAAGCTGAAGGCTAGGGCAATGGCAACGACTGGCACTGAGCCAAATGCGATCAATTGAATGATCACGCCAATTGCAGCAAGGGCGACCGCAAACCATTGAAGCTTACGTAAGCGTTCGCCAAGGAAGAACATCCCGAGCAACACGTTAATCAGTGGGTTGATGTAATACCCCAAACTGGCATCTAGCATGTGATTGGAGTTTACTGCCCAGATAAAGATCAGCCAGTTAGCACCCACCAAGATAGAGGTCGCCACCAAATAGAGCATTTTTGGCTTTGAGGTGAGGGTGTCGCGTACTTTACGCCAACTGCGGCTAACGTGTAGTAAAAAAGCGAGTAGGAAAAAAGACCATACTACACGGTGGCTGAGAATCTCAAATGGGGAAACTTCACTTAAGGATTTGAAATATATAGGGGCGATACCCCACATCGTGTAGGCACCAACTGCAAGCAAAATTCCTTGGCGCGTACGTTGTTGTTGTTCTTGTGTCATGCATCTTTCTCTAGCACTGAGTGCTTATTAATAAGATTTATAAGAGAGTTGGTCAGTATAGGAGCGTTAACCCTTTTCACCTAACAATTTGCGGTTTAATTCGCCAGCGTTCCCCTCTACAATGTGCGACTTGCTTGCGAATGATGCTTGCTGATTTCATACCTCGATTAGGAACCATAATGACCGCCACTCTGATTGCTGAGCAAATACCGACTCCCGCGAATGATGCGCAAAACATCCTCCAAGATGTGTTTGGCTATCAAAGCTTTCGCGATGGTCAGCAAGAGGTCATTGATCTGGCCGTTGAAGGCAGAGACAGCTTGGTGATTATGCCTACCGGTGGTGGTAAATCACTGTGTTACCAGATTCCAGCTTTGGTTCGTGAGGGGCTCACTCTGGTTATCTCACCGCTGATCTCGCTGATGAAAGACCAAGTCGATCAATTGAAGGCGAACGGTGTTGCGGCTGAGTGCATTAACTCTTCAATGCCACGTGACCAACTGATGAGTGTGTTTAATCGCATGAACTCAGGCCAATTGAAGATGGTTTATGTGTCGCCAGAGCGTGTGTTGATGCGCGACTTTATCGAACGTCTTCAAGGTTTACCGCTTTCGATGATTGCGGTGGATGAGGCGCACTGTATCTCTCAATGGGGACATGACTTCCGCCCGGAATACGCATCATTAGGCCAACTTAAACAATATTTCCCGCACGTGCCTTATATGGCGCTGACGGCAACCGCCGACGATGCAACGCGCAAAGACATTATCTCGCGTCTGCAGCTGGTGGATCCACATACCTACTTGGGCAGCTTCGACCGTCCTAACATTCGCTACAATCTCGTCGAGAAGCATAAGCCTGTGTCACAGGTGGTTCGTTACCTAGAAACACAGAAGGGTAATTGCGGCATCATCTACTGTGGTAGCCGTAAGAAAGTCGAGATGGTAACCGAGAAGTTGTGCAATAACGGTATTCGCGCCGCGGGTTATCACGCTGGCATGGACACTGATGAGCGCGCTTACGTTCAAGAAGCCTTCCAACGTGATGATATTCAGATCGTTGTCGCGACCGTGGCGTTTGGTATGGGGATCAACAAACCCAATGTTCGTTTTGTGGTGCACTTTGATATTCCACGCAATATCGAGTCTTACTATCAAGAGACTGGCCGTGCTGGTCGTGATGGCTTACCTGCTGAAGCTATGATGTTGTTTGACCCGGCTGATATGGGTTGGCTGCGTCGTATGCTGGATGAAAAAGAAGAAGGCCCACAGAAACAGGTTGAGATGCATAAGCTAAACGCGATGAGTGCCTTTGCTGAAGCGCAGACTTGTCGTCGTCAGGTTCTGCTCAACTATTTTGGCGAATATCGCGAGAAGCAATGTGGCAACTGCGATATCTGCCTAGATCCACCCAAGCATTTTGATGCGACTCAAGAGGCGCAGAAGGCGTTGTCTTGTGTGTACCGTGTGAATCAGTCGTTTGGTATGGGTTATGTGGTGGAAGTGATGCGTGGCATGCAGAACATCCGAGTGCGCGATAATGGTCACGATAAGCTCTCAACTTACGGCATTGGCCGCGATCACAGCCACGACTACTGGATCAGTATCTTCCGTCAGCTGATTCACAAAGGTTTGCTGTTCCAGAATATCACTCGTAATTCGACTTTGCAGTTAACAGAGGAAGCGCGTCCGCTACTGCGTGGTGAGATGTCTTTGGAATTGGCTGTGCCTCGTTTGGATACGGCGGTGCGTAATGCTAAGTCCGATAAACTCAGCAGCAAGAACTACGATAAGAAGCTGTTTGCCAAACTGCGTAAGCTACGTAAATCAATTGCTGATGAAGATGGTTTGCCACCTTATGTGGTATTCAGTGACGCTACTCTGATTGATATGGCTGAAGTATTGCCTACCTCATACGGTGAGATGCTGGCGGTTAACGGTGTTGGTCAACGTAAACTTGATAAGTACGCAGACCCATTCTTAGATTTGATTCAAGAACACATCACGACACACGGCTAGTTTGCAAAATCGTTTAGCTTCTAAAAACGATGAGATCATAGAAAAATAATAAGGTTGATAGGGACATGACAACACAAACAGAATTTGGCTTAAGAGAGTATTTGGCTGAGGAAGGACGTTTATTGATTACGTCTCCAAGTTTTGATTTTGATTCTTACGAAGTGTTAGGTGAAAAGCTGGTGGCATTGTTGTCCGCTTCTATAGTTGAAAAGCAATGGGATGCCGACATGCACTCTTGGTTGATCGATTTTGAAGATTGTAAGATGTTTTTAAAGTCTGAACATTACAGTGAATCAATCTGGTTTGAGTCGTTGAACGCGGAAGAGAGCCGAGAAGAGTTTGATTATCTCGCGACGCTTTTCAAGCGCGGTTTTTAACTTTTAGCACCGCTTCTAAACGTAGCTTTTAAGCCTGGCTTTTAAACTTGGTTTCTAACGCCATTTACCAATAAAAGTGAGAATAAACGTTTGCGTTTGTTCTCACCATTGCAGCCAATATTGATTAATGTATAATCGCCCGCCGCTCGATAGAGCAAATTATAGATACATTTTTAATTCACATTATTGGTAAGAGCTTTCTTAGTTTATTCGAAGAAATGACTCGATTTGGGTTCCCTCACCCCCAAACCAAACTAAAAAGGTACAGCATGAGTAACTTTACCCCTGCGCAACAGCGCAAAGCCTTAGCACTATTAGTTTTGTTCCATTTGGTCATTATTGCGTCAAGCAACTATCTGGTTCAGCTACCTTTTACCGTTTTCGGTATGCACACCACTTGGGGTGCTTTCACTTTCCCGTTTATCTTCCTAGCGACTGATCTGACTGTACGCATTTTTGGTGCGCAGCTTGCTCGTAAAATCATTTTCTTAGTGATGTTACCTGCACTGGCCGTTTCTTACTTTTTGTCAGTGGTGTTCTTTGAAGGCTCATTCCAAGGCTTTAGCCAATTAGGCGAGTTCAACCTGTTTGTTGCACGTATCGCAGCGGCAAGCTTCATGGCTTACTTACTTGGCCAGATCTTAGATGTTCACGTTTTCAACCGCTTACGTCAGCTTAAACAATGGTGGGTTGCCCCAACGTGTTCAACGTTATTCGGTAATGCCATTGATACCATCGCTTTCTTTGCGATTGCTTTCTACCAAAGCCCAGATCCATTTATGGCTGAACACTGGACTGAGATTGCTTTAGTCGACTACGGCTTCAAATTGATCATCAGCTTAGGCTTGTTCGTTCCTATGTACGGCGTGCTTCTGAACTACATTGTTAAGAAGCTGACTGCGGTCAACCCTGACTTTAAAGCGACAGGTGTTAACGCTTAGTTGCTATCGAAATGCGCGGTTATTCCCTTACTGTTAGGGATAACCGCGTTTCAACTCTCTTTCATTTTCTGCTTTCTTGCTTACACTTCACGCCTTCTCGTTTGTATTTCACACCTTAGCTTCAATCACACTCTCTATATCCATACCTTTGTCTTTGATTGCTCTCTTGGGCGTCGATGCCGCATATTTCAAATTCTTACCGGTCACCTTAGTCACGCTTTTCTGTAGTAGAAGAGAGTTTGGATAAGTAATGATGTTTCCTTCTGGGTGTCGAATAAGGGTATGAAACATCTTTATGTCTAATATCTTGCCTTCAATGCCGCCTCCATCCGCTACGACGATTGAATCCCCAATGCGGTAGGGAAACACAAAGAAGATAAGAAAGCTGGCGGTGATGTTGCTTAAAATTGACCACTGAGCAATAAAACCTACGCCTATGACGGTGAACACCGAAGAGATAAAAATCGAAAAGTTACCGTAACCGATACCACTGACAATCAAATACGTCGCGAACAAGAAACCGAAGTAAATGATACTAAAGCAGCGGTTGATAAAAGCGGTGCGTGTAGCGTCGACGGTTTTCTTTTGGGCGAGGGTGATGATGGCTTTCTCTGTCGAGCGTTTAAGTAGCCAGTAGATAAAGATGAACAGCATAGCGAGCAGCAAATCGTACTCTTTTAGCGTCATAAAAATGGTTTCGATGTAGCTTTGCATGGTGACCTCTGAATTGTTGAGGCTGCATTATTATGGCGCGCTGCTTTCAATACATCATTAAACCATTATCGTTTTATTCTCCTGCCCACTTCTCCAGTCTCTGATTGCCCAAACAGTACCTTACCTGCCAGTTAATGACTTTAACTTACTGATATAAATAACTTTATATTATTGTTATATCGTCTTTATCTATAGGTGACGCTTTGATGATGAAGCTATTTGACCAGTTCGTAGAATGTCCGGCCATTCACTACTGAGTTAGATTTCTGATGATACTGATTACTTTAAAACTGGCTGTATTCTGCTTTATGAAGCTAAGAAAGCAGGGCTATTTAGACGGCATTTTAGGTGCGCGCAATAACGTGGAGCCGTCATAACCATGATGACTTTATTTATTGTCCAATTAATGATGCTGTGGCTAATGGTTGAACCTTTAGCTTCTTTGGCTTGGTTGAAAATAACTCGAAGAAGAGGCCGTTATGTACGTTGATTATCTCGCGTCATTTAGCATGCTCTTGCTGCTCGAAGTTATTCTCGGTGTCGACAACATTATCTTTATCTCCATCTTGGTCGAGAAGCTGCCTGTCAGGCTCAGAAGTCGTATTCGTAATCTTGGTATTGGATTAGCGGTGTTAACCCGCATTGGTTTGGTGTTTTCTGTCACTTGGCTAATGTCGCTCACTGAACCTTTTGTCACGGTGTTTGACCGAGGATTATCGGGCAAGGACTTAATCTTGATTGTTGGGGGAGCCTTCCTTCTAGTTAAGAGCTTTAAGGAGCTGTTGGGTTGGTTGCTGGCGAAAGAGAAGAAAGAGAAAAGCGCGCTTGAGAATAGTGTCACTATGATCGTGTTGCAGATTATTGCGATTGATGCGGTGTTCTCGTTTGACTCAGTGATTACTGCGGTTGCACTGGTACACAATGTCGAAATCATTATCGCTGCGATCGTTATCTCTGCAATCATCATGTTGGCGGTGGCAGAGAAGATTCAGATAACCATTACCGCTTACCCAGGCTTGAAGTTGTTAGCGCTGTTATTCCTGATTTTGCTAGGGGGATTATTGGTTGTAGAAGGGTATGGGTTCCATGTGGACAAAAGCTATTTGTACGTTGCATTGGCGTTTGGACTGACACTCGAAATCTGCCATATTCTGTTAGATAGGCAGCTAACGAAAGACAAACAGTCTTCTGAACATGAACAAGCACCCGACAGCCAACTGAAAAACAGCAACGCACTATCTGGTGATGTGTTCCAATGATGTTCTGCTGCTAAATATTAAGCTTAACCTTGTTTAACGATAGTTATCACTCTAACTCTTTAAGCAGAGGTTCGAGATTACTGTCGAAAAACAGTGGGGAGGCAAGCTGGATTGCTTTGAGTGAAGAGTTCCCTTGCGTCGCTTTGATGTAGAGCTCTTTCGCTGCACCCGCATTACCGCGTGACTCCTCTGCTTTCGCAAGTAGTAGGTAGGTCAATATCGACTGATTCTGCGGTGGCATCGACAGCAAAATCTTCATCGCTTTTTCTGGCTCATCCTCAGAAAGGGCGATGATGGCGTTGGCATCATAGGCGCGGGCCAACATCCCTTTAGCCAATAATCGCTCTAGCCTTGGCTTCGCATCTTGGTTGAGTTGGGCAATCGCCTGCTTTTTACTGCCTGATGAGGCGTAAAAGGTATTCATTATCTTGCCGATGTAGTTCGCCACGAACACAAAGTCATTGCTCGGATCTAATTCCTGCGCTTTTTCAAAGTAATCCATCACCATTGGCAGTTCTGCACGGTTATACAAAACACCTAAACCACTGAGTGTGTACTTGAGCGCTTCGTCTTCTGTAGGTAGTTGGCTAATACTCTCTGTGAGCTCTTCTTTGGGTACTTTTATGTACAGAGAATCTAAGACGTCATCGACCATGCGATACAGCGTGTGATGAAGTTCTGGTAGCTCTGTTGGGTAACGACGGTTGAGGTGCGATCGATCAGATATGTTGTTGTGATAACGCATCGTGAGTCGCGTGTGTTTGCCGTCTCGACTTGGACTGGTACCAAAGGTGAGCTTGATAGCCGCAATTTTCTTTAATGGCTCACTGTGTACGATACGAATACCGCTGTAGGCACTCACGTATTCAATAAACTTGGTGACGGTACCGTAGAGAACCGGATCGGCTCTGACATCATCACTGATATCAAGCACCACATAACGAAATTCATAGTGTCTAAGCTGTGTTGTTGGTGCTGCCTCTTTGTTGTTAGTACTGCTGGTGGCTGAGTAGAGGATATAACCGGACTCTAAAACGACAATCGCACCAAGCAACAAACCAATCAGGAGGTTCTTTTTGCTAGGCTTGGTATCTTTCGTTGGTTCTTCGGGAGTTGTTGCAGCCACTGATGGTGAGGGCTGCGTGGTGTTTTCTATCGCTACAGGTTCTGGCTCTGCCGTTTGTTCGGTTTCGATCTTGCTTTGGATAACATCGGCTTCGAACTTATAACCACGCTTGGGTACAGTGATGATGTAGCTACTGTGTTGTTCAGAGTTCTGCTTGAGGACTTTACGCAGCTCAAAGACGGCTTGGGTTACCACTTGGTCGGTGAGGATCATACCGCTCCACACGTGGTCGATGAGCTCGTCACGAGTGTGGGTCTGCCCTGGGTTAAGGCACAGAAATTCCAAGAGCTTGGTTAAGCGCTTATCAATCGTCACTGTTTTGTTGGCAAAGAGAATCTGTCCTTCATTGGGTATGAACAGCCACTCATCCACACTAAAACACGAATTTTTCTCCAACATCCCTTTCTCCTGCATCCAAACAGAGTCCTTGTCATTCCGATCTACAATATTAACTCTATTACATAATGTAATGAATTTGTTGTAATTATCTAGTGGATTATCAGATGTGTGTGATGGGTTGAGGGTTTGATGTGAAAGATACAGCGGATTGTGGTTTTCGATAGGCCTAAAAAAGCTCTCAATACAGAGAGCTTTTCGGTATTACTTTGACGACTTTAACTTAGCAACGAGTGGCTTTATCTGTGTGCTATAGCTCGGCAATAACAAGAGGCCAACCGATGTCGGTTTGTCTGTTCGACTCGATCTCTAGCTCTGCAGCGGTCAGCGGGTTGTCTGCTAGCCATTGCTTCGAAAGCGTTAAGGTCAGGTTGTTGCCATCTGTCGTCAGCTTGAACTCAGGTTCTAGCGCTGGGTTACGGCGGTGAGTTAGCAAAATAGCCAAACGCAGAATGCGTAAAATACGCTTACTGCTGGTGCCTGAGATGGCGTGTTGCTCTGGCAATGAGGTTAACTGCTCGCGGTAACGACGTGTTAATTCACCCAAGTAGTATTTCTGTGCTCGGGTAAAACCTGGCAAATCTAAATTCTGTAGTAGGTAAGCGCTGTGCGCGCCGCCTTTTTTGAAATCGATGGTTAAACCAATTTCGTGAAGCTGGGCTGCGGTTTGTAATAGCACGCCAGCTTGTGGTTCTGAAACCCATGTTTCGGCGCCTGCTTGGTCTAGCAGCGTTTGTGCGACTACAGCAACTTGCTCACCGTAACTTACGTCCATCTGGTAGCGTGATTGAACGCTCTTGATGGTACGTGCACGGATATCGTCTTGGCGTAGCTCATCAACCATCTCGTAGGCCAGGCCTTCGCGGAGTGCTCCGCCTGCGAGTGTCATTGAATCGATTTCAAGTAGCTCAAAAATCGCAATAAGAATAGAAAGGCCACTTGGGAACACTAATGCGCGTTCAAGGGTCAGTCCTTCTATTTCTAGCTCTTCCAAGCGCTCAGTGATCATCGCTTGTTTCTGTAGGCGTTTAAGTTTGGCATGAGTAATAACTTCATCCATGCCTTGCGCTAACATGATTTCTTGCAATGCCTGAACGGTACCGCTGGCACCAACACACACATCCCATCCGATATCAGTGTAGCTATTTAGGATAGGAGCCAACGTCGACTTCGCCGCTTCAATGGCGTTGTTAAAGTTGGTTGCGGTTAATTGGCGATCTTTAAAGTGGCGTTCAAGCCAAGTCACACAGCCCATTTTTAAGCTGGTTAGTGCTTTCGCTGAGAAGCCTTCACCGATTATCATTTCGGTACTTGCGCCACCAATATCCACTACCAGTCGGCGGCCGCTGCCACCAGAAGTATGTGCCACGCCTTTATAGATAGTCGCAGCTTCTTCTTCACCAGAGATAACATTGATGTCGTAACCAAGAATCTGGTTCGCTTTCTCTAGAAAGATATCCACATTGATAGCAGTACGTAGGGTCGCTGTACCTACAATGCGGATATTTTCTTTCGGAATATCTTGCAGTCGCTCTGCAAAGAGACTCAAACAGTCCCAACCGCGCTGCATGGCTTCAGTACTAAGCACATTATTTTCATCTAAGCCTGCAGCTAAACGCACTTTGCGCTTAATTTTAGCCATGGTTTGTACGCTGCCATCGATATGACGCACAACGAGCATATGAAAACTGTTCGACCCGAGGTCGATTGCAGCGTAAAGCGGGGGTGACACTGTTTGGCTCATAAGCGACTAAGCTTCCTTGTTATGACGCGGTTGGCGTGGGCGACGGTTCTGGTTGGGTTTACGGTTACCGTTACGTGGACCATTGTTGTTTGAGCGACGTTGTTGCGGGTTACGTGTACGTAAACGCAATGGTGCCGGTAGATCTTCTAGTAGTGCAGAAGCATCGTAGTCAGACATTGGAATAGCGTGCTCAATGTATTCTTCGATTGGTGGCAAGTTGATTGCGTAATCTTCACAAGCAAAGCTGATCGAGTGCCCGCTTTCACCAGCACGACCTGTACGACCGATACGGTGAACGTAATCTTCACAATCGTCAGGTAGGTCAAAGTTGAATACGTGTGTTACTTGAGGGATGTGTAGGCCACGTGCTGCAACATCCGTTGCGACAAGCAGGTCAACATCGCCTTTAGTGAATTGCTCAAGAATCTTTTCACGTTTCTTCTGAGGAACATCACCTGTTAGCAAACCAACACGGTGACCATCGGCAGCCAAGTGGCCCCAAACTGATTCACATTTGTGCTTAGTGTTAGCGAAGATGATTGCGCGATCTGGCCACTCTTCTTCGATTAACGTTTGTAGAAGAGCCATTTTGTGTTCGTTAGAAGGGTAGAAAAGCTCTTCTTGAATACGATGACCAGTTTTACGCTCAGGTTCAACAACGACGTGCTCTGGGTTGTGCATGTGTTCGAACGCTAGCTCTTGTACGCGGTAAGAAAGCGTCGCAGAGAACAGCATGTTCAGGCGATCTTTTGGCTCAGGCATACGGCGGAACAAGAAGCGGATGTCTTTGATGAAACCAAGATCGAACATGCGATCAGCTTCGTCAAGAACAACAGCTTGAATATGGTTAAGGTTAAATACCTTCTGCTTGTAGAAATCGATGATACGGCCAGTTGTACCAATTAAGATATCTGCGCCTTCTTCGATCTTACCTAGTTGCTTGTCGTAGCTTTCGCCACCGTAAGCAAGTGCTGCTTTGATACCTGTGCTTTCAACCAGAGAGTCAGCATCGTTGTAGATCTGAATCGCGAGTTCACGTGTTGGTGCCATAATAATCGCACGTGGCTGGTTAGGCTTGCGCCCTTCATGCTCAGGTGTTTTTAGCAGGTGATTAAAAGTAGCAGTAAGAAACGCAAGCGTTTTACCAGTACCCGTTTGGGCCTGGCCTGCAATGTCTTGGCCGGTGAGCAGTACCGGGAGCGCCAAGGCTTGGATAGGGGTACAGTAATCGAACCCTTTTTTCTCCAATCCTTCAATGACTTGCGGGAGTAAATCCAAGTCGGCGAACTTTTGCTCTGTGATATGCGTCTTTTTCATTGCTATAGAATATCAGCTTAAGCTTGCAATACGAAAGTAAATACATTCCAATAGGGCATCTATTTACTGGTTATCATCCAACCAGTTCTAAAAAATACATTGGAGTGGAAGATGAGTGATAAGATTTTGCAGCTAACTGATGACGGTTTTGATAACGATGTGATCAATGCTGCAGGCCCGGTTCTTGTTGATTTTTGGGCTGAATGGTGTGGTCCTTGTAAGATGATTGCTCCGATTCTTGATGAAATCGCAGACGAGTACGAAGGCAAGCTCACTATCGGTAAATTAAATATCGACCAAAACGCAGGAACTCCACCAAAATTTGGTATTCGCGGTATTCCAACGCTACTTCTTTTCAAAGATGGTGGCGTAGCAGCAACTAAAGTTGGTGCATTGTCTAAAACTCAACTTAAAGAGTTCCTAGACGCTAACCTTTAATTAGGTGAGCATTTGAAAAGAAACCGCGCAGTTAACAAATGCGCGGTTTTGTTTTTTCTAAGCTATGGACTAGTCTTAGTTTTAGTGCTAATTTATCGCACGTTAATTGAACGAATTTCTCTTCTTGGTCGATCCTGCGTGACCAAATCCTTCTTAACTTAAGAAAACAGATCCTATTTTGACTAAACAAACTTCCACCACTATGAATCTTACTGAACTGAAGAACAGACCAGTGTCTGAACTTGTTAAACTTAGCGAAAGCCTAGGTCTTGAAAATCAAGCTCGCTTAAGAAAACAAGACATTATCTTCTCCATCCTTAAAGCGCATGCAAAAAGTGGTGAAGACATCTTTGGTGATGGTGTTCTAGAAATTCTTCAAGACGGTTTTGGTTTCCTGCGTAGCGGCGACAGCTCATACCTTGCTGGGCCAGATGATATTTATGTATCACCAAGCCAGATTCGTCGTTTTAACCTTCGCACAGGTGATTCTATTGGCGGTAAAATCCGCCCACCTAAAGATGGCGAGCGTTACTTTGCACTGCTTAAAGTAAACACGGTTAACTACGACAAGCCAGACAACGCACGTAACAAAATCCTTTTTGAAAACCTTACTCCTCTTCATGCCAACGAACGTATGGTGATGGAAGCTGGTAATGGTGCGACTGAAGATATCACAGCCCGAATCCTTGACCTTGCTTCACCAATTGGTAAAGGTCAGCGTGGTCTGATTGTTGCTCCGCCTAAAGCGGGTAAAACAATGCTGCTGCAAAATATCGCTCAAAGCATTGCTCGCAACCATCCAGAGTGTGAACTAATGGTTCTACTTATCGATGAGCGTCCAGAAGAAGTAACAGAAATGCAGCGCCTAGTTAAAGGTGAAGTAATTGCATCGACTTTCGATGAGCCAGCATCTCGCCACGTACAAGTAGCAGAAATGGTAATCGAGAAGGCGAAGCGCCTTGTTGAACACAAGAAAGACGTGGTTATCCTACTGGACTCAATCACTCGTCTCGCTCGTGCTTACAACACCGTGATTCCTTCATCTGGTAAAGTTCTTACTGGTGGTGTTGATGCGAATGCTCTACATCGTCCAAAGCGCTTCTTTGGTGCGGCACGTAACGTAGAAGAAGGCGGTAGCTTAACTATCATCGCAACAGCACTGGTTGATACTGGTTCTAAGATGGATGAAGTTATCTACGAAGAGTTCAAAGGTACAGGTAACATGGAACTGCACCTTAACCGTAAGATTGCGGAAAAACGCGTATTCCCAGCGATTGATTTCAACCGCTCTGGTACTCGTCGTGAAGAGCTTCTTACTAAGAACGATGAATTACAGAAGATGTGGATCCTGCGTAAGATTGTTCACCCAATGGGCGAAATCGACGCGATGGAATTCCTTATCGACAAGCTAGCAATGACTAAAACGAACGATGAGTTCTTTGACGCAATGCGCCGTCAGTAACCTTGACGGGTTTATAGTTATCAAAAAGCGCTGCCTTCGGGTGGCGCTTTTTATTTGCATTTTACAGCGCTAGCTTGCAGAATGACCAAAAGTGTTAAAAGGAAGTTAAAATGCAACATGGACTGTTGTCATCATTACTCCTGTCTACTTCACTGTTATTTTCACCGGTTGGTATGAGCTATGCCACCGAGATGTCTCCACTTACAGTTGAGTCTTGGCTTGAGAATGATCAAGTAAAACTGAAAACTGCTGAATTACTCGAGCTTGTTGTGCGTGATGAAGTCAATTCGTTACGTTTCGCGCTTGAGCGTCTGACATTTCCTCAGCAAGAGGTAGCTCGTTACCAACTTTTGAAGAAGATTGAGCAACAAAAAATTGCACTCACTCCTAAGATGTCTATCTTCATCGAGCAACAACTTGATCTCACGCCGACTTACCAAGTTTTAGAGCGTGGTGATGGATATGAGTTCACGGTACCTGCCTTTAATTACCCTTCGATTGCTAATCGATTAATCAAACAGTGGCACCAAGACCAAACAACATTGGTATTTGTGTTAGATGCAGAAAAACAAGAGCTCGACCTAAAAGAGTGGCTATCTGGCCCTGAGCATCAAGTTCAAACGCGAGAGGCTCTGTTAATAAGAGAGCTAGATAGTTTGTCACCTGAAGCGGTTGATTATCTGACTAAGCAACTCACCGCACCTTCTATTGTTAGTTGGTTACCTTCTACAGAGGTGGTGGTTCGATTAGCGCAAGTCAGCGAAGACCCGGAGGTCTACAAGATTCTATGGCGAATGAAGGCCGATTATCATAGTCAAGCCGAACTAGTGCGCCTTGCTGAAACTAAACAAACGTTCGCGCTTGAACAGGTAATGGCAGCGACTAAGAATCCGCGCTTGAAAGATGAGGCGATAACTTTGCTTACCAAGGTTAATCCGTTATCAGAAGAAGTGAAGCAGTTCCTTGTCTCTCGGATGGCGATTGCCGATGAAGCGCCATTAGTCGCGCGTGAACTGGCCAAACAAGGTCACACTCGCTGGTTGCAAGACCTCGTCAATGATAACCCTCAGGTGAAGAGCTCTTTGATCGAGCAAGCATTACCGTAAAGTGGATTTTGCCTCTCAATAACCACATTAAAAAGGGGGATCTCAGCGTCACCCTTTTTGATATACTGAGCGCAGAATAATCAGCATGTAGAAGTCCTATGAGTTTTAAAGATTTACGTGATTTTATCGACCATCTTGAAAGTATTGGTCAGTTGAAACGCATTTCTCACCCTGTCGATCCAGACTACGAAATGACCGAGATTAGCGACCGTACTCTACGTGCTGGTGGCCCGGCTCTTTTGTTTGAAAATCCTGTAGGCTATGACATGCCTGTTTTGACTAACCTATTTGGTACACCTAACCGTGTGGCTATTGGTATGGGTCGTCAGGAAGTAAAAGAACTGCGTGAAGTGGGCAAGTTGCTTGCTTACCTAAAAGAGCCTGAGCCCCCAAAAGGCTTTAAAGACGCTCTTGATAAGCTGCCAGTGTTTAAGCAAGTCTTAAACATGCCGGCTAAACGCCTTCGCAAAGCGGCTTGCCAACAAGTGGTTTGGCAAGGTAATGAGGTCGACCTAGATAAAATTCCTGTGATGAGTTGCTGGGCCGACGATGTCGCGCCATTGCTAACATGGGGTTTAACGGTTACTCGTGGTCCAAATAAAAAACGCCAAAACTTAGGTATCTATCGCCAGCAAAAGATCGGTAAAAACAAAATCATCATGCGTTGGTTAGCCCATCGTGGTGGTGCGCTTGATCTACGCGATTGGATGGAAACCAACCCAGGTAAACCATTTCCGATATCTGTAGCATTTGGCGCAGACCCTGCCACCATTCTTGGCGCGGTGACACCAGTACCAGATACCTTATCGGAATACGCATTTGCAGGATTGCTGCGTGGTAGTAAAACTGAGGTCGTTAAATCAATCAGTAATGACCTAGAGGTACCAGCAAGTGCGGAAATCGTAATGGAAGGCTACATCGACCCGAATGAGTTCGCGGACGAAGGCCCATACGGAGACCACACGGGTTACTACAACGAGAAAGAAAAGCACCACGTATTTACGATTACTCATGTAACCATGCGCGAGAACCCTATTTATCACAGCACGTATACTGGCCGTCCGCCTGATGAGCCAGCGGTATTGGGTGTTGCACTAAATGAAGTGTTTGTTCCTATTCTTCAAAAGCAGTTCCCTGAGATCGAAGATTTCTACCTGCCGCCTGAAGGTTGTTCGTACCGAATGGCGGTAGTGACAATGAAGAAGCAATACCCAGGTCACGCTAAGCGAGTGATGATGGGTGTATGGTCTTTCTTGCGTCAATTCATGTACACCAAATTTGTATTGGTGTGCGATGAGGATGTGAACGCACGTGATTGGTCTCAAGTAACCGCTGCGATGTGTAAATATATGGATCCGTCACGCGATAGCTTGATGATAGAGAACACACCGATCGACTCGTTAGATTTTGCGTCTCCAGTGGTTGGATTGGGTTCTAAGATGGGCTTAGACATCACCAAGAAGTGGGATGCGGAGTTAGCATTATCGCCAGACGTTGAATCTGCGCCTGTAAGTAGTGAACATATCGAAGGTAGCCTGGCTGAGTTAACTAAGGCTCACCCTGAAATTATTGATATTCATCTACAGAACGACAACGCCAGCATGGTTGTTGTGTCTATTGATAAGCAAGTTGCAGGGAATGGTAAGAAAATCATGGAAGCGGTTTGGTCTCAATTTGATGAGAACAAGTTTGTTATCGTGTGTGATGGTGATGTCAACGTGAGTGACTGGAATGACATCATTTGGGCGGTAACCACCAGAATGGATCCGGCCAGAGATACATTGTTCCTACAGAACGAAACTGGACACTCCAAAATGGGACTAGATGCGACCAATAAATGGGAAGGCGAATGTCTTCGCGAGTGGGGCGTTCCTATTACAAAAGATCCTGATGTGGTTAAAAAGATTGATAGCATCTGGGAACAGCTAGGAATTTCATGAGCTACCAAGTAGTCTTATATCCAGAAAACATCAGTTTCACAGTAGAAAAAGGGCAAACGGTCTTGGATGCTGCGCTCAACAGCGATATCTATTTCCCAAACCGTTGCCAAGTTGGCGCATGCGCGATGTGTATGTGCAAAAAATTAGAAGGACAAGTGAGTTACCACCTTGAACCCATGCTCACAGAGAAAGAGCAGGAACAGGGCTGGATTTTCGCTTGCCAAGCATTTGCAGAAAGTAATTTAGTTCTAACCTTTGCCGATTAAGGGTTAGTAAGAGGAAGAACATGACTATTAAATGTAAAGTGAAGTCTATCGAGCCTTTGGCTTGTAACACTTACCAAATCCTACTTCACCCAGAAACACCAGTCGCTTTTAAAGCGGGTCAGTACCTGATGGTTGAAATGGGCGAGAAAGATAAACGTCCATTTTCTATTGCAAGCAGCCCATGCCGCCATGAAGGTGAGCTTGAGTTACACATTGGTGCCGCTGAGCACAATGCTTACGCATTAGAAGTTGTTGAGGCGATGAAGAAAGCACAAGCTGAAGATGGCGATATTGCTATTGATGCACCACACGGTGATGCGTGGGTTAAAGAAGAAAGCGAACGTCCTCTATTATTGATTGCTGGTGGTACTGGTTTTAGCTATGTGCGTTCTATCCTAGACCACTGCATCGCGCAAAACAGCAAAAAAGAGATTCACTTATACTGGGGTGCAAAAGACGAGTGCCAGCTATACGCAAAAGAAGAGCTAGTAGGCATCGCAGAAAAGCACAGCAATGTGCACTTTGTACCAGTAGTAGAAGAAGCACCTGAAGTATGGCACGGCCAAACTGGTAATGTACTTGAAGCAATTACGCAAAGTTTCGAATCACTGGCTGATTTCGATATCTATATTGCAGGTCGTTTTGAAATGGCAGGTGCTGCAAGAGACCTATTTACTCAGAATAAAGAAGCAAAGCGTGACCATATGTACGCTGATGCTTACGCCTTTATCTAATAATACTCTTAGATTTTGAGTAAAAAGAGAGCAGAAATGCTTTCTTTTTTACGTTTAGGTGAACTATTAGGCAGTTAACCTCTATTTATTCATTTTTTATGAAAAAGTAGTTGCTAACCTGAGAGGGTTCCCTATAATGCGACCCCACTGAGACGGCAGACGCCACAAGGCTTCAGCAAGAATCAGTAAGACGGAAAGCGACAAAAAATTAATTTTCAAAAAGTGTTTGACACTGAATGTTAATTCGCTAGAATGGCCGTCCACTTCGAGAGGCTCCTTACTTAAAAGGAACGCTCAACAAGTAAAGCTCTTTAACAATTTAAACCTATCAATCTGTGTGGGCACTCGTTGATGAATATCAAAACGTTTTATCGTTAGATAAAACAGATTCTTCGGAATCAAAATGATTTCAATGAACTGAGTGACCAATACAAATAACTTCGGTTATTTGGCACAGTCAATTCATTATCATTCTGTTGGAATGATAATAACTTTAAAATTACACAGTAGTTTTGAAGTCAGTATTCATTGAGTCGACAAAATCTTAAATTGAAGAGTTTGATCATGGCTCAGATTGAACGCTGGCGGCAGGCCTAACACATGCAAGTCGAGCGGAAACGACACTAACAATCCTTCGGGTGCGTTAATGGGCGTCGAGCGGCGGACGGGTGAGTAATGCCTAGGAAATTGCCTTGATGTGGGGGATAACCATTGGAAACGATGGCTAATACCGCATAATGCCTACGGGCCAAAGAGGGGGACCTTCGGGCCTCTCGCGTCAAGATATGCCTAGGTGGGATTAGCTAGTTGGTGAGGTAATGGCTCACCAAGGCGACGATCCCTAGCTGGTCTGAGAGGATGATCAGCCACACTGGAACTGAGACACGGTCCAGACTCCTACGGGAGGCAGCAGTGGGGAATATTGCACAATGGGCGAAAGCCTGATGCAGCCATGCCGCGTGTATGAAGAAGGCCTTCGGGTTGTAAAGTACTTTCAGTTGTGAGGAAGGGGGTGTAGTTAATAGCTGCATCTCTTGACGTTAGCAACAGAAGAAGCACCGGCTAACTCCGTGCCAGCAGCCGCGGTAATACGGAGGGTGCGAGCGTTAATCGGAATTACTGGGCGTAAAGCGCATGCAGGTGGTTCATTAAGTCAGATGTGAAAGCCCGGGGCTCAACCTCGGAACTGCATTTGAAACTGGTGAACTAGAGTACTGTAGAGGGGGGTAGAATTTCAGGTGTAGCGGTGAAATGCGTAGAGATCTGAAGGAATACCAGTGGCGAAGGCGGCCCCCTGGACAGATACTGACACTCAGATGCGAAAGCGTGGGGAGCAAACAGGATTAGATACCCTGGTAGTCCACGCCGTAAACGATGTCTACTTGGAGGTTGTGGCCTTGAGCCGTGGCTTTCGGAGCTAACGCGTTAAGTAGACCGCCTGGGGAGTACGGTCGCAAGATTAAAACTCAAATGAATTGACGGGGGCCCGCACAAGCGGTGGAGCATGTGGTTTAATTCGATGCAACGCGAAGAACCTTACCTACTCTTGACATCCAGAGAAGCCAGCGGAGACGCAGGTGTGCCTTCGGGAGCTCTGAGACAGGTGCTGCATGGCTGTCGTCAGCTCGTGTTGTGAAATGTTGGGTTAAGTCCCGCAACGAGCGCAACCCTTATCCTTGTTTGCCAGCGAGTAATGTCGGGAACTCCAGGGAGACTGCCGGTGATAAACCGGAGGAAGGTGGGGACGACGTCAAGTCATCATGGCCCTTACGAGTAGGGCTACACACGTGCTACAATGGCGCATACAGAGGGCAGCAAGCCAGCGATGGTAAGCGAATCCCAAAAAGTGCGTCGTAGTCCGGATTGGAGTCTGCAACTCGACTCCATGAAGTCGGAATCGCTAGTAATCGTAGATCAGAATGCTACGGTGAATACGTTCCCGGGCCTTGTACACACCGCCCGTCACACCATGGGAGTGGGCTGCAAAAGAAGTGGGTAGTTTAACCTTTCGGGGAGGACGCTCACCACTTTGTGGTTCATGACTGGGGTGAAGTCGTAACAAGGTAGCCCTAGGGGAACCTGGGGCTGGATCACCTCCTTATACGAAGATATTCACGATAAGTGTCCACACAGATTGATGGTTTAGATTTAGTTAAAGCCAGAGCTTTAATTAATAACGCAAGTTATTGATTAAAGCTTTTTGCTTTATGCTCTTTAACAATTTGGAAAGCTGACTGATTGATTACTTACGAGTAATTCAATCAAATTTAAAAGTTCTCAATGTTTATCTGCTCTTAGTTAATAAGAACGGTATAAACACAACAAACACATTCAAGTGTCTTGTATTCGAATCAAACTTAGTTTGATTCACATTGAGTCCGGCAAACAGTCATTGAGAATTAACCCTTCTTAATGACAACCAAAAACCTTGGTTAGTTGCCATACTAGTTTGTTTTCACTTTTCAAAAGTGAAAGTAAAACAGAGACCCTTTCGGGTTGTATGGTTAAGTGACTAAGCGTACACGGTGGATGCCTTGGCAGTCAGAGGCGATGAAAGGCGTAATAACTTGCGATAAGCCCAGATTAGGTAGTAATAACCTTTAAGTCTGGGATTCCTGAATGGGGAAACCCACTTACATAAGTAAGTATCCTGTTGTGAATACATAGCAACAGGAGGCAAACCGGGGGAACTGAAACATCTAAGTACCCCGAGGAAGAGAAATCAACCGAGATTCCGAAAGTAGCGGCGAGCGAAATTGGATTAGCCCTTAAGCTTTTAATGAGACAGATGAAGGCTCTGGAAAGTGCCGCAATAAAGGGTGATAGCCCCGTAATCGACATCTCATCATCAGTGAAAACGAGTAGGGCGGGACACGTGATATCCTGTCTGAATATGGGGGGACCATCCTCCAAGGCTAAATACTACTGACTGACCGATAGTGAACCAGTACCGTGAGGGAAAGGCGAAAAGAACCCCTGTGAGGGGAGTGAAATAGAACCTGAAACCGTGTACGTACAAGCAGTAGGAGCACCTTCGTGGTGTGACTGCGTACCTTTTGTATAATGGGTCAGCGACTTAATTTTAGTAGCAAGGTTAACCGTTTAGGGGAGCCGTAGGGAAACCGAGTCTTAACTGGGCGTACAGTTGCTAGGATTAGACCCGAAACCAGGTGATCTAGCCATGGGCAGGTTGAAGGTTGAGTAACATCAACTGGAGGACCGAACCGACTAATGTTGAAAAATTAGCGGATGACTTGTGGCTAGGGGTGAAAGGCCAATCAAACCTGGAGATAGCTGGTTCTCCCCGAAAGCTATTTAGGTAGCGCCTCGGACGAATACTACTGGGGGTAGAGCACTGTTAAGGCTAGGGGGTCATCCCGACTTACCAACCCTTTGCAAACTCCGAATACCAGTAAGTACTATCCGGGAGACACACGGCGGGTGCTAACGTCCGTCGTGGAGAGGGAAACAACCCAGACCGCCAGCTAAGGTCCCAAAGTATAGCTAAGTGGGAAACGATGTGGGAAGGCTCAGACAGCCAGGATGTTGGCTTAGAAGCAGCCATCATTTAAAGAAAGCGTAATAGCTCACTGGTCGAGTCGGCCTGCGCGGAAGATGTAACGGGGCTAAGCTATACACCGAAGCTGCGGCTACGTACCTTAGGGTGCGTGGGGTAGGGGAGCGTTCTGTAAGCCGTTGAAGGTGGTCTGTAAGGGCTGCTGGAGGTATCAGAAGTGCGAATGCTGACATGAGTAACGATAAAGGGAGTGAAAAACTCCCTCGCCGGAAGACCAAGGGTTCCTGTCCAACGTTAATCGGGGCAGGGTAAGTCGACTCCTAAGGCGAGGCCGAAAGGCGTAGTCGATGGGAAACGGGTTAATATTCCCGTACTTCTTACAATTGCGATGGGGGGACGGAGAAGGCTAGGTGGGCCTGGCGACGGTTGTCCAGGTTCAAGTATGTAGGCGGAAAGTTTAGGTAAATCCGGACTTTCTTAACGCTGAGATACGATGTCGAGCTACTACGGTAGTGAAGTCATTGATGCCATGCTTCCAGGAAAAGCCTCTAAGCTTCAGATTGTAAGGAATCGTACCCCAAACCGACACAGGTGGTCGGGTAGAGAATACCAAGGCGCTTGAGAGAACTCGGGTGAAGGAACTAGGCAAAATGGTACCGTAACTTCGGGAGAAGGTACGCTCTTATCAGTGAAGTCCCTTGCGGATGGAGCAGACGAGAGTCGCAGATACCAGGTGGCTGCAACTGTTTATTAAAAACACAGCACTGTGCAAAATCGTAAGATGACGTATACGGTGTGACGCCTGCCCGGTGCCGGAAGGTTAATTGATGGGGTTAGACTTCGGTCGAAGCTCTTGATCGAAGCCCCGGTAAACGGCGGCCGTAACTATAACGGTCCTAAGGTAGCGAAATTCCTTGTCGGGTAAGTTCCGACCTGCACGAATGGCGTAATGATGGCCACGCTGTCTCCACCCGAGACTCAGTGAAATTGAAATCGCTGTGAAGATGCAGTGTACCCGCGGCTAGACGGAAAGACCCCGTGAACCTTTACTACAGCTTGGCACTGAACATTGAACCTACATGTGTAGGATAGGTGGGAGACTATGAAACCGCGTCGCTAGATGTGGTGGAGTCGTCCTTGAAATACCACCCTTGTAGTTTTGATGTTCTAACGTTGGTCCCTGAATCGGGATTACGGACAGTGCCTGGTGGGTAGTTTGACTGGGGCGGTCTCCTCCCAAAGAGTAACGGAGGAGCACGAAGGTGGGCTAAACACGGTTGGACATCGTGTGGTTAGTGCAATGGCATAAGCCCGCTTGACTGCGAGAATGACAATTCGAGCAGGTGCGAAAGCAGGTCATAGTGATCCGGTGGTTCTGAATGGAAGGGCCATCGCTCAACGGATAAAAGGTACTCCGGGGATAACAGGCTGATACCGCCCAAGAGTTCATATCGACGGCGGTGTTTGGCACCTCGATGTCGGCTCATCACATCCTGGGGCTGAAGTCGGTCCCAAGGGTATGGCTGTTCGCCATTTAAAGTGGTACGCGAGCTGGGTTTAGAACGTCGTGAGACAGTTCGGTCCCTATCTGCCGTGGGCGTTGGAAAATTGAAGGGGGCTGCTCCTAGTACGAGAGGACCGGAGTGGACGAACCTCTGGTGTTCGGGTTGTCATGCCAATGGCATTGCCCGGTAGCTAAGTTCGGAATCGATAACCGCTGAAAGCATCTAAGCGGGAAGCGAGCCCTGAGATGAGTTTTCCCTGACGCTATAAGCGTCCTTAAGGGTTGTTCAAGACTAGAACGTTGATAGGCAGGGTGTGTAAGTGCTGCGAGGCATTGAGCTAACCTGTACTAATTGCCCGTGAGGCTTAACCATACAACACCCAAGGGGTTTTGTGGACTCAAAGACAGACCTTGAATGAGTTTGAAGAGACACTTTTAAATACAGTTTTCCAGATTATTTTGCCTTCAGTTTTAAAAAACTGAAAGTAAAAGCAAAATTTGCTTGGCGACCATAGCATTGTGGACCCACCTGATTCCATGCCGAACTCAGAAGTGAAACACAATAGCGCCGATGGTAGTGTGGGGCTTCCCCATGTGAGAGTAGGACATCGCCAGGCTTTAATTTCGACTTTGTTTACTAAGTAGACAAGTCACCATAGAGTTCTAAGTTTTCTTAGTATTTTATGTTGACTTTCAAAGTAGAAAGCGTATTATACGCGTCCTGCTTAAGTGCTAAGGCACTGAAAGCAAAGCTCTTTAACAATTTAAACCTATCAATCTGTGTGGGCACTCGTTGATGAATATCAAAACGTTTTATCGTTAGATAAAACAGATTCTTCGGAATCAAAATTGATTTCAATGAACTGAGTGACCAATACAAATAACCTCGGTTATTTGGCACAGTCAATTCATTACCATTCTGTTGGAATGGTAATAGCTTTAGAATTACATGTTTACTTCGGTAAATATTAGTTTTGAAGTCAGTATTCGTTGAGTCACAAAATCTTAAATTGAAGAGTTTGATCATGGCTCAGATTGAACGCTGGCGGCAGGCCTAACACATGCAAGTCGAGCGGAAACGACACTAACAATCCTTCGGGTGCGTTAATGGGCGTCGAGCGGCGGACGGGTGAGTAATGCCTAGGAAATTGCCTTGATGTGGGGGATAACCATTGGAAACGATGGCTAATACCGCATAATGCCTACGGGCCAAAGAGGGGGACCTTCGGGCCTCTCGCGTCAAGATATGCCTAGGTGGGATTAGCTAGTTGGTGAGGTAATGGCTCACCAAGGCGACGATCCCTAGCTGGTCTGAGAGGATGATCAGCCACACTGGAACTGAGACACGGTCCAGACTCCTACGGGAGGCAGCAGTGGGGAATATTGCACAATGGGCGAAAGCCTGATGCAGCCATGCCGCGTGTATGAAGAAGGCCTTCGGGTTGTAAAGTACTTTCAGTTGTGAGGAAGGGGGTGTAGTTAATAGCTGCATCTCTTGACGTTAGCAACAGAAGAAGCACCGGCTAACTCCGTGCCAGCAGCCGCGGTAATACGGAGGGTGCGAGCGTTAATCGGAATTACTGGGCGTAAAGCGCATGCAGGTGGTTCATTAAGTCAGATGTGAAAGCCCGGGGCTCAACCTCGGAACTGCATTTGAAACTGGTGAACTAGAGTACTGTAGAGGGGGGTAGAATTTCAGGTGTAGCGGTGAAATGCGTAGAGATCTGAAGGAATACCAGTGGCGAAGGCGGCCCCCTGGACAGATACTGACACTCAGATGCGAAAGCGTGGGGAGCAAACAGGATTAGATACCCTGGTAGTCCACGCCGTAAACGATGTCTACTTGGAGGTTGTGGCCTTGAGCCGTGGCTTTCGGAGCTAACGCGTTAAGTAGACCGCCTGGGGAGTACGGTCGCAAGATTAAAACTCAAATGAATTGACGGGGGCCCGCACAAGCGGTGGAGCATGTGGTTTAATTCGATGCAACGCGAAGAACCTTACCTACTCTTGACATCCAGAGAAGCCAGCGGAGACGCAGGTGTGCCTTCGGGAGCTCTGAGACAGGTGCTGCATGGCTGTCGTCAGCTCGTGTTGTGAAATGTTGGGTTAAGTCCCGCAACGAGCGCAACCCTTATCCTTGTTTGCCAGCGAGTAATGTCGGGAACTCCAGGGAGACTGCCGGTGATAAACCGGAGGAAGGTGGGGACGACGTCAAGTCATCATGGCCCTTACGAGTAGGGCTACACACGTGCTACAATGGCGCATACAGAGGGCAGCAAGCTAGCGATAGTGAGCGAATCCCAAAAAGTGCGTCGTAGTCCGGATTGGAGTCTGCAACTCGACTCCATGAAGTCGGAATCGCTAGTAATCGTAGATCAGAATGCTACGGTGAATACGTTCCCGGGCCTTGTACACACCGCCCGTCACACCATGGGAGTGGGCTGCAAAAGAAGTGGGTAGTTTAACCTTTCGGGGAGGACGCTCACCACTTTGTGGTTCATGACTGGGGTGAAGTCGTAACAAGGTAGCCCTAGGGGAACCTGGGGCTGGATCACCTCCTTATACGAAGATATTCACGATAAGTGTCCACACAGATTGATTAGGTTTAGAAAAGTTAAGAGACGATATTGGGTCTGTAGCTCAGCTGGTTAGAGCGCTCGCCTGATAAGCGGGAGGTCGGTGGTTCAAGTCCACTCAGACCCACCAATATCGACCTAGATGGGGCTATAGCTCAGCTGGGAGAGCGCCTGCCTTGCACGCAGGAGGTCTGCGGTTCGATCCCGCATAGCTCCACCATCTTTAAGGGTTTTTCCCTAAGAATCTTTAAAAATGGTTTCGAAAGAAATCAAGCTCTTTAACAATTTGGAAAGCTGACTGATTGATTACTTACGAGTAATTCAATCAAATTTAAAAGTTCTCAATGTTTATCTGCTCTTAGTTAATAAGAACGGTATAAACACAACAAACACATTCAAGTGTCTTGTATTCGATTCAAATTCGTTTGAATCACATTGAGTCCGGCAAACAGTCATTGAGAATTAACCCTTCTTAATGACAACCAAAAACCTTGGTTAGTTGCCATACTAGTTTGTTTTCACTTTTCAAAAGTGAAAGTAAAACAGAGACCCTTTCGGGTTGTATGGTTAAGTGACTAAGCGTACACGGTGGATGCCTTGGCAGTCAGAGGCGATGAAAGGCGTAATAACTTGCGATAAGCCCAGATTAGGTAGTAATAACCTTTAAGTCTGGGATTCCTGAATGGGGAAACCCACTTACATAAGTAAGTATCCTGTTGTGAATACATAGCAACAGGAGGCAAACCGGGGGAACTGAAACATCTAAGTACCCCGAGGAAGAGAAATCAACCGAGATTCCGAAAGTAGCGGCGAGCGAAATTGGATTAGCCCTTAAGCTTTTAATGAGACAGATGAAGGCTCTGGAAAGTGCCGCAATAAAGGGTGATAGCCCCGTAATCGACATCTCATCATCAGTGAAAACGAGTAGGGCGGGACACGTGATATCCTGTCTGAATATGGGGGGACCATCCTCCAAGGCTAAATACTACTGACTGACCGATAGTGAACCAGTACCGTGAGGGAAAGGCGAAAAGAACCCCTGTGAGGGGAGTGAAATAGAACCTGAAACCGTGTACGTACAAGCAGTAGGAGCACCTTCGTGGTGTGACTGCGTACCTTTTGTATAATGGGTCAGCGACTTAATTTTAGTAGCAAGGTTAACCGTTTAGGGGAGCCGTAGGGAAACCGAGTCTTAACTGGGCGTACAGTTGCTAGGATTAGACCCGAAACCAGGTGATCTAGCCATGGGCAGGTTGAAGGTTGAGTAACATCAACTGGAGGACCGAACCGACTAATGTTGAAAAATTAGCGGATGACTTGTGGCTAGGGGTGAAAGGCCAATCAAACCTGGAGATAGCTGGTTCTCCCCGAAAGCTATTTAGGTAGCGCCTCGGACGAATACTACTGGGGGTAGAGCACTGTTAAGGCTAGGGGGTCATCCCGACTTACCAACCCTTTGCAAACTCCGAATACCAGTAAGTACTATCCGGGAGACACACGGCGGGTGCTAACGTCCGTCGTGGAGAGGGAAACAACCCAGACCGCCAGCTAAGGTCCCAAAGTATAGCTAAGTGGGAAACGATGTGGGAAGGCTCAGACAGCCAGGATGTTGGCTTAGAAGCAGCCATCATTTAAAGAAAGCGTAATAGCTCACTGGTCGAGTCGGCCTGCGCGGAAGATGTAACGGGGCTAAGCTATACACCGAAGCTGCGGCTACGTACCTTAGGGTGCGTGGGGTAGGGGAGCGTTCTGTAAGCCGTTGAAGGTGGTCTGTAAGGGCTGCTGGAGGTATCAGAAGTGCGAATGCTGACATGAGTAACGATAAAGGGAGTGAAAAACTCCCTCGCCGGAAGACCAAGGGTTCCTGTCCAACGTTAATCGGGGCAGGGTAAGTCGACTCCTAAGGCGAGGCCGAAAGGCGTAGTCGATGGGAAACGGGTTAATATTCCCGTACTTCTTACAATTGCGATGGGGGGACGGAGAAGGCTAGGTGGGCCTGGCGACGGTTGTCCAGGTTCAAGTATGTAGGCGGAAAGTTTAGGTAAATCCGGACTTTCTTAACGCTGAGATACGATGTCGAGCTACTACGGTAGTGAAGTCATTGATGCCATGCTTCCAGGAAAAGCCTCTAAGCTTCAGATTGTAAGGAATCGTACCCCAAACCGACACAGGTGGTCGGGTAGAGAATACCAAGGCGCTTGAGAGAACTCGGGTGAAGGAACTAGGCAAAATGGTACCGTAACTTCGGGAGAAGGTACGCTCTTATCAGTGAAGTCCCTTGCGGATGGAGCAGACGAGAGTCGCAGATACCAGGTGGCTGCAACTGTTTATTAAAAACACAGCACTGTGCAAAATCGTAAGATGACGTATACGGTGTGACGCCTGCCCGGTGCCGGAAGGTTAATTGATGGGGTTAGACTTCGGTCGAAGCTCTTGATCGAAGCCCCGGTAAACGGCGGCCGTAACTATAACGGTCCTAAGGTAGCGAAATTCCTTGTCGGGTAAGTTCCGACCTGCACGAATGGCGTAATGATGGCCACGCTGTCTCCACCCGAGACTCAGTGAAATTGAAATCGCTGTGAAGATGCAGTGTACCCGCGGCTAGACGGAAAGACCCCGTGAACCTTTACTACAGCTTGGCACTGAACATTGAACCTACATGTGTAGGATAGGTGGGAGACTATGAAACCGCGTCGCTAGATGTGGTGGAGTCGTCCTTGAAATACCACCCTTGTAGTTTTGATGTTCTAACGTTGGTCCCTGAATCGGGATTACGGACAGTGCCTGGTGGGTAGTTTGACTGGGGCGGTCTCCTCCCAAAGAGTAACGGAGGAGCACGAAGGTGGGCTAAACACGGTTGGACATCGTGTGGTTAGTGCAATGGCATAAGCCCGCTTGACTGCGAGAATGACAATTCGAGCAGGTGCGAAAGCAGGTCATAGTGATCCGGTGGTTCTGAATGGAAGGGCCATCGCTCAACGGATAAAAGGTACTCCGGGGATAACAGGCTGATACCGCCCAAGAGTTCATATCGACGGCGGTGTTTGGCACCTCGATGTCGGCTCATCACATCCTGGGGCTGAAGTCGGTCCCAAGGGTATGGCTGTTCGCCATTTAAAGTGGTACGCGAGCTGGGTTTAGAACGTCGTGAGACAGTTCGGTCCCTATCTGCCGTGGGCGTTGGAAAATTGAAGGGGGCTGCTCCTAGTACGAGAGGACCGGAGTGGACGAACCTCTGGTGTTCGGGTTGTCATGCCAATGGCATTGCCCGGTAGCTAAGTTCGGAATCGATAACCGCTGAAAGCATCTAAGCGGGAAGCGAGCCCTGAGATGAGTTTTCCCTGACGCTATAAGCGTCCTTAAGGGTTGTTCAAGACTAGAACGTTGATAGGCAGGGTGTGTAAGTGCTGCGAGGCATTGAGCTAACCTGTACTAATTGCCCGTGAGGCTTAACCATACAACACCCAAGGGGTTTTGTGGACTCAAAGACAGACCTTGAATGAGTTTGAAGAGACACTTTTAAATACAGTTTTCCAGATTATTTTGCCTTCAGTTTTTAAAAAACTGAAAGTAAAAGCAAAATTTGCTTGGCGACCATAGCATTGTGGACCCACCTGATTCCATGCCGAACTCAGAAGTGAAACACAATAGCGCCGATGGTAGTGTGGGGCTTCCCCATGTGAGAGTAGGACATCGCCAGGCTTTAAATTATGAACGACTTGTCAGCGACGACAAGTAGTCCACTGCGGAGTGGTAGTTCAGTTGGTTAGAATACCGGCCTGTCACGCCGGGGGTCGCGGGTTCGAGTCCCGTCCACTCCGCCACTTATTAGAAAAGCCCTGCTAGAAATAGCAGGGCTTTTTTACATTTGAATCATTGTATATTCCCTTCGGTCGAAAGAGTTCTAATCGTGTGCGATTCCGATGGAATACCAGACACTCCTATACTTATTAGAAAGCCTAGTCTCACGACTAGGCTTGCGTCGTTTCTGGTTATAGATAATTTGGTCTCTGGCCAATGAGTTCCGCTCGCCAGAGACCTCAGCCACAGCGCCACTTATTAAGAAGTCTCGCTAGAAAATAGCGGGACTTTTTTACGTATAAATAATGGTGTTTTGCCTTAGGTAGAAAGACTCCCACATATGGCATGTCAGTAACTCGCAGCCTCGATGTTTGCCCGGATGATGAAAGAGTTTTTATTGGGCTGCCTGCTTTCCGCTACTCTTCGACTCTATCTGTATTAGAAGGCTCTGCTCTCAATAGTGATATTTATGCCTGTAGGTTCTGATAATTTAGAGGGCGAATTGCGGATAAAGCCTAGTTGATAATAGTTGTATGGTGAGTATAGCTGTTGAGTGGTCTAGACTCCCTAGCATAAAGGAAGAGTTACTTGGTTGACTGGCTCTATAGTTGGAAATGGATCGTCGAATTCTGAGTTCACACCTAATCTAAAACCTTCTGAGGTATTTGATCTTTCTGTGGTATAGCGGTAGCCAGGCTAGATGTGGTACTGCGGATATTTGTCAGCTCTAATCACTTCTAAAGAGCTTATTTTCTATTTAAATACTCTCTTTAGAGTTCGAACTAAAGCCTCTCTAACTTCCACTGGAAGCCCTCAATGAATTATTTTATACAGCTCAACTCTGCTAGCTCTAAATTCACACTTAAAGCTGCTTAATCTATTGGATTCGCCCCTATGTTTGGTGTCTAGAGGTTGTTGGAGTTGGTGTAGTTCCTAGACAGATATTTAAGTTTGAATTGTAGCTAATGAAAGGTTGGGTTATTGGATGCTATCTTGGGGTAAATCGCAGATACAAAAATGTATGGTCCGCCCCGTTATTGCAACTACAATTAAGTAATAACGGAGTTGGTTTGCGCTAATGTATTCGGAGTCCTTGTTGGGAGCACTAGCTTCCCAGCTCCACGATGATATCCGCGCCAGATTATCCTTAAAAAGCCCAAAGCATTAATTGCTATTTTTTGTGTCAGGTTCTTAATCTGGCCGATTGACCGTTTTTGTCATCACGTTCATTGGCGTTGCAAACTTGGTTATAGCTAAACAGCCTTAAAAGCTTGGCGGTGGTATAACACCGCCCAAGCTATCCTCACTAGCTTGTTGGCTAATGCGACTACCACTACATTAAATGGTTTGGTGGCTCGTAGATTCACAAGCCACTCTCCAAACACTTTCCCTGTCGTCTCTAGTCTAGAGAGTACAGCCCTTGCCCCATGGATAAACAGAGTTCTGAGGTGTTTATTCCCTCGTTTACTCATACCAAGTAGCTTGGTCTTTCCTCCCGTTGAGAATTGCCTTGGCACAAGCCCCAACCAAGCCGCCATCTCACGGCCATTGGTAAAGTTACTCGGAGAGCTTACATCGGCAATACACAATGTGGAGGTAAGATCACCAATTCCAGGGATAGTTTTTAATAATTGAGCACTTTCGTTATTATTAACAATAGTTTGAAGCTTGTTATCTTGAGTTTTGATTTGTTCATTAAGGTACTTGTAATGTTCGTGAATAGATATCAATTCACATAGCAAGCTTTTTGGTAATGAGACGGTTTGTTCTGCTAACCATTGAAACAGAGACTTCATCTTTGCATGCCCTTTGGGAAAGCTAAGGCCGAACTCAAGTAAGATCGCGCCGATCCGCGACATAGTGGCGGTTCTCTCCTTGATATAACTATCTCTGACTCGATGAATCGCTGCGATGACTTGAGCCTCTTCACTTTTTACAGCTACAAACCTCATGGTCGGTCGACCCGCAGCCTCTGCGATCGCTGAAGCATCGATGAAATCGTTTTTATTGCCTTTGACATAAGGTTTAACATACTGAGGAGGAATAAGTCGGGGTTGATGTCCAAACTCACTACACTTTCGAGCAAGCCAATGAGCACCGCCACAAGCTTCGAAAGCAATGGTTGTTGGTTCTATTTTACTAAGAAAGATTAAGAGTTGAGTGCGATTAAATTTACGACGCAGCACCTCCACGCCACAACGGTTATGTGCGATAGCATGGAAGCAATGTTTACCTAGGTCGATACCTAAAATATGAATAGAAGACATATGGTTCACCTCATTCTGAGAGCCTACTCTAAGCTTAAGGGCTTGAGAGTGAGGCGGACCATATAATTAAGCCGATGCTTGGCATCGGCTTCATGTTAAGTAAGTGTATTTTCTTAAGCTGGTTGAACTAAAGCGAGTGCTTTACGAGATACCTCGTGAGCCGCTTTGGTTAGGTTCTGCTTCTCTAATGCATCAGATAGGTATCCGTAATCTGAAACATTAGAGCGAAGTGCTAGTGCTTTTTCGAAGTGGCTTTGCGCTTCTGCCCATTTTTGCTCTCTTAGGTAGAACTGAGCCAATGCACTGTGTGCTTCTGCATTGTTGCTATCTTTACTGATTGCGCGCTCTAGCATCACAACTACTGGGTGGTGATCGGCTAGATTAAGTTCAGGAAGCAACATGTAGAGTTCGTTTGAACCATTCTTCGCAATGTTCTCTTTAATCACAGTGAAGGCTTCTGAATCTGCTTTACGTGCGATCAGCTGCTTCACAAAGCACGATACAAGGTGTGAACTTTGCTTCTGTTTTCTTGGAAGCTTATTCCAGTGACTGATTAAACCTTCGCTGCCTTGTTGCTGTGCGACGTCGTGAAGCAAACCGCATTGTGCTTTCTGCTCAAGTTCACGCTGCTCATCTGCTGTTAGGAGCTTGTTCTTAGCAAGTTTTGGCGTCAACTCTAACAATGGCTGCCATAACTTAAGTTGCATGTAGGTCGCTTTTAGCAATCCAAGCACTGCAGTGTTGTTCGGGTGTGAACCTTTAAGATTTGAAAGCGTATCGAAAGCGGCTTCGTAGTTTGATTCGCTGATTTGTTGCTTAGCCTTGGTTAGTTCAACGGCCAATAGAGAGTCGTCTTGCTGGCTAGCAAGCTTGATGTACTTATCGCGCTCAGCAGTATTACCTTGCTCATGTGCCGCTTGTGACGCCACTAAGTAACAAAGTAGAGGCATGTCATGGTGATTCGCCCAGCGAGTTACTTTCTTCTCTGCACCTTTCCAATCACCCTCAAGAAGCTTGATGATGCCTTCATTGGTATAACGACGAGAGCGTTTTAGTTTACGAACGCTGAACCAGTTCCAAGTTGTTGAGCTCGCGTAAATAAGCTTCTTAAATAGGTACTCTAAGCCAAACAGTGCGGCCAAAAGGGCAATCACAAAGATAGCCATTGTTGTCACACTCATCTCAATTGTCTTATTGGCAATTGAGATCAGCACATAACCTTGTTGACCTGAGAACTGAGTGCCGACAAACAGGCCCGCACCGAGTACAAGGAAAAGAAAAATCAAACGAATCATTATTTCTCCTCCGTGGTCATTACCGTTACCTCACGGCGTAGACGTTCGCGAATCACATCTGACAACTCATTTTGAGACTCAAGTTTTACAGGGTATTTCACAGAAATATTCTGCTCACTTAACTGTTTAATCGCCTTTTCGAACTCGATTACTGAGTTGTTATCTTGGTTTAGGTACGACTTCGACCACTCGTTAGCTGTCTTAAGAGCTGCACTATAGACTTCGTCTTGCTCTTTGTAGACCGCGCGAATTGCTGTCTCTAGCTTGCCTTTGATGTTTTCTCGCAAGTAGAAGTGCTGTTCTGGTGATAGTAGTGGGATAACCTCACCATCACGACTACGGAAAGTGATGAAGTTTTCTGAGAAGTCTTTCATCGACGTCATTAAGTTGTTCTGCCAATCATTGATGTCTTGCGATACCGCTTGTTTCTCAACTACTGCAGCTTCTGGAAGAATAGCGTTAGCTAGAGGCAGATTATCGACTTGTTGTTGAAGGCTGGTGATACGCAGAACTAAACCATCGCGGTCAATCAGAGGGATAGTGCGAAGCTTAGTAATGTCATTGGTCATGGATTGACGTAGAGATACCAAGCTTGGGTCGTTCAGTGCTGCGATACGCTGATCGGCACTTTCCATTAGTTTGGTTGCGCTAACCGCATCATGCTCAAGGAATAGTTTACGGCCAGCAAGTTTTACAAGGTAATCGGCTTCGGCAAGTAACCAGTCATTCGGGCGACGGCCTTTAACGTCAGCAACGGCTAACTGCAGGCTTTGAATGCTTTTCTGTTGTTGGGATTGAACTACCTGAGTTTTTTCCACCGCATGTGATGCTTCTTGGATGGTCTCTTGCTTGATGGTTTGTAGGTCTTTGTTTACTGCAGATTGGGTATTTTGTAGTTGTGCTTGAAGCGCTGCGATTTGAGCTGAGTAATCGGAGCTCTTTTGTTGCATTTGAAAGGCAATGCCACCGCTGAAAATAATAGAAATAGCAATCGCAATTGCGCCTAGTTTGACACCGCGCTTACCTTGCTTTTCCGCTTTCTCTATTTGCTCTTTATGTTCAGCTTGAGACTGTTCATTTTGAGTGGTACTTGATGCAGAGGCATCAAGTTTTTGTTCGGGCTGTTTTGTCTCTGTAGATTCAGCTTTTTCGTTTTCAACAACTACTGGCTGAGTATCTTGTTTCTTTTCAGGTTCAATATGCTCATTATTTTTTTTGCTTGTCATGCTTATTTCCTGTTTCTAGCTAAGGCCGGAGAGCAGCCAGTAATATTTGGTTCGTAGCACTTTGAGTATTAATCACATTGGAGAACCCGAGCTGTTGTGCTCGTTCTGCTATGCGCTGACTTGGGACAAATAGTTGTCTTGTTGAAAGCCAAGCCAAATACTCGTCAGGGGTTATTGAGCAGAGATACTCCAATTGTTCCTGACTAGTGATGACAACTTTTGATGTATTTTGGTTTACCCATGTTTGATAGGTATTGTGGTCGCTAATGGGAATATATTCTCTACGGTAGGTCTCACAATAAGAGACTTGTGCACCTCGATTGAGTAAAGAATCTCTAATGAGCTCACGCCCACCATTACCACGTAGTATCAAAATGGATTTATTATCGACACCATTAAGTTCAGTAAGTTTAAGAAGATGTTCACTATCACTAACTTGAGGATAGTTTACTTTTTGTTTACAGACTTTGCTTAAAACGTGCGCAGTTTTTTGACCAACGCCAAGATAAAGCGGCGAAGTAGGCCAAATAGATGAGGTTTTGGAAAGGATGCTTTGGGCAGCGGTCACAGCATGATGACTGACTGCAATTATGATATCGCTGTTATTGAGCTGAGTGCTTAAATCCGCAGAGTCTGGATTATCAACGATACGAATAAGCGGATGATGGATTGCTTGAACCCCTTCATCCGCTAGTTGTTGGCAAAGCGATTGTCCCTCTGAGCCGGGACGAGTTACCAACACTGTCATGATTATTCTTGGTCTGCGTAAAGCTTGGTTAAGATTTCTCTCGCACCGTCATCCAGCAATTGATTAGCCAGAGTCACGCCAAGTGCTTCAGCATCTTTACGAGGGCCAGAGATCTCACCGCGAACCATCTTAGAACCATCAGGTTCACCAACAAGTGCGCGCAGCCAGATGTTGTCGCCATCTAACAGTGAGTAGCTACCGATAGGTACCTGACAACCGCCTTCTAGAGTTAGGTTCATTGCACGTTCGCAAAGCACGCGATCGGCTGTGTCTGGGTGGTTCAGTGGCTCAAGAAGCTTAATCAAACGCTCATCATCAAGACGACATTCAATGCCCACAGCACCTTGACCGACAGCAGGCAGAGACTGTTCTGGTTCGATAAAGCTACGGATACGCTCTTCAAGTTTTAGGCGCTTAAGACCAGCTGCCGCTAGGACGATAGCATCGTATTGGCCGTCATCGAGTTTACCTAGACGAGTACCCACGTTGCCACGCAGTTCCTTGATGATTAAATCAGGGCGGTATTCTAATAGCTGACATTGACGACGTAAGCTACATGTTCCTACGACAGCACCTTGTGGTAGCTCATCAATGTTGTTGTAAGTGTTTGATACGAATGCATCACGTGGGTCTTCACGTTCACAGACCGTTACCAGACCTAAACCTTCAGGGAAGTCGACAGGTACATCTTTCATTGAGTGAACCGCAAGGTCAGCACGACCTTCTAGCATTGCCACTTCGAGTTCTTTAACGAACAGTCCTTTACCGCCAACTTTAGCAAGTGGTGTGTCTAGGATTATGTCACCTTTGGTCACCATAGTTACCAACTCAACCTCTAAACCAGGGTGAGCAGCTTGCAGTGCATCCCTTACAAAGTATGCCTGCCAAAGGGCAAGAGGGCTTTTTCTGGTTGCGATACGGATTGGTGCTGAATTTGTCATGGTGTTTCCGATATAGGTTCTGTAATAGCCTAATCCTACCATTGTGAGGCGAAAATTCTTACTGTTTGATCATTCCATGCTTTGATAGCTGAGAGATTTTCATGAGTTCACCAAAATAGTGTGATTAGTATCTCATTTGAAACATGGGCTATTATTAGAAATAGTCAATAAAGAGGACACTACGGCGCCGTGAGTTTAACTTTCTGTCATTAAGGAATTGGCCAGTATGACGGGTTCCTTTACTTTACCATTAGGGGTAAAAGTGTTAAATTGATCACGTTTTGTTGCTGCTTTCGTTCAGTAACTAAACAGAAGTGCATTTAATCTCAAACCAAGGACTTACCTTGCAGGCTTACACTCAGACTTTGATTCAACGATTAGACAATCTAAATCAGCAGCGCATTGATCGTGCGTTGGTGTTGATGAATGTCCAAGGCCAGCGAGTTTTTAACCTAATCCCCGCACTTCTTCATTTCAATCATCCAATGATGCCTGGTTACTATGACCAACAAGTTCCTTTTGGAATTCGTAGCTTCACGCTTAATGAATTCCAAAAGCAATTTGTGTCTGATACAGAATTAACGCTTGGCGGAACACTTACCGAGGCTGCTGAACCTGCAATCCTTGGTCTTTACACCATGGGTAGTACCTCTTCAATTGGTCAAAGCACCTCAAGTGATCTAGATATCTGGGTATGTGTTTCTTCTGATATGGATGGCCCGGCGCGTGATAGCTTGACGAACAAGTGCCTGCTGATTACCGACTGGGCTGAAACCTTAGGTGTTGAAGCTAACTTTTTCTTGATGGATGAACAGCGTTTCCGATCGAACCATTCTGAAGAGATGACTGGTGATAACTGTGGATCTTCACAGCACTTGTTGTTGCTTGATGAGTTCTATCGTTCGGCTGTTCGTTTAGCCGGCCAACGCTTGTTATGGCAAATCATTCCGCCAGAAATGGAAGAGTGTTATGACCAATACGTTCAAGGCTTATGTCAGGATGGTTATCTTGATTGTTTGCAGTGGATCGATTTCGGCAAGCTGAATCGCATTCCTGCGGAAGAGTACTTCGGTTCTAACCTATGGCAGCTTTATAAGAGTATCGACTCACCGTATAAGTCGGTGTTAAAGGCGATCCTGTTAGAAGCTTATTCATGGGAATACCCAAACACCCAACTATTGAGTATCGATACCAAGCGCCGCTTCTTTGCGGATGAACCTGATCTGTATGGCATGGATAGCTACTATCTGATGCTAGAGAAGGTAACTCGCTACCTAGAGCGTATTAACGACCACACTCGTTTGGACTTGGTGAGACGCTGTTTCTACCTTAAGACCCACGAGAAGTTGTCCCGTGAAGCTGGTATCGGCTCTGTTGCATGGCGTCGTGAAGCCCTAACCGAGATGACTAAGTCATGGAACTGGGGACAGGAAACCATTGCTGAACTCGACAACCGCCGTAACTGGAAGGTTGAACAGGTGAAAGTGGTGCACCATGCGCTGCTTGATGCCTTGATGCTGAGCTATCGTAACCTGATTCAATTTGCACGTCGTAACGACATCACTTCGGCAATTAGCCCACAAGATATCAGTATTTTGGCACGTAAGCTTTATGCTGCGTTTGAGGTGTTGCCGGGCAAAGTGACGTTATTGAACCCGCAAATTTCTCCGGATCTGCATGAACCTGACTTGAGCTTTATTGAGGTTCGCCAAGGGCAATCCAATAAAGCGGGTTGGTACTTATACAAGCAGCCGCTGATTGCGCACCGCATTCTTGGTCAACCTTCACTTGAGCACCATGAGTACTTGAGTAAGCTGGTTGCTTGGTCATTCTTTAATGGTTTGATTACTGAATCGACACGTTTGCATTCTGTGGTTCGTGACGCCCACATTGATATCGATAAGTTCTATCAAATGGTGAGCGACCTTCGTAATACCTTCTCTTTACGTAAGCGCCGACCAAGTATGCAGGCACTGGCGAGCCCATGTGAGATTAGCCAGCTGGCGATGTTCATCAACTTTGAAAACGACCCAACTTCTGAGTTGAGTGGTCGTGCCTTGAAGGTTGATCTGAAGAATGCCGATATCTTCAGTTTTGGTGAAGAAGGCAAGAGCTTAGTCGGCAGTGTCGATCTGGTTTACCGTAACTCTTGGCATGAAGTGCGTACGCTGCATTTCCAAGGTGATACGGCAATGCTAGACGCGCTTAAAACAGTTCTTGGCAAAATGCACCAAGATGCGTTGCCGCCAGAGTCGGTTGATGTGTTCTGTTACAGCAAAAACCTGCGCGGTGTAATGCGTAACATGGTGTACCAGCTGCTTGCTGAGTGTATCGAATTACGCTTAAAACCGATTGAACCAGAGAAACGCCGTCGATTTAAGGCTATTCGCTTAGCTAACAAGATGTTTGGTCTGTTCTTCGAGCGCCGTGGTGTGTCGGTACAGATGTTGGAAAACTCGGTCGATTTCTACCGTAGTATCTCAACTAATAAGTTGAAGGGTTCGCCTTTGCTGATGCTCGACAAAGAGCAAGAGTACCAATTGCCAGAAGTGGTGGATGGTTTTGCGAGTGAGGGCTTAATTCAGTTCTTCTTTGAAGATACCGACAAAGGTTTCAATATTTATGTATTGGACGAGTCGAATCAGGTTGAGGTGTATCATCAGTACAGCGGTGAAAAAGATGAGATGATCGCGAGCGTTAACTCTTTCTACACGTCGGTAAAAGATGAGTCGAAGATGTCGTCTAAGTTGATTAACTTTAACTTACCTCAGTACTATCAAATCGTTCATCCAGAAGAGGGCAATTCTTACGTTGTGCCTTACCGTAACGATGCGACGTTAGCTTCTCGGAGTTCAAAGATAGTTAACATCTAGGCTTATTAAGACTGATTGATATTAAAAAAGGAGTGATTGATTCACTCCTTTTTAGTTTTGCTTACAAATGATTAGACCCAATCGATCTCTTCACCTGCGTGCTTAACGCATTCTTCTTTCACCATCTCGAACAGCTCCATGCCCGTCTTAGAACATGTCCACTTGTCATCGATTAATTTAAAGTGGAAGCCACCAGATTTAGACGCCAACCAGATTTCTTTCATTGGTTCTTGGCGGTTAATGATGATTTGGCTGCGGTTCTCAAACTCCAGCGTCATCACGTTACCAGTCACTTCGTAATCAATATCTGCCTCTGATTCATCGATAGCTTCTTCGATGTTTTGCATCTGTATATCGACCAGCTGATGAAATTCAGTCTCGTTCATCCTTTCTATCCTATTGCTTTTCCTGAGTGTGGTGCGATTATAGGGGGCATTGAGTTAATAATCACGATATGCAAAATGAAAAAATTAATTACCGCTCTGTTTATGGTGTCCGTTATTGGACTTTCTGGTTGTGGTCAAACGGGTCCGTTATACGATCCTGATGAAGTTCAGCAGACTGAACAATCACAATAAGTGAAACACGCAGAAATCGTTATTTATAAGGGATAAGAACTTTGGATTACTTCAACTATCAGGAAGATGGCCAGCTTTGGGCTGAGGACGTCGCACTTTCACAACTAGCAGAGCAATATGGTACACCGCTGTATGTATATTCTCGTGCAACCTTAGAACGCCACTGGAATGCGTTTGATTCATCGGTTGGTGAGCATCCACACTTGGTGTGTTATGCCGTTAAAGCTAACTCGAACCTTGGCGTATTGAACACTTTGGCTCGTTTGGGCTCAGGCTTTGACATCGTTTCTGGCGGTGAGCTAGAGCGTGTGGTTGCTGCAGGTGGCGATCCGGCGAAAGTTGTGTTCTCTGGTGTCGGCAAAACAGCCGCTGAAATGAAGCGTGCGCTTGAGTTGAACATTAAGTGTTTCAACGTAGAGTCTGAACCAGAACTAGAGCGACTGAATAAAGTGGCTGGTGAGCTTGGTGTTAAAGCGCCGATTTCACTGCGTATCAACCCAGATGTTGATGCAAACACTCACCCTTACATCTCTACAGGTCTGCGTGATAATAAGTTTGGTATTGCTTTCGACCGTGCTCCAGCTGTTTATGCGTTTGCACAAACACTTGATAACTTGTCTATCCACGGTATTGATTGCCACATCGGTTCTCAGCTAACGGATATTGAACCTTTCATCGATGCAACCGATCGTCTGCTTGCTCTTATCGACCAGCTGCGTGCTAACGGTATTAACATCAAACACCTTGATGTCGGTGGTGGCTTAGGTGTGGTTTATCGTGATGAATTACCACCACAGCCTTCTGACTACGCGAAAGCCTTATTGGCTCGCCTAGACAATCATTCTGATCTAGAGCTGATTTTCGAGCCTGGAAGAGCGATTGCTGCTAACGCTGGTGTATTATTAACGAAAGTCGAGTTCCTGAAGCCAACTGAGCATAAGAACTTTGCCATCATCGATGCCGCGATGAACGACCTAATGCGTCCAGCGCTTTACCAAGCGTGGCAAGACATTGTCCCAGTAAGCCCGCGTCAGGGTGAAGCCGTGACTTACGATTTGGTTGGCCCTATCTGTGAGACAGGTGACTTCCTAGGTAAAGACCGTGACCTTGTTCTTGAAGAAGGCGATTTACTGGCAGTTCGTTCTGCGGGTGCTTATGGCTTCGCGATGTCATCTAACTACAACACTCGTTCGCGTGCGGCTGAAGTGATGGTTGATGGCGATAAAACTCACTTGGTTCGTCAGCGTGAAGAGCTTACGAGTCTGTGGGAACTTGAAAACATTCTTCCGGAGTAATTTTAAGCGTTATGCACTTCCACTTTTCTAAAATGCATGGTTTGGGCAATGATTTCATGGTCGTGGACTGCATTACTCAAAATATTTTCTTTTCTCCAGATTTGATCCGTCGTTTGGCGGATCGTCACACTGGTGTGGGCTTTGACCAGCTACTTGTGGTTGAGGCTCCCTATGATCCAGAAACTGACTTCCATTACCGCATATTCAATGCGGATGGCAGTGAAGTGGAGCAGTGTGGTAATGGCGCGCGTTGTTTTGCACGATTCGTTCGCATGAAAGGCTTAACGAATAAATACAGCATCAACGTGAGCACCAAGAAAGGCAAAATGGTTCTTAAGATTGAAGAGAATGACCTGATAACAGTCAACATGGGCATTCCTGAGTTCGAACCAGGCAAAATTCCATTCAAGGCCAAGCAGCCAGAGAAGACGTATATCCTGAGAACGGATGTACACACCTTGTTCTGTGGTGCGGTGAGCATGGGTAATCCGCATGTGGTGACTGTTGTTGATGACGTCGACACAGCGGATGTAGATACCTTAGGTCCACTTCTTGAATCACATGAACGTTTCCCGGAGCGTGTTAATGCTGGCTTTATGCAGGTGGTTAACCGTGAAGAGGTTCGCTTACGTGTTTACGAACGTGGTGCAGGCGAAACTCAAGCGTGTGGCAGCGGTGCATGTGGCGCGGTTGCGGTAGGTATTACTCAAGGTTTACTGGCTGAGAATGTGAAAGTTCGTCTACCTGGTGGTGACTTGCACATCAGTTGGCAAGGTCCGGGTAAACCTCTGTTTATGACCGGCCCTGCAACGCATGTGTTTGATGGTCAACTTTCTTGCTAATAACGATTTATAACCAATAGATTCATAAAACATAAAGGATAGGTTTTGTCTTACGTTGAAGCCGACGCACTCACCGCAGAAGTGGTCGCGGAATATTTACGTGATAACCCAGATTTTTTCCAAGACAGAAAAGATTTGGTTGATCGCCTTGCTATTAATAACGTTGAGCAGGGTGCTGTTTCTCTGGTTGAGATTCAACTTAAACGCCAACGTCATCGAATCGAAGATCTCGAAGAAGAGATCACTGGCTTGATGTCGCTGGCGGCGAATAACGATAAAACCTTTTATGAGTTTATGGATCTGCAAGCTCAAGTGCTGAAATGCAGCGACTTCATGCAGGTGATTAAGGCCGTTGAACAGAAAGCATTAGACCTTGGGCTTAAAGCGCATGTTCGAATTCTTTCTCAATCGGGTTTTTATCAACTGAGTGCCGAGGGTTATTCGAAGTTTTCGCTTAACCATTTTAATGGCAAAGATGCTTATCTAGGACGCCTGAGAAAAGCCGACAGACACGATTTGTTTGGTGATTTTCAGGTTCCAGAGCTAGGCTCTTATGTAGTACTTCCACTTGCTAAGCAGTCTCCATTGGGGTTGCTCGCTTTCTCTAGTGAAGATGGCGGACATTTCCAACCTCATATGGATACGCTCTTTTTACGTCATTTGGCGCTTGTTGTTGCTCACTTGGCGGACACCTTACCTTGGCAGATAAATAATGAGCCTAGAGCCCAAAATACCTCTTCCTAACAGCCTTCAAAAGCCACTTTCTCGCTTCTATGAATATCTCAGAAGCGAGAAGGGACTCAGCCTACACACCCAACGTAATTACCGACAACAACTTGAAACTATGGCCGCTCATTTAGTCACTCTTGGACTAAAAGATTGGGGTCAAGTTGATGCTGCGTGGGTAAGACAGCTTGCCAGTAAAGGCATGCGTGAGGGGATGAAAGCGAGCAGCATTGCAACGCGTTTGTCTTCACTACGCAGTTTTTTTGATTTCCTTGTGTTGCGTGGCGAAATGACTGCCAACCCTGCGAAAGGGGTCTCGGCACCTCGAAAACAACGCCCTCTGCCTAAAAACCTCGATGTCGATGAAGTCGGTCAACTGCTTGATGTGAATGAGGACGATCCACTGTCGATTCGTGACCGAGCGATGATGGAAGTGATGTACGGCGCTGGTTTGCGACTGGCAGAACTGGTCGGTATCAACCTTAAAGATGTGTTGGGGCGTCAAGGCGAGATCCGAGTGATTGGTAAGGGCGACAAAGAACGCAAGGCGCCGTTTTCTGGTTTAGCCAAAGAGTGGGTCGATAAATGGCTCAAGGTCCGCGGAGAATTGGCTTCGCCGGGCGAAACTGCACTGTTTGTTTCTAAACTGGGGACACGCATCTCTCATCGTAGTGTGCAAAAGCGTATGGAAGAGTGGGGTAAGAAGCAGGCTGTGGCGAGCCATATTAGCCCGCACAAACTACGTCACTCGTTTGCTACGCATGTACTTGAGTCGAGCCAAAACCTTCGTGCTGTTCAAGAGTTATTAGGGCACGAAAACATCTCGACCACACAAGTGTATACCCACTTGGATTTCCAGCACTTAGCGCAAGCTTATGATCAGGCTCATCCGAGAGCTCGTAAGAAGAACAAAGATTAGATTAAAGGTTTTACTATGCGAATTTATCGAGGCTTAAAGCCCATCAAAGCTATGACCTTTGACTTGGATGACACCTTGTACGACAACTGGCCTGTGATCATGAAAGTTGAAAAAGAGATGGCGCAGTGGCTTTATCAAAAGCACCCTGTGTCGGCTTCTTTATCACTCGAAGAGTGGCAGGGCATTAAGCAGCAGGTCGCCACTGAAAATCCAATGTTAAAGCACGATGTCACCGTGTGGCGTGAGACTCAGATAAAGGTCGGTTTACTGCAATTGGGTTATTCACAGCAGCAAGCTGAACAGGCGGCTCGTGAAGGTATCGAGCATGCTTTATGGCTGCGTAATCAAGTCGACGTTCCTCAAGAAACACATCGAGTGATGGCAGAGCTTAGCCAACGCATTCCTTTGGTTGCGATTACCAATGGCAATGTAGACCCGCATAAAATTGGCTTAGGACAGTACTTCCAATTAATCCTTAAAGCTGGCCCTGATGGCAGAGCCAAACCCTACCCAGATATGTTTGATAAAGCGCAGCAATACCTAGGTTTTGATGCGAATAATATTCTTCATGTGGGTGATCACCTGCGAACTGATGTCTACGGAGCCAAGAAAAACGGCTTCCAAGCATGCTGGTTTAATGACACTGGTTCCAATTTATACCTCTCTTCGAAGGCGAGTGTGCTTCCTGATGTTGAAATAGAGCAACTCAGCGATCTTATGCGACTAATTTAATGGCTACTGTAAGCTTATTGTGTCGCATTTATGATAGTGAATTGTTACATTAGTCGCCAATAAAAGCCTGTTTAGGCTAGGATAATTGGCGACTACTTTTTATCGATTCATTCAGTCATAGCAGTGGTTGCGGGTTCTCACTTCACTCGATTTTGAACAAGGGTTGGCATGCAAACATTTACATTTCTCGCAAATACTGAGGAGTTATTTAAATCTCAATTTGATCTGCGAGAGTGGTGTGACAGCAAACAGTACCTTATTCAAATTTTCTCCGCTCAATCCTCTGATATAGCTCGTCGAATCGCGAATGTTGCCCTCAATCGTTTAAACAGCGCGATGTTAATCGGGCAGAGTGCTCGTCATGTTATCTGTAATAACTGTCTTGAGAGTGCATGCACATTAGTCATTATCAGTGAGTTCAACGAAACTCATTTAACCTCAGCGGTTCAGCCTTTTACGGGCAACCCAAATCAAGACAGCCAAGCGCTTGCTTCTCAGCTAGGCCTAACCAAAGACACCAAAACGGTTATCAGTCTGTGTGATCAGGTAGAAGGTCGTGATTATCCTATCTATAGTGCCTTCGAAAACTTGCCTTATGCGTTACCGGTGGCTGGTGGACTGTGTCATGAGAACGAGTTTGGCCGTTGGGTTATGCATAACGAGCAAACTTACCAACATGCTTGTGTTGCGGTGGCTTTGGCTAACCCAAGGTTGAAGGTGTGGTCAGATGCGTACTCTGAGTGGAATCCAATTGGGATGAAGCTGCGCGTGACTCACGCGGTGGGGAATCGCCTGTATGCGCTAAACGACAAGCCTGCGATTGAGGTGTTCAAACATTACCTCGCTGATGGCAAAGATCTCCCTTTCAGCCAGCTGATGAGCTTCCCGCTGTATCGAGAACTTGGCCGAAAGAAGGGTATCTCGACACCTCTTCGTATCAACGATGACGGCAGTATTGAGTTTGATAGCCCTTGGCAAGTCGGAGAAGAGGCGCAGTTTTGCTATAACCATCCTTCTTTGACCGCGGAAAAAGTGCGTCACGGAGCGGAGATGCTTGCCATGCATCAGCCTGAATCTGTGATCATTTATAACTGTGTCTCTCGCCTTGAGTTTATCGACAGTAAGGTCGAGCTGAAACCATTTGAAGGGATTGTGAACACGTGCGGTGCTTACTGCATGGGTGAGCTATACCGCAATGAAGATCGCCAAGAGATCTTGCACCACAGTCTCACCTATATTGCGATGAGAGAGTCGGACGAGATTAATGAATTTCGTTGCGAAGATTTTAAGTGTGATTCAACGGTATCACCGCTGCTCAATCTCGTAAGAAATGCAGTGGCCGATCTCGATAGCATGAATACTCAAATGGAAAAGAAACTCCATCAACAAGCTCGCCGTTTAACCGAGAGCTACCGTATTGATTCCCGTACTGGGTTACCGAATCGAATCGTATTGAAAGAGCGCCTTAATACGATTCTGTTCAGTGAACATCTGCTGACCTTAAAGCTAACTAACTTCCATCAGGTTAACGAGAAATATGGTTATCAAGTGGGGGATCAACTGCTACTCGATCTGTCTAATCACTTTATCGAGCGATTACAGCTTCGTGTGGTTAAAGAGCCTAAGGTCAAGGTAGAGCTGTTCAGTATTGGTGTTGGTGAGTGGGCGATCATCTTTAACGCAAGTGTTGATAGCTCTAAGATAAAAGAGCGTTTCGTTGAGTTTGCGGATGACATCGAACACATTAACTTTGAGCCTTATGGCTTAACTGATATTGATTATCTGTCGGTTTCATTGTGCGGTGGTTTTGCCAGTCGCTGTGATTTCTTAACCGACAGCGGTGATGAGATCTTATTGAAAGCGATTGAAGCTCGACGCTATGGGGTGCGAAATAACACCCACATCACCAATGCCAAAGACATTCAGGTGAGTGAAGAAGACCGGAAAGAGCAACTCGGTTGGTTGAGCTGTGTAAGCCGCGCGATCTTAGATCAGAATATCATCACTTACTCACAACCTATCGTGGCATCAGGCACCCATGAAATGATTGGACAAGAGTGCTTGGTCAGAATCATGGAGTCAGACGGGACGATAGTGCCGCCAGGTAAGTTCCTACCTATGATTGCCGACACGCACCTCTACACTCGTCTTAGCCGACACATGATTAAGAACACTATAGGTTATATGGCGGACAAGCAGAGCTCGTTTTCCATCAACCTATCACCACAAGATTTACTGAGCGACAAAACGCTCGAGGTTCTTGAGACTGCAATTAGTGGGATGAACGATCCCACTCGACTGGGTCTAGAGGTGCTTGAGTCTGAACAGATTCGAGATTATGGCCGCATGATTGAGGTGTGTGACCACTTCCGTTCGTTAGGTGCAAGAATCATTGTGGATGACTTCGGCTCTGGCTATTCCAATATTGATGAAATTATTAAGCTAGAGCCTCAGATCATTAAGCTCGACGGCAGTTTGATTCGCAACATCGACAAAGACCAAAAGCAAAGAAATATCGCCTCTCAGCTGGTGCGCTTGTGCCAAGTGTTCAATGCCAAAACGGTTGCTGAGTTTGTCCATAACCAACAGGTTTGTGAGATAGCAGAGCAGATGGGTGTCGATTACCTGCAAGGTTATTACTTTGGTGAGCCTAAGCGACTGTTTTAGTTGTTAAAGCTTTCACTATTCTAGAACTACTGGATACAAAAGCGCTCAGACGCCATTAATGACTGGTTTTTTGTTGAATGAGTGATGTCTAACTAACCTCACATTATTCGTAAGACGATCGTAAATATTCCGTGCAAGCCTTATCTATAATAAGCACAATAACAAATCATTAACGCAACGATTAATGTGAATATGCAGTCGACCTCTCTCCTGATACAAGACATAGAACAAACCCAACGTGAATTGGAAAAGATAGATTTTCATCAACATGAAAAGCTACTGATTCAGGTGTTTTCGTCTTTCGAGAAAGGTGCGGTTTTGGCTGCCTGCCAAGTGATTCAATCGACTTTTCCTAATGCCAAACTGATTGGTTGTAGTGCTAACCACTACATCAGCCAAGGTGTCATTCTCCATCAAGGTCTGTACCTCATTGTCACTCGCTTTGAGGCGACGTCTTACACCTGTGGCGTTGTCGAATACAGCGAAGACCCACAAGCTGATAGCCAAGCGATGTGGCAGCAGCTTGAATGTCATGAGGGTACTCAAAGCGTCATCTGCTTTGCTGATCGCTTGCAGATAAATGACCGAGCACTGTTTGCCGCATTTGAGCAATCGAGATATTCATTACCTATCTGTGGCGGCGCATCGACCATCACAGATAATGGCCGGTGGGTGATGCTTGATGGTATCTGCTATGAAAATGCTTATGTAATGGTGGCGCTACACAGCGTTGAACTGGCCATTACCAAAGGGTATTACACTGAGTGGAATCCAATTGGACGAACCTTTCGAGTCACAGGGGCTCGAGGTAACCGATTAGCGGAATTGGATGGTATGCCGGTTCGCGATCTCTATAACCGTTACTTGGCCGATGGTCTTGAAGTGCCTTTTGAGCAACTGCATAACTTTCCCTTAATGGTGGGTGACCCCAAAGCGCAGAACATTCATTTGCCTCTCAAGGTACTGGAGTGTGGAGACATAGAATTCAGCGGTCAGTTCCAAGTAGGTGAAGAGGTTAGATTCTGTTATGACCATCCTTCGCTGACCTTGGAACAAATTCGACTTGGCGTTCAACAAATAGCTTCCCATAAGCCAGAGCAGTTCTTCATTTATAACTGTACTTCTCGCATCGATTTTATTGATGGCAACCAAGAGGTGGAGGTTTTCCAGAAACTGGCCGACACCTATGGCGTGTACTGCATGGGAGAGCTCTTTCAAGAGAGTGACCAACAACGAATTTTGCACCATAGCTTGACGTATCTTGCACTCAGGGAGGGTGAAGGCAAAGCTGTGCAACCATTAGAAACACAACCCGCGACCAATATCTCTCCTCTGTTTTCACTAATTCGTAATGCTTTGCTCGATGTCGATGACATGAACAACAGCATGGCCAGCAAGATTCAACAACAAGCCACTGCATTAACAGCAAGCTACCGAATTGATCGCCGTACAGGTTTACCCAATCGAAGTGTATTGCGGGAGAAGCTGTCGAAGATGAGTGGGGATAGTCACTTGTTGGCTTTGAAGGTGACGACATTTGGTCAGATCAATGAGAAGTATGGCTATCGCGTCGGTGACAAGCTGCTGCATGATTTGAGTGAGTACTTTCAAAAAGCACTGTGGCAATTCTTTGATAAAGGGTGCCAGCTTTATAGCATCGGTATTGGCGAGTGGGCGGTGGTGTTTGATAGCTGGGCAAGGCAAGAACATATCCATCAACGTTTCTCTGAATTTGCCGATCAAACCGAGCATGTGAACTTCGAGCCTACTGGTTTACCCGATATTGATTACCTGTCGGTGTCTATCTGTGCAGGTGTTGCGAGTCGTCGAGATTTCCCTGATACCTCGATAGATGACTTATTGTTGAAGGCGATTGAAGCGCGTCGCAGTGCTGTCAGTCAGAACAAACATTTAGTGAGTGCCAAGGCGCTAATTCAACTAGAAAAACATCGCCAAGAACAATTGGGTTGGTTGTCGTGTGTCAGTCGTGCAGTGCTCAATCAAAACATTGTCGCGTGTTCTCAGCCAATAGTCTCGGCACACAGTCATCAGGTAGAGAGCTATGAATGCTTGGTTCGAATCGAAGAAGACGGTCAGTTGATTGCTCCGGGTAAGTTCTTACCCATCATTGAAGGGACTCACCTCTATACTCGCTTAAGCCGCCAGATGATAACGCGTACCTTTGATTTTATGAGTCAGCGAACCGATTCGTTCTCAATCAACTTGGCGCCACAAGATTTCAACAATGAGAAAACCATTCTTCATCTTGAGCAAGCGATCAAGAAAATCAGTCACCCACAACGCATCGGTTTAGAGGTATTGGAAACGGAGCAAATTCAAGACTACGGTCGCTTGATTGAGGTGTGTAACCATTTCCGTGACCTTGGCGTGAATATTATTGTGGATGATTTTGGCTCAGGTTATTCGAACATTGATGAGATATTGAAGTTAGAGCCACAAGTGATCAAGCTAGATGGCAGCCTGATTCGAAATATCGACCAAGATAAGAAGCAGCGAAAGATAGCTCAGCAGTTGGTGAGTCTATGTCAGATTCTGAATGCTAAGACGGTGGCGGAGTTTGTTCATAACGAGAAAATATGTCGAATCGCAGAGGATATGGGTGTTGATTACCTGCAAGGCTATTATTTTGGAGAACCCAAACGCCTATTTTGATGGGATGGGTTATGTGCTGATCGTTTCACGTGAAACACTAGCCTGTTCAATGGATTAAATTTAGATATAAAAAGGGTGAGCTTATGGCTCACCCTTTTTGTTATCGCAATTTATCTTAAGCATCAGTACTTCGCTATTTTAGCGCGTGACCACTCTTGTCGGCTTGGAATACCTTGAGATAGTGCTGATAGTAATCGTTAATCAATCTCGCGGGTTCCTCTTCACCTAATGCTTTGAGTAGTTCGACACCCACCTCGCACGTGCACAGGTGACCACTGTCTTGGTTACGGCGCAAGGTATACGAAGACTCACTGGTAATATCGAGATGAACCTGCGGAATAGATTGTAACCACGGGCTCTTGTTGAGCATCTTCTTCGCTTCTTGCCATGTGCCATCCAAGATAATGAATAACGGTTCTCGGTCATTAGCTTTGTTCAATACTGCTTGCTGACATTCCATACTTTCATCACTTGGGAACAACAGAAAAGGCTGTCGCGTGTCATCTTCAAGTAATGTCATCAACTCGGCTGGTGGCATTTTTCGTTGCCACACGAACGACTCGCATTGTTCAAGCGATTGTTGAAGCAGCTTTCCTGTATTGGTGTCGCGTAACAATTCATTATCGTGAGTGAGCAACACAACATGGGTTTGGCTGCCAGTACTCGGTATTCGATGACAAATACATTGATGAGTGAAGCCACAACCACTGCAAGCTTGTTGATTACTCATGTTTACAGCTTAACTCCGCTTTGTGCTGGTGAGATACCATCAGCAAACAGAACTACGTCGCTGATGTCAGCGTCATTTGCAACCGGTGCGACACTTGGGTTGAGTGGGTAGCTAACACCAGTGTAAGACAGTACATGTTTCGCAGGTGTTGCTCCGCCGCCACTGACATTGAAGATAAGATCCTGCCAGCCATGATTTTGCGACTTACCTAAGCGTATATCGCCCTTAACCAATGTCACTCGACTATTGAAGCGCCAGTTGTCTTGGTGGTTTTCAAAGATAAGCAGTGTACAGCCACCAGAGCCACACCAGTCGAGTTGAGCAAACAGCTCTTCTTTGCCATCACCGTTAAGATCGTAGGTCAGCCAGCGGTACTTGGTATCGTCTGGTGAGCTGTTGTTGATCTTAAAATACTCGCGGATCGCTTGGTCGACTTTTGGATCAAGTTGATCACTCGAGTTAACCTGCTTTGCAGTTAGATCTACGGCCGTGGTTGTGTTCACTTGCGCCTGTTTACTCTTGGCCTCAAATAGCACTAGACCGCCATTGGCAATCGGATAGACAACGTTGCCCACTTTCTCTTTCTCAGCGACCAGCTTACCGTTATCGAGTGTGAAGATACGCTCTGAGATCAGGTATTGCTGCTGGTGGCGAGTCATCACAACTTGAACCTGATTTTGGTTGAGTTGCTGCCAGAAGCCTTGTTCAACAATCGAAGGGTCACCGTTGCTGTACGAGTAAGTCGTGATCGCGCTGTGGTCATCGTTGAGCTCTAGGTTGATAGAGAATCCAGAGTTTTGTGTTGAGCTTGCGAAGTAGAGTCCGCTCCAGTCCAGCGTAGGATCTTGGTTAGATACTGTTGCACAGCCGTTGTACTTGCTGTCATTAAGGTTGAGTTTCGCTTCCCAGCCATAGATAGAGTCGCTCATGCCGTCGCTACAGCTTTCTTTGATCAGGTTGAGTTCGCCTTGCGTTGATTGACCTTCTAGTTGGTAATCACGAGTGCTTGGAGTAGTGCGGCTGGATTCGATATTGAGGCGCTGAGGCTCTTCACCCATCTTGGTGTATTTCAGTTGGTCTTTATCAAAGGTCGCTGACCAGAAGGGTTCATTACCGAACACACGAGTAGAACGCAAGGGTTGGTCACAACGATCAGGGTTCTCTGCAGTGAGGATATTCAATTGGTCAACCACGAAGCGCGCGGTGAAGTCGGCATTGTATCCAGTTTGGCTTGGTACCGTTAGGTGACCGATGAGCTCACCATACAAGGCTTGATAAGGTCTGGTTGCTAAGCCTTGAGCCTCGAGTGCTAGCTCAGGAGATAAGTCTAACCAGTATTGTTGCTGGCTACCACAAGGGGTGAAGGTTCGGCTTTCATGGCCAACCACAACCTGACCACGCATGATGAAGGTTTGCGGTTGAATGCTTAGGGGCTCATCTAAGGTTGCTGGTGGAACTTCAGGTTGTTGCGGCGTATCTGGCGCCGTTACACAACCTTGTAGCGCGAATGCGACTAGCCATGTCACTGGGTTTTTCATTACCTTCATGTTATATCTTCCTCGGAGCAACCGTTAATTGGATTTATTATGGCATATTGGTTATTTAAAACAGAACCCGACACCTTTTCTATTCAGACTCTTAGAGTACAAAAAACCTCTTGTTGGGAGGGTGTACGCAACTATCAGGCTCGAAACATGATGCGTGATGACGTCAAGCTTGGAGACTTGGTGATGATATACCACTCATCATGTAAAAAAGTTGGTGTAGCGGGGATCGCAAAAGTAACCAGAGAAGCCTACCCAGATCATTTTCAATTCGATCCTGAGAGTGATTACTACGATCCTAAGTCTTCACCTGACAACCCACGTTGGATTATGGTGGATGTCGAGTTTGTACGAGTGACTGAGCGTTTGATTCCCTTAGCAACATTGAAAGCCATGCCAGAACTATCAGAAATGCCGTTGGTGAAACGCGGTAATCGCTTGTCCATCATGCCTGTGACTGAACAGGAGTGGCAGGCCATCTTAAGCAAAGAAGTACTCGGTTCTCGCTAACCTTAGAGGAAGCTTTTGGCGTAAGGTTCAAAAAAGGCAGCCATTGGCTGCCTTTATGTTTTATTGGGACTGCTTAGAGTAGGTGTTTTTCTAAGTAGTGAGCAACGGCGTCGTCTGCGTTGCTGCCAATCACTTCATTGTCTGGCAGAGCTTTCATCACTTTCTCGTGTGATGTGCCCATGATCAGGCCTTTACCCGCCATTGCTAGCATCTCAGCATCATTCATACCATCACCAAAGGCAATGCAGTTATCAAGAGTCAGGTTCAGTGACTTCGCAACCGCGTCTAAGGCGTGGCCTTTCGATACTTCTGCTGCCATCACTTCTAGACACCAAGGCGTAGAGAAAGCGATGTTCAGTTTGTCGCCAAACGTATCTCTTAGCTTTTGTTCAAACGTCACTAGGTATTCATGGTCTTGCTCTGGGTGTGTGAAGAAGACTTTCGCAATGCCATCACTCGGCGCGTTGTCAGCTTCAAAGCGCTTGTAGCTAAAGCCAGATTCACTGTGGAATTTAGCCAGCATTTCATCTTCACGATCCAGTAACCAATCTTCATTTTGGTACATGTGAATGAAGATGTTTGGATCTTGGCGAACCACATCAATAACAGGCTGAACTAAATCCTGAGGCACGTTCTGGCTATACATTAGCTGATCATTTTGGTCGTGTACGCGCGCACCGTTTGAAGTGATCATGTAGGCCGGAATCCCAGCTATCTCACGAATACCCGCAACATCGACATGGTGGCGACCCGTCGCGAAGATAAAGGTGTAACCTTGGTCGTGTAACTTCTTGAGTGTCAGCTTGGTAAAATCGCTTAACTGATGGTTGGGAGCCAGAAGCGTACCATCTAAATCAGAGGCAACGATTTTCACGGAATCTTTAAGTGCAGGAATAGTCATTTAACCCTCATTGCAAAATGCTTAACCAATATCGACACCAGCTAATGCTAGCGCCCTTTGAAATACAATATCTCTATCTAGAAATTGTATGCCAAATTCACGCAAGAAAAGAGGGCAAAGCTCACTTACTTCTCTTCCTCTTTAGCGCCTCTCTCTTTTGTCGTTACTTTTTTTGTTGTCACGCTAGCGCTAAGCAAAAAACTGAGTAATGGCATCCAATGTTGGATTGCGATACTCATCCTTCTCAAACAACACTTCATGTCTAGACCCTTCGATGACCTTAAACTGGCAATCGGAGTTGGTTTTCTTGAGCTTGTTGATGAACTTCACTTGAGCATCGTTACTGACAATCTTCTCTTCTCCAGCCTGAATCAAAAGCAGTGGGATTTTGATCTGACGAGTTTGCTGGATGGCTTGCTTGGCTGCCATTAACCCTTGCCACACCCAGCGCGTACTTGGTCCGCCTACTTGCAAAGAGGGTGACTCGTCATACAAACGGCGGAACCACTGATAACGGACCTTGCTGTGGCTCAGTAAGTTGTTTTCGAAAGGCTTTGAGTAATACGCTTGTTGGCCTGGCGCATAAGTTGGTTTGGCGTGATACGCGGTAAGCACTTGTCCAACAACCATCGCGATAGGTTTTAGATACCATTCCGTGTTGATGCCAAACATCGGCGCACACAGGGTTACCTTATCAAACGGGTGAGCCGGATGAGTCTGTAGATAGCGAGTCGCGATGGTACTGCCCATTGAATGTGCAAGAAGATAACGCTCGGTATATTTACTTAAGTCAAAATTGGCAATGATGTCAGACATGTCTGATGCATAATCATCGAACTCATGAATGTGACCAATGTCAGAGTCTGTTACCATACGTTCCGACTGGCCTTGACCTTGGTGGTCAAATGAATAAACGTCATAGCCTTGTTGATAGAAATCATAAAAGAGTTCTTGGTATTTTAGGCAGCACTCGATACGGCCATTTGAAATAACGATGGCTTTGGTATGAGTCGGTGAGGTTAGGCTACACCAGTACAGCTTCTTTTTACCGGATGATGTTACATACCCATCTTTTCGTTGTTGCCAAAGAGTGGGGATCGGGTGTTTAATCGCTTGCTCGAACTGAGGTTCTTGCGTGTACGAAAACGGGGCGGCGCTGTGGTTTTCCATGGGAAATTACCTGAACTGGTGCATGTGAGAGCTTTATCGCTACTAATGTTGTTAGATTAAAGAACTAGTAAGGAAATGCAAATGGATACTCATGTTTGGCTTGCTTATGTCGTCACGGCGATTTTGTTTAGTTTGGCTCCGGGCTCAGGTACCGTTAACTCAATCAGTAATGGCCTAAGCTATGGCACTAAGAAGTCACTCGCGTCGATCGCAGGCTTACAGCTTGGCCTTGCATTTCACATCATGCTGGTGGGAGCGGGTATTGGTGCATTGGTCGCTCAATCTGCATTGGCGTTCACCATCATCAAATGGGTGGGCGTGGTGTATCTACTTTGGTTGGGTATCCAAAAGTGGCGTGACAACTCTAGCTTAGTGGCCTCTGAAGAGAGCTCAACGCTATCGAGTGGCAAACTGCTGAGAAATGCTGTGCTTATCAACCTTACCAATCCAAAATCTATCGTGTTTTTGGTGGCTCTGTTTCCTCAGTTTATCGACCCGACACAACCGCAAGCACCGCAACTGTTAGTGCTGGGCGTGACAACCGTATTCATTGATAGCGTTGTTATGTTGGGTTACACGTCATTAGCTTCACAAATGGGACGCTTTATCCGCTCAGATCGTATAATGGGTAAGATAAATAAGATATTTGGTGGTATGTTCATGGGCTGCGGCGCGTTGCTGGCTGCCGCCAAAGCTTAGTGAAAGCAATAGAGTTATAGTTAAACCAATTAGAGTTATCAATAAATGACCGCTACGTACGTTGCTCGACAACCTATCTTAAATCGTAACAAGAACACGCTTGGTTATGAGCTGTTGTTTCGTGACGGAGAAAGGAATGCTTATCCAGCGCATATTGAGTCTAACAGAGCAACGTATCGCCTGATTGTTGAGAACTTCTTGTCGGTTGGGCTTAACCCTTCGATCCCATCTTCACGCTGCTTTATTAACTTTCCGTATCAAAGCCTGATTCGTCGTCTGCCTTTGAGCTTGCCGAAAGACAAGGTGGTGGTTGAGATCCTTGAAACCTGCCAACCGACCGACGAGTTATTAGAAGCCGTTAAAGAGCTCTACCAAGCGGGCTACATGATCGCCCTAGATGACTTTACTTCGACACCAGAATGGGAACGTTTCCTCAGATATACGCATATTGTTAAGCTCGATATCATGCAGATGGGCTTAGACGAGGCGTGTGATTTGGTTAGGGCGCATCAAGGGAAGAAATTTAGCTTTCTTGCTGAACGAGTCGAAACGGAACAAGAATTTCAGCAAGCGAAAGAGGCGGGCTTTAAGTTCTTTCAAGGCTACTTCTTTAGCAAGCCGGAAATCATCAAGACCAAATACATTAGCCCTGAACAAGTGATTGCCATGGAGCTGTTCCAAGAAGTGTGTAAGCCGGATGTCGACTTTCAACGTGTCGAGAGTATCGTCGCCAAAGATGTCGCTTTGTCCTATAAGCTACTGCGCTTTGTGAATACTATGTCGCCTCGTCTTGAGGTAACCATCTCGTCATTTCGTCAGGCCTTGGTTTACTTGGGGCAAGAGAAGCTGAAAATGTTTGTCTCTTTGGCGGTGGCGTCTTATGTCTCTGATAAAAAGCCGAAAGAGTTGTATGGCTTGTCTTTACAGCGAGCGCAATTTTGTCAGCGCATGTCTCGTTATCAGGCATTTGAAGGGCACACGGAGCAAGCCTTTATGATCGGTTTGTTCTCCTTGCTTGATGCTCTGCTCGACCTGTCGTTAGAGAACCTCGTAGAGCAATTACCGTTGTGTAAAAGTATTAAGGTCGCTTTGCTGCGCAGAGAAGGGCCTTATGGCACTTTACTCGCCCTTGAAGAGAGCTTTGAACACGCTGATTGGCAGCAGATTGATGAACACTGTGCCGATTTAGGATTAAGTGTGGAGCAGGTAAGAACGGAGCTCACCGAAGCTCGACGTTGGAGCCATACCGTGACTAATCAGCTCTGATTTCCTTTCGTTAAACTTTTATGACAATTGAAACGCACGCCTTGACGTGCGTTTTTTTATAACTAATATATACGCATATCCATATATGAGTATGTAGTTATGCTTCCTCACCAATTTTTTAAATTACTGTCTGATGAAACGCGAGTGCGTTGCTTAATGTTGATTGTGCGCCAAGAGTGCCTTTCTGTTGGTGAGTTGACTCAGGCATTACAAGAAAGTCAGCCAAAGGTTTCTCGCCACCTTGCGCAGTTACGCTCAAACGGCATTTTGACTGACGTTCGCCAAGGGCAGTGGGTGTTTTACCGCCTGTCACAAGATTTACCGGGTTGGATGCTAAAGTTAATTGATGACCTTATCGCATCGAACTGTTTGAAAACTGAATACCAACAAGACATTGAGCGCTTAGAAGCGATAGCTTCACGCCCTCAATGTTGCGTTTAAATATATTAAAACTTATTGCCGAAATAGTTGGAGTTGCAGCTAGGCGACAAGTGAGCTTATCCCTATGAGCATAGTGGTTCTATGTGATTTGGGCGGCCGGCGTTCCGGTAAGTGAACGTAGTCAACAACGCTGCGGCTTCAAATATGAAGGCAATTAACTGAGAGAAAATACGATGACAGTGAAAGTAGGTATTAATGGTTTTGGCCGTATCGGCCGTCTAGCACTTCGCGCAGCATTCGATTGGGCTGAGCTAGAGTTTGTACAAATTAATGACGTTGCTGGCGACACTGCGACACTGGCGCACCTTTTAGAGTTCGATTCAGTACAAGGTCGTTGGAACCACGAAGTTTCGGTTGAAGGCGATGAGATGATCATCAACGGTCAACGCATCAAAACCACCAAAGAGCGCGACATCGATGCGATCGATTGGTCTGGCTGTGATGTGGTTATCGAAGCGACAGGCGTTCACCGTAAGACATCTTTCCTAAACAAATACCTAGAGCAGGGCGTGAAGCGTGTTGTGGTATCGGCGCCAGTGAAAGAAGAAGGCATCGCAAACATCGTTGTTGGTGTGAACGACAATATCTTCGACCCAGCAGTACACAAAATCGTAACCGCAGCATCTTGTACAACAAACTGTATCGCGCCAGTGGTTAAAGTGATCAACGAGAAGCTTGGTATCGAGAATGCGTCTTTCACGACGATTCACGATCTAACCAACACGCAAACTATCCTTGATGCGCCCCACAAGGACTTACGCCGCGCACGTGCATGTGGCATGAGCCTTATCCCTACAACAACGGGCAGTGCTAAAGCGATTGTTGAGATCTTCCCTGAGCTTGAAAACCGTATCAACGGCCACGCGGTTCGTGTACCACTAGCGAACGCTTCTCTGACAGACATCATCTTCGAAGTGAAGCAAGATACAACAGCAGAAGAAGTTAACGCGATGTTGAAAGAAGCGTCTGAGAACGAACTGAAAGGCATTCTTGGCTTTGAAGAGCGTCCACTTGTTTCTATCGATTACAAAGGCGACCAACGCTCAACTATCGTAGATGCACTATCAACCATGTTGGTAGGTAAGCGCATGGTTAAGATCTACGCTTGGTACGACAACGAGATGGGCTACGCGACACGTACAGCAGAGCTTGTTCGTACAGTTGGTTTGGCATAAGCCTGCGTATTTAAGAAATAGTAGAATCTGGAGAATACATAATGACACATCCAACATGGCAACTAGATTTAGAAACTGGTGCGTTAGTGCTTACTCCGTGCCCAGGTACCAAAGAGGCTGACCTAGACGCATCTCTAGCTCAACTTAAAGCGCAAGGCGTAGAAGCGATTGTGACGGCTTTGGACAGTGAAGAACTGGCGAGCAAGAATGTTTCTGAGCTAGGTGAGAAAGCGCAAGCACTAGGCATGCAGTGGTTCCAAATCGAAATCGAAGACGATTGTGCACCAGGTGCTGATTTTGCTACGAAATGGCAAGCAGCGAGCCCTGCGCTACACCAAGTTGTCGATAACGGCGGTAAGGTAGCGATGCATTGCATGGGCGGTTCTGGCCGCACTGGTTTACTGGCTGCACACCTGCTGTTAGAGAAGAGCTGGGATCTGAGCAAGATTGTTCAAGAAGTTCAGGCGCTTCGTCCAGGTGCTTTTACTAAACCTATTCAGGTTGAGTACATTAATGGCGTAGCGAACAGCTAATAAGTCATCGTTGTTATACAAGGAGCTTTTGGTATCTGGAGTGTTGAACTTATCATGATCCAAAAGCTCTTTTTGTTTAGATTGCAGAGATAGCGTTATGTTTTCAAATCTAAGTAAGAGTGTTCGCCAATACATGTTGGTGACTTTCAACTACTGGAATTTCACCATTACTGATGGTGCACTTCGTATGCTGGTGGTTTTGTATTTTTACGACCTTGGCTACAGTTCGTTAGAGATTGCTTCACTGTTCCTTTTCTATGAATTCTTTGGTGTGGTGACTAACCTAATCGGTGGTTGGTTAGGCGCGCGTCTTGGTCTCAATAAAACCATGAACATCGGTTTAGGGATGCAAGTCTTCGCCTTGGGTATGCTCGCATTGCCATCGGCCATGTTGACTATTCCTTGGGTGATGGCGGCTCAAGCACTTTCTGGTATCGCTAAAGACCTTAATAAGATGAGTGCTAAGAGCTCAATCAAAACCTTGGTACCGGATGAACAACAAGGTGCCTTGTATAAGTGGATTGCGATTCTGACCGGGTCTAAGAATGCGCTTAAGGGTGCAGGCTTCTTTATTGGTGGTTTATTGCTTTCGACTATAGGCTTCCAATATGCAGTGCTTGCGATGGCCGCTGTGTTGACCTTGGTCTTCATTGGCAGTGTGCTGAGCTTAGAAGCGGATATGGGTAAGGCGAAGACCAAGCCTAAGTTCAAACAGATCTTCTCTAAATCTGAATCCATCAATATCCTGTCTGCGGCGCGTATGTTCCTGTTTGGTGCTCGTGACGTGTGGTTTGTGATTGCTCTGCCAATCTATCTGGGCAGCGTATTTGGTTGGGACCACTCATGGGTGGGTGGCTTCTTAGCGGCTTGGACTATCGCTTACGGCTTCGTACAGGGCATTGCACCCAAGATTACGGGTAAGGCGCAAGGCAAGGTTCCAGATGGTCACGCAGCGTTATTATGGGCGGGAGCTCTGGCTGTCGTGACAGGTGCTATCGCTTATGCGGTACAGGTAGGCTGGCAACCAGAGTTAGTGATCATTGGTGGTTTGATGGTGTTTGGTGCCATCTTCGCGGTGAACTCATCCCTTCACTCATACCTGATTGTGAGTTATGCGAAAGGCGATGGGGTATCGCTTGATGTTGGCTTCTACTATATGGCGAATGCAATGGGCCGCTTGATTGGCACAATCTTGTCAGGCTTAGTATTCCAAATGGGCGGCTTGTCTGCGTGTTTGTGGGTATCGTTCGTGTTCTTAGCGATAACGACGGTGATCTCTCTGCGTTTACCTAAGGTGCCGCAAACATCTGCCGCATAGGCCTCATTCGTAAGAGCGAAAGTTGCAACTGCTCATTCGTTTAAGATTAATTCGCGATATGCTTCTCCTTTAACAATAAGCTGACTTGGTATTTATTCCGGTCAGCTTTTTTATTGCTATAGTAGAATGATTGAATATTAATCAGGCATTTACATGAAGCAGCGAATTCTCTTTTTTGATTTAGCACGATGTGTCGCGGCCGTAGCGGTTATCGCGATTCATGTTTTGGCGCCTTATCGCAACGAACTAGGAACGATTCCTTTCGGCGAATGGTTAACAGCAATCACCGTCAATGGCTTCAGCCGATGGGCGGTGCCTGTCTTTATATTGATAACCGGCGCCTTGATGCTAAGCGATCAGCGCCCATTTGATGCTAAGTACTACCTCAAGCGACGCCTAGGTAAGGTATTGATACCTTTCATCGTCTGGTCGCTTTTCTATACTTACCTGTCTGGTTGGTCTGCGATGGGCTTTGATGCCGACGTCAGTTGGGATGTGTTGCTCAATAGCTATCATCACTACACCTACTATCACCTTGGTTTCTTCTATTACTTTATCCCGCTCTACTTTGTGATTCCTTTCTTACAGATCATGGTCAGAAAGTATGGCGACAAAGCTGTTTACGGCTTCACGGCGGTGTGGTTGTTCACGACGTTGCTGTTCTTACTAAGAATCGACGGCCCATGGAGTCATGAGTTATGGCTTTACACTGGCTACTTGCCACTGGGTTATCTGTTGTACAAGAAAGTGCCGCTTAACAAGTTCACCGTTGGTGTGAGCGCAGGACTCGGTGCGCTGGCGTTGTTAACTACAGTCTATATGGTGGTTGATGCGAGCCTAATCGCCGAGGAGTACACGGTTGGTCGTTGGTTATCATACAAAACGCTGAATACCGTATTGGCAGCAAGCATGGTGTTTATGCTGTGTCGTTACTACGGAGAAGGGTTATCTGAGAAAGGTAATCAAGTGGTTGGCTTTATCAGTAAGCACAGCCTAGGTATCTACCTGCTGCATCCTATCTTCTTGTGGCCGATGAAAGAGTTTGGTTGGTACCAAGGACACCCAGCATGGGTTATCCCATTGTGGATTGTGATCAGTGGCGCTGGTGCGCTGTGGATGAGCTGGATGGTATCTAAGTCTGAGAAAACGCGCTGGTTATTGCCTTAGTCGTTAATACTAAGGCCATTAGTTATTATCGCTGATGGCCGCTTTTGATGAATCGTTGAAGCGACTTATGATTAGCGCTTTAACGCAAAGTGCAAGAACTTATCGCCTTGGTAGGTTAAGGTTCCTTTATCACCAGGATTAAGTGCGTGGAAATAGTGGATTCCGACTTGGAATTCTCGTTTCGGACCAACCATACCGCGTTGAACGTAAATCCAGTATTCTTGATCTTCTTGGCCTGGTTCTGCGTCAGGAAGGTCGATGGACTGTTTATCTAATACCGTCACGTTCACTTTCTTTTCTGGTGCGTTCTCGCCTTGCATATGTTTTCGATAAAAAACAAGAAAACCCCAGGCGGCTAGACCTGCGAGTGCAAAGATGGCAAAAAAGAGTGAGTTAGGCATATAACCTCCATGTAGTCGTGATGGTTATTCTAGTCTTTCGGGCAATAGGGATATGTGTTTAAAGCCGCTATTCGTGAACTGCTGTAAGCAAAGCTGATTATTTTTCGGCTGATATCACATTTAATGGCCAGTTTGGGATAAAGCATTGTTATTTATTGTCTCTTTCTCACGTAAATAGCGATGATTTTGTATAAGAATAAGGAAATGCTCGACTAGAATTATAGTGTGGAGTGGGAGGCCAAAATGACCGACATTGAAAAAGTGGTGACAAGAACTCGCAATATAGAAAAATTATTGAGACTTCAATATCACGCTGAAGGCGAAGGATTGCACGAGCTTGTGACAAGCTGTGAAGAAAGGCTACCGCACGATATGGTAAGTAAGTTGCGTTATATCGCAACGTGTCGTAACAAGGTAGTGAATGAGCATGACGCTCAGTTGGAAGACCAGCATAAATTCATCATGATGTGTAACGATTGTGAGAAGGAGCTGACTCCACGAAGCGGTCGTTTTATCTGGCGTGTTGCGATCTTATTGATGATGGCAATGACTTTAGCCGCAGCAGGTTTCTACTATGCGAACTGGGATGTGTTAACACTGCATCTGTTTTCGAAGTGAAAAATTTGAACAAAAAAAGGGACGCTCATGGCGTCCCTTTTTTTATTTGTAACTTGCTTAGTACATCATCGGTAGTGTCATTAGACCTACAACTACCGCGATCATTACAAGTCCTTGTCTTTGCGAAGATGAAATCATAACACTACTCCTAAATTTGGTTGTCTCTCGCTATGTTTTAAAGAATAGCCCACTTATAGGATTAGATCAAGAATTACTTTCGAAAGCCTTAAAAGTGGTAGAAAACTATTGGATATTGGCTTATTTGGGGTTGTTTAACTGTGTTTTTTGGTGTGTTCTTATTTTGTTCGTTGTGATTCATGTTTGTTCTTATTTGATTTAAGTTGCTGTTTTATAATGGTTGTTATGTGTAATTTATATTGTTAAAGGTTGTTAAACTGTATTAATAGGGGCTGGTGGCTTCTGGGTTGGATTTGGTTTTGTTTGTGCATTTTTGTCTTGGTTTTGGTGGCTGATTTGACAAGGAGCTAGGAAAATCCTGACAAACAGGAGCTGAATTAACGCAAGTTACTTACTTTACAAAGCTAGGTATGTTTGAGGTTTTTAATTCCTTTTTAATTTTCATTTTTACTTTTTAAGTTTATGTATTTATTGATTTTTAATGTTGATTTTTCTAATTTTAAAGTGTGGTTTTTGGCTGTTTTCGATGGGTTTTTGCGATTTGGCTAGGTTAGAAATGACCAAAATGAAAAGCTGGGCGCTGTAAGGTGCTTTTCGATGGGTTTAACGAAGAATCGCTCTAGTTTTAAACGAATCATCGTTATCTCCGCGTAATTGTCATGGCTTCAACCGAAAGAGGCTCTTTTTAGTGGAAGCGTAATCAAGATCCAATTTTGAAAGGCTTAGGCTTTACATCAACACTCGTGTGCCTAGACTGGCGACGATTTAAAGCAATAGGGCAAGTGGTATGTGGAGTTGGTTAGCGGTTTCCTTATCTGGGATCGGAGCAATAGCAGGAACGAAGCATGGACATATCGGTCAGGCCTTATCGTATAAGGTATTTACCTTTGTATTATTAGCGACTATTGCTTTAACTCAGTCGGTTGTGGCTGACTTTACCTATTGGATAGTCGCGGGGTTGGCTATCTCTGCGATCGCAGATGTGCTGCATACACTCACTCAAAAACGTCCTCTACATTTTGTCTGCTTCTTATTGGCTCAACTCTGTTACAGCAAAGCTTTTTGGTTACAACTATCAGGAGAAATGGTTTGGTGGTTGTTCGCGCTGTTATTAGCGGCCTGCATTGTTGCTTTCTTTTTACTGCTGCCACGCTTAGACAAACTCGTCTTTCCTGTGGTCATAATGGGCATTGTGCTTATTCAGCTAGCATGGGCTTCTGGTGAGGTTTGGTTGCTAGATCCTCAGTTATCACACGCGGTCGGTTTTGCTGGTTGTAGCGTGCTGCTCCTTTCGGCCTTGGCCTATGCACTAAACAGTTACCGTAGCCCAATCAAGGGGGCTTATTTTTGGGTAACGAGCAGTTACTTTCTGGCACACGCACTTATTGTCGCATCTATTACTATTTAGGGTAGAGCTCTCTCAAGCCTGAGCTACATCAAAACGACGTTGCTAAAACTCGGTACTCTACGTGTAATTCATTAAAGATGAGATTGAGTTATGACGACTGAAATTCACGCACACAACGTTTTAAACCTGCTTAGTGAAAAGCCACTGACTCGCGAAGAGCTAACATTAGCGCTTGCTCAAACCTATGGGGAAGAAGCTCGCTTCCATACTTGTAAGCTCAATGGTCTGGATTTAGATAGCCTGTTGAAGTTTTTCTTGAAGATGGAAAAGGTTGTCGTGGTCGATGATAAGCTTTGTACTAACCGAGAACGTGTGTGTAATCACTAACTCTTAGTGGCTTGTTTTATTCGTGAATAGAGAGTGGGTGCATGTTTCGGCTCCACTCTTTTTATTACCCTTCAATCTGCTTTTACCCATTTTCCGTCTTATAACATTCCCCTTTAAAAGCATTAGTTAACCCGCTTATCACTGCGTTCGAAAATCAATGTTGAGGCTGCTATACTCCGCGCACTTACGCTTTTCGAGACAAACTTATGGAAATCTTATCTGCAGCAACCATGCTGTTTCTTATCATGGACCCGCTTGGCAACCTGCCAATCGTGCTATCTATCCTTAAGCATATTGACCCGAAGCGTCGCCGTATTGTTCTGATTCGTGAGCTGATGTTCGCACTGGTTATCTTGTTGCTATTTTTGTTTGCGGGTCAAAGCATCATGAACTTCCTGCACGTACAACCTGAAACCTTGAGTATCTCTGGCGGTATCATTCTGTTTATCATCGCGATTAAGATGATTTTCCCAAGCGCAGGCAGCATTACTGGCCTAGCGGCTGGTGAAGAGCCGTTTATTGTGCCGATGGCGATCCCTATGATTGCAGGCCCATCAGTGATTGCTGCACTGATTCTGCTATCGACACAGCATCCAGACAACATGTTAGAGCTTTCTGCCGCTGTGATGCTGGCTTGGGGCGCTACCTTCTTTATCCTGATGTTTAATGGTTTCTTCCTACGAGTATTGGGTGAGAGAGGGCTTAAAGCCATCGAGCGCTTGATGGGCTTGTTACTTGTTATGCTATCGACTCAAATGTTCTTGGATGGTGTGAAGGGCTACATGGGCTAGTGTTGCTATCATTATTCAATAAAAAAACGCCGCTCTACTGAGCGGCGTTTTTGTATCTGTGTCTTCGGTTTTTATTTCGATTACATCATGTGCTTACGACGGATATCGAGTAGGGCAAAGACTCCGAAAATCAATATTGACCATTTCTCCCAACGTGACATCTCGATCTTATCGCCGAAGGCACCGATAAAGATCAGCATCTGTAGGCCGTGCATGAAGAACAAGAATGCGGTCATGATATAAAGCGCAATCGCCGCATTACCCGGGAACGGGTAGAAAATATTGGCGATTAAGATAAACCAAACAAAGGCGATGGCTGTTTTTGCTAGTGGAAGCAAGAACTTCATTCAATAACTCCTATTCTTCAGTGATTCGATTAAACAGTCGGTAGCTCGATTGGCCGGTGGTCTTATCGCGATGCAATTCCCAGTTTTCTGGCATCGCTTCGAGTTTCAGCTCTTTCTCTGTCTCGACGTAAATGATGGCATCATCGGCAAGCCAGCCATTATTCTCAAGCAGTTGTACTGTCTCTACTAACAAGCCTTTACGAAATGGAGGATCAAGGAAAACCATATCGTAAGGGGTGCCAGGCTTCTTAAGGAAAGAGATAGCATCAGTATTTACCACATTGATGTTGTCTGCTTTGAGCTCTTTAGCATTATCAGAAAGCTGCTTGGCGGCCTTTTGATTCATTTCGAGCAGCGTCACCATTTTTGCTTGGCGAGAAGCTGCTTCAAAACCTAAACCACCAGAACCTGCGAATACGTCTAAGCAGGTCGAATTTGGGATATCTTGTGCCACCCAGTTAAAGAGGGTCTCTTTTACTCGGTCAATGGTTGGGCGTAAGCCTTCTAAATCATGAACAGGTAGCTTTCTGCCTCTCCATGAGCCACTAATAATTCGAACAAAGCCACCGGATGGCTTTTTTTGTGATGTGTTTTGCTGGCGACGTCTTACCATAGATTTTTTGACCGCTAATAAAGTGATACTATACCGAGCCCAATTTAAGTTGGTTCGAGTATTAAATAAATTTGCAATGACAAAGTGTATCAAGCTAAAAGCAAACTTATCACTGCTTTGTCATTTTTCTTTACTATTCGTTTGTACAAGCTTGTATTGTATAACAATAGCAAAGAGTCGACGTGCATTAAGTCAATACAGTTAATTAGTAGATCTAGGAAACTCCTCGGATGACGGAAAAAAAGAAGCGCGGATTATTATCGTGGCTTGGTTTTGGTGAAGAAGAACAAAGCCCAAAAACTCAGAATGAAGCGAACGTAGAAAACGTTGAAGATCAAACTGAAGTTGAATCACAAGTCGAGGCTGAACAGGCCGCGTCTGAAGCTGAAGTAATTAAATCAACTGAAGCTAAGTCAGTTGAATCTGAGCTTGCTGAATCAGAGCAAGCGCTTGAAGAAGCTCAACAAGAACAGCAACCTGTCCCAGCAGAAGCAGAAGCAGAAGCAGAAGCAGAAGCAGAAGCAGAAGCAGAAGCAGAAGCAGAACAGGAAGAAGTCGTTGCTCCTAAAGCTCAAGTTGAAGAAGTTCAAGAGAAGCCGACAGAAAGCTTCTTTGCTCGCCTTAAGCGTAGTCTAAGCCGTACTAAAGCAAACATTGGTGCGGGCTTCTTTGGCTTGTTCAAAGGTAAGCAAATCGATGAAGATTTGTTTGAAGAGCTAGAAGAGCAGTTGCTGATCGCTGACGTGGGTATGAATACCACAGTTAAGATCATTGAAAACCTGACAGAAAAAGCATCTCGCAATGACCTAAAAGACGGTGAAGCGCTTTATGGTCTGCTCAAAGATGAGATGGCGGATATCCTAAGCCAAGTTGAACAACCATTAGTTGTTGATACGACTAAAACACCTTACGTTATCTTAATGGTTGGCGTGAACGGTGTAGGTAAGACAACCACTATCGGTAAGCTAGCGAAGCAATTCCAAAACGAAGGCAAGAAAGTGATGCTAGCGGCGGGTGATACCTTCCGTGCAGCAGCCGTTGAACAACTTCAGGTTTGGGGTCAGCGTAACGATGTACCTGTTATCGCTCAGCACACAGGTGCGGACAGTGCGTCAGTTATCTACGATGCGATTGAAGCGGCGAAAGCACGTGGCGTTGATGTAGTGATTGCCGATACAGCCGGTCGTTTGCAGAACAAGAGCAACCTAATGGAAGAGTTGCGTAAGATTGTTCGCGTAATGAAGAAGATTGATGACTCTGCACCACACGAAATCATGCTAACGCTTGACGCAGGTACAGGTCAGAACGCTATCAGCCAAGCAAAACTATTCAGTGAAGTTGCACCGGTAACGGGTATTACGCTAACTAAGCTTGATGGTACGGCGAAAGGTGGTGTGATTTTCTCAATTGCAGACCAGTTCCAGATTCCAATTCGTTACATTGGTGTTGGTGAAGGCATTGACGACTTACGTCCATTCGAGTCAAAAGACTTTATTGAAGCGCTATTTAGCCGCGAAGAGTAACGCGAGTAGCAAAGTGGTTTATCCTTAACCTGCTACCGTTTTAAATTTGATATTAGTGATCGTAAGAGGAATTTTCGGTGATCAAATTTCAGCAAGTGAGTAAAGCCTACCGAGGCGGACGCCAAGCGCTCCAAAAAGTGGACTTTCACCTCAAACGTGGAGAGATGGCATTTTTAGGCGGGCACTCCGGTGCTGGTAAAAGTACCTTGCTGAAGTTGATCTGCGCGATAGAGCGTCCAACCGATGGACGCGTCTGGTTCAACGATCACGATATCACACGTATCCCAGCCAAAGACATCCCGTTTTTACGCCGTAATATCGGGATTGTCTTTCAAGACCATCGCCTGCTGATGGATCGCTCGATCTTCGATAACGTTGCTCTGCCTATGCGTATTGAATCTATTTCTGAAAATGAAATAAAGCGCCGAGTGAGTGCTGCGTTGGATAAAACTGGCTTGCTCGACAAAGCTCGTTGTTTACCAAGCCAGCTTTCTGGTGGTGAACAGCAACGCGTGGGTATTGCTCGCGCCGTGGTGAACCGTCCAACTCTACTTTTAGCGGATGAACCGACGGGTAACTTAGATCCTGAATTGTCCAACCGAGTGTTGCGACTGTTTGAAGAGTTTAACCGTGCCGGTGTGACGATCATCCTAGCGACGCATGATATCGGGTTAGTGAACACTCGCCCTCAATATCGTCATCTTGAATTAAACCAAGGCTTTTTGAGTGAGGTTGAAGACTATGGCCGCTAATAAGCGCATCAAGAAACCTCAATCTAATCGAGCAGCAAGCCGCGCTTCAAGTGATGGCTTCTTTGTTGTGCATTGGAAACAAGCCAAGTCATCGTTCTCGCAGATGTGGCAGCGCCCGCTGGGTAATTTGCTGACCCTTGCGGTGATCTCAATGGCGTTGGCGATGCCTGCGTGTTTGTACCTATTGGGTAAAAACGTGGGTGAAGTGGCGCAAGATGTCACAAGCCCGTCACAAATTAGTGCTTATGTAGAGGATGGCATTCCTGAGCCTAGGGTAATGGTGCTCAAGGATGAAATTGAAAGTTGGGAGCAAGTTGAACTGGTGGAATACATTTCACCGCAGCAAGGACTTGCTGATCTCAGCCAGTATTCTGGTTTCGAAGATGCCCTAACTATTCTAGATGACTATTCACTACCTGGTGTTCTAGTGATTACGCCAAGCGTACACAGCGATACTCAAATTAAAGAACTCGCAGGCACCGTTAAAAAGCAAGAGCTCGTCACCGATGTTCGCCTAGACGAAGATTGGTTGGCTAGACTAGACGCTATCAAAGCGTTAGCAGCCGTCATCGTGATTACCTTAACGGTATTAATGCTAGGCGCAGTATTTTTAATTATCGGTAATACATTACGATTTAATGTATTGGCGCATAAAGAAGAGATTCAAACCATGAAGCTGATTGGTGCGACCGACAGCTATATTCTTCGCCCATACCTTTATGCTGGGATGTGGTTTGGTGTTTTAGGTTCGATTAGCGCTTGGGTAATGACGGCATTGATTACCGTATTACTGAACAGTGCAGTGGATGACTTGGCTCAGTTGTATGACAGCCACTTCCGCTTAATTGGCCTGAGTTGGGATGAATCTTTACTGCTTTTGATCGTCGGAACCTTGCTTGGTAGTGTGGCTGCGAAGCTTTCTGCACAGCGTCACCTAAAAGAAATTGAACCAGTTTAGGTGAATAGAGTCATATTTAGACGAAAAATAGGCACTTCTTAACCAGTTTTTGCCTTGTATAGACGAATTGATTATGCATAATTACTTCCCCCTCCTTGAAACCTGTTCATTTTAGGTTCAAGATTGTCGGGTTTTAATAGATGTATTACTCCAGATCAGAGATTGATGAGGAACCGAATGGCAAACCAAGCGTATCAAATGGCTTTAGTCACACAAGATAGTTTAGATAGCTATATCCGCTCAGCGAACAGCTACCCAATGCTGACGCCTGAAGAGGAACGTGGACTTGCAGAGCGATTACATTACAAAGGTGAGATCGACGCTGCGAAAGGCTTGATCCTTTCTCACTTACGATTCGTGGTGCACGTTGCAAGAGGCTACTCTGGCTACGGGCTGCCAATGGCTGATCTCGTCCAAGAAGGTAACATCGGCTTGATGAAGGCTGTTAAGCGCTTCAATCCAGAAGTTGGTGTTCGATTGGTTTCTTTCGCAGTTCACTGGATCAAAGCTGAAATCCATGAATACGTGCTGCGTAACTGGCGCATCGTTAAAATTGCGACAACTAAGGCACAGCGTAAACTGTTCTTTAACCTTCGTAAGTCTAAAAAGCGTTTAGGTTGGTTTAACAACGGTGAAGTTGAGACGGTTGCTCGTGAGCTAGGTGTTGAGCCTTCTGAAGTTCGTGAAATGGAATCTCGCTTAGCGGCACAAGACGCGACGTTTGAAGCGCCTATGGACGATGACGACGGTGGTTCTGCTTACACAGCGCCAGTTTACTACCTAGAAGACAAAGCATCAGACGTTGCTGAAACGGTTGAAGCAGCTAACTGGGAGTCACATACCAATAATCGTCTAGGGCTAGCTCTAGCAAGCTTAGACGAGCGTAGCCAACACATTGTTCGCTCACGTTGGTTAGATGACAACAAAGCAACGCTACAAGACTTAGCGGATACCTACAGCATTTCTGCAGAGCGTGTTCGCCAATTAGAAAAGAATGCGATGAAGAAACTGAAACAAGCCGTTGGTGATTTCTAATAGCATTTAGTTTCTAATAATATTTGGTATCTAAATAGTAGCTAGCAAATAACTGAATTTTGAAAAGGCCGAGATCGAGAGATCTCGGCCTTTTTGTTTTGGATCGATTTCTCAAGTTTTGCGATCGAAATTTGCAAAATGATTTTGTGGATAACTCTGTGAGAAGTTTATTCGTCAGCTGTCTAAAAGCAGGGTGTAGTAAGGCTTTGAACGGGGTTTTCGAGTGGGGATATGTTTTAGTTAACCCACAGCTAGATCAGGATCATTACTACATGTTGTGGATCTATTTTTTAAAAGGCACTTTATTCACGCAATTCACAGATTTATCCACAAATGGTGTAAAAGTGATCGCTGGTGGATAACCTTATTAAGTGGATGTGATTGTTAGCCTTGGGATAGGTTACAATGGCAGCAAAGTAAATCAGTATAAAAAGAGAAAGTCATGGACCAGTTTAAACATATCGACGTTAAAGGTGCTCAAGCCCTCATTGAACAAGGCGACGCTCGACTTGTCGATATACGCGACCCGCAGTCTTTTGCGGTTGCGCACTCAAAAACAGCCTACCATCTTACCAACGATACAATGGTGTCGTTCATGGATGAGGTTGAGTTCGAACAACCTATCTTGGTGATGTGCTACCACGGTATTAGTAGCCAAGGTGCAGCACAATATTTAGTGAACCAAGGCTTTGAAGAGGTATATAGTGTAGATGGCGGTTTCGAAGCTTGGCACCGTGCTGAACTTCCTGTGATTGCTGGTTAATCACCTTTATCGCTTCAAGCATCTCTCATAGCATGAATAGGAAGTAACAATGATTAGATTGATGGTGTTAGACAACCCACGTCTTGCTCAAGCATTTATTGATTATATGGCGTCTCGTCAGATCCCTATTCAGATGTCTCCTGAGGGGGAAGGGCGTTTTGCGCTTTGGCTTATTGATGGTCAATTTCAGGTTGAAACCGAAGCTGAGCTCAATCGTTTCTTGTCGGAACCCAATCATAAGCGCTATCAAGCGGCATCTTGGGACATGGCAGAGACCAGAAAGAGCAACTTTCATTATCACACACCAAGTTTCATGGGCATGATAAAAGCCAAAGCTGGCCCTGTGACACTCAGTATTATGCTGGTATGTGTGGTGATTTTTGCTCTGCAGCAGATAGGTTTCGGGCAGGCGATTTTTAACGCCTTACATTTCCCAGCGGTTGATGGACAGCAGTGGCAATTGTGGCGCTGGCTCAGTCACGCTGTTTTGCATTTCTCGGTTATGCACATCGCATTCAACATCTTGTGGTGGTGGCAACTGGGCGGAGATATTGAGAAAAAGTTAGGCGGCCTTAAGTTACTGCAGATCTTTGCTGTCTCTTCTGCGCTTTCTGGCGCGGGTCAGTATTGGGTGGAAGGTGCGAACTTCGGTGGCTTATCTGGGGTTGTATATGCCTTGGTTGGTTACCTATGGGTAGTTGGCGCCAAAGCACCGCAACTTGGTTTGGGTATTCCAAGACAGATCGTCGGCTTTATGTTGGTGTGGTTAGTACTTGGGTATATGCAGCCGTTCATGGCGATCGCTAATACCGCTCACTTAGCAGGTTTGGTCGCAGGTGTGATTATCGGCTTTGTAGATTCAATGAAAGCGCCGAAATCTGCAACAAACTAGCGTGTTAGTTACCGAGAATCGATAGATACAAAAAAGCGGCCAGATGAGCCGCTTTTTTATTGGGATTCGTTTTTAGATCATTACTGATAAAGATACTTGGTAAACAGTAAGTCAGCGATCAGGGTTTTGCCCGTCTCAGGCAGCAGAATCTTGTTGAGATGTTCAACCAAGGTCTTTCTCAAATCTTCACGGCCAGACAGAGATTTAATCGTTTCTTCGTTTTGTTTACCAAGTAATTCAATCACGGCATCGCGAATTAATGGTTGGTGATGCTCAATGGCCGCTAGATCATTGCTGTTCGCAACCATGATATCGAGGCGAACCTGAATGTAGCCCAGTTTTTTACCTTTAGTGTAAAAATTGGTGGTCAGGTCTGGCTCTAGCGTGAAGTAGGCTAGTTTGGGTGCCGATTCCTCTTCAGCTAAACTTGATGCTGAAAAGAGTAGGGTAATCGCAAGAATTATTTGGGCTACATAACGTTTGTGCATATTTGTGACTTTTCTTTAGTTTATTCGCGATATTCGAAACGCATTAGTCTTGTTACAATGAGCGGTCTAAATCTAAATACGTTTACAATTCGAAGAACGCTTTAATTTTGTTCGAAAGTTGAAGCTTTATTGTACGTGTAAAGTCACCTATTGAATACTAGTATGAATCAGCCAATATCGCTGTATCTTAATTCGTTAATGAATGTAGATTGGCAAAGTACAGAAACATTTGATTTTCCTAACGAAACCACCAAAGAGTGGCTTATGGAGCAAGGTTCTCTTTCCCGCAAGTTGGGTAAGAGCTGTCAGCACCTGTCTGTTGAGTTGCTTCATAATCAAGTTGTAGAACGCTCAAGGCTACAACAAGACGAGGAACATCTTTTATCATCGTTTGATTGCTTACTGCGTAAAGTGATTTTAAAGGGTGACGGCGAACCGTGGGTGTTAGGTCGAACCTTGATTCCCCGAGTTACGCTAGAAGATCAGCATTCCGACCTTTCTCAACAAGGTAATGTCCCGCTTGGATTAACCGTTTTCAGTGCTGAGAACGTGGAGCGAGATGCGCTGCAAGTCGGTTGGGTTATCGCAGGCGATGAGCGATTGCTCGCACGTCGTTCTCGATTATGGATGAACCATAAACCGATGCTTGTGGCAGAACTGTTTTTACCAACATCACCCATTTACTCTAAGGAGAGTGTGTAAATGCTTGCCACCAAAGCGAAGGCGTATTGGCAATTAACGCGAATGAATCGCCCGATTGGTACCCTATTACTTCTTTGGCCTACGTTATGGTCGCTGATTATCGCCGCACAAGGCATGCCGGACTTGGATGTCTTGGTTGTTTTCGTACTCGGTGTGGTGCTGATGCGTTCAGCTGGCTGTGTGATCAATGATTTTGCCGATCGCAAAGTGGATGGACACGTTAAACGTACCAAGCAGCGTCCATTGCCTTCAGGTTTGGTCTCCAGTAAAGAAGCGATAATCTTATTTTTAGTGCTCGCTGTGGTTTCATTCTTGCTGGTACTCACCATGAACCCGTTAACCATCAAGCTCTCTTTTATCGGCGTTGGCTTAGCATTCATTTACCCTTTCATGAAGCGTTTTACGCACCTTCCACAGTTGTTCCTTGGGCTGGCGTTTAGCTGGGCAATTCCAATGGCATGGGCAGCACAAACCAATGAACTACCAAGTGTGGTCTGGTTTATCTTCGTGATTAATGCGCTATGGACGATTGCCTACGACACACAATATGCGATGGTTGACCGAGATGATGACCTTAAGATTGGCATCAAGTCGACAGCTATTTTATTCGGGCGCTTCGATAAGCTGATTGTTGGCTTCTTGCAGCTTGTGACACTGGCGATGTTGATTGCATTGGGTATGCATTACCAACTGGGTGATACCTTCTATTGGGCATTGTTAGTGGCAGGTAGCTTGTTTGTGTATCAACAACACCTGATGCGTCATCGTGACCGTGATTTATGTTTCCAGGCCTTCCTGAATAATAACTACGTTGGAATGGCAGTTACCGTTGGCTTGTTCATTACCTTTTGGTAAGCAGTAGTTAAAGCTAAAGAGAACAAAAGTAGAAAGGCACCCATTGGGTGCCTTTTTTGATCGTTTCAGTCTAGCGATTAAAGCGAGCTAGCCAAGCGGTTACTCTACTTGGTGAATACTCTCTTGAATCGTCAAGCGTACTTCTGGGTAAAGCATTGAGTAAAGAAGCTTAGCGAATTGCTGAGTTTTTTCTAAATCGCAGTTACCGTCGTTATCTAAGTACTGTTGCTGCTTTAGCGTTGCAAACATCGATGCGAACACACCTTTGTCGAAGAACTCCGGCGCATTGATACCTTGTAAACGCCCCAATCGTTGTGCGATGTCTTGGCTCTTCTTCTCTAGGTCAGACTTATCCAGTTCAGGATTTTCTGCCAATAGGTTGAGAGCTATAGAGTAGCGCTGCAGTGTTTCTGAGATCGTACGACCTAGTAGCATCAGTGCTTGGCTGTTCGACTGGTTGATGGTGACTTCGTTGTCCGACACCATCAGCATACCTTGGCTGACAAGCTCATCAATGATGTTCGCAACCACAGTCTCAAGCTGATCTTCGTCGTAGCTTAAGAACAACTCTTTCTTCAAGAACGGGTAGATAGCTGCAACGTTCTCTTGAATCGCATCAATTGATAAACCGCGCTGACGAATGGTCATCTGAGCAATTAACGACGGCAGAGCAAATAAGTGAATGATGTTGTTACGGTAGTAAGTCATCAGAATCGATTGGTGACGATCAAGTGAAATGATGTCGCCCATAGAATCGGATTCAATCAGGAACTTGTTCAGTGATTCCGCATGTTTCACCAACTCTTCTGCGCTGTCTTTTGGTACCGTGAATGTGTCTGAGTAAGGCACATTCTTAAGCAAAGAAAGGTAGCAGTTGATCTGAGAAACCAAAGAGTCACGAGATAATGCACGCTGGCGTGATGCAAGCAGAGCGGTCGCACACAGTGTCAGTGCGTTGGTCGCGGCCGCATCATTAATGTGCGTCATCATCTTGGTGGCTAGATCATTCACCACAGGAGCCATCCATTGTGGTTTGCTGGTGCCCATTGGATCGATGTCTTTAGTCCACTCTGGTGAGTGCTCGTTCAGATATTGGTTTAGCTGAATTGGCTCACCGAAGTTCACGTAACCTTTACCAAAGTTACGCAGTTTACGGATAGTGCGAATCACTAGGCTCGCGTTTTCTTTCTCTTTACGTTTACCACGCAACTCTTTCGCGTAAGTCGCTACTTCCATTACGTGCTCGTAACCGATGTACACAGGAACAAGAGTTACCGGGCGGTTCATACCACGCAGCATTGCTTGGATTGTCATCGCGAGCATGCCCGTTTTCGCCTGCAACAGACGACCAGTACGAGAACGACCACCTTCGCTGAAGTACTCTACCGAGTAACCTTTAGCAAACAGTTCTGCTAGATACTCACGGAAAATCGTCGAGTAAAGTTTGTTGCCCTTAAAGCTACGACGAATAAAGAACGCGCCACCGTGACGGAAAATAGGACCGGCAGGGAAGAAGTTCAGGTTGATACCAGCAGCGATGTGCGGAGGTACCATACCTTCGTGGTAAAGCACGTAAGAAAGCAGCAAGTAGTCCATGTGACTACGGTGACACGGGACATAAACGATCTCGTGACCATCTTGCGCCAGTTTACGAACTGTTGAAGCGTTGCTGATGTGCAAGCCTTGGTACAGTTTGTTCCATAGCCAGCCAAGAATTTTCTCACCACGCTTGATCAGCGAGTAAGAGAAGTTCGCAGCGATCTCGTCCATGATGTCTTGAGCTTCTTTGCTCGCTTTTTCGATCGAGATGTTCTTTGATTTCGCTTCGTCTTCAATCGCCTTCTTGATCGCTTCTGATTTTAGTAGGCGATCGAACAGTGCTTGGCGGCTTGGCAGGTTAGGGCCAGAGGCAGCAAGTTTTTGACGAGAGAAGTGGATTCGAGCCACACGCGCCAGTTTGTGCGCGATGGTGCTGTCAGTACCGTGTGAGTTAGCCATGTAACCTAGAGAAACCACAGGGCTAAAGCGCACTAGGCAGTCGCGACCTGCAAGTAATACCGCTTTAGACTTCTCTAAGCCGTTCATTGCTTGTAGGTAAGGTTTCTGGTTATTCTCTTTACCAGGTTTACGTCCCCACAGTACAGTGGCTGGGATAACTTGAACATCGAGCTCAGAATCTTCGGCATGCAGTGAAAGCAGCTCAGAGAAAACTTCAATAGAAGAGCTTGGTACATAATCATCGTCTTGCAGCAGTGTTTTGCGAGAAGAGATAAAAACGTAGCGTTGCAGTGATTTGCCACTTATTTCAAGCTTGCTTAATGGATCAGGTAAGCCTAATTCCAGCGCATGCTTTTGTAGCGTCAGCAGATCGACACTTGAGCGAAATGGTAAGGCGTATACAATCGGTTTGCCTAAATCAATGTTCAAATCCTCAACTGGGTTTGAAGGGATTGATGTGCCTTTTACCAAAACGGATAAAGGTAGCTTCATTAATGAACGTGAAAAAGATTGTCCAGAAGACATATAGGTTCACTGCCTCAATAGTTATTTCAATGTGCTTAAGCGTATCTCTATTTCTATGATGAAAAGGATAAAACCTATGAGTGAAATAGGGATAGGCCTAGGCGTAAATTTAATCGATGCAAGAATACCAGAAACTGGTCTAACCTTTTAATGGAAATAGTCATATTGCCGTTAAGTTTGTGGAAAATCATTCATCGACTGATTGAGTATAGGGTTAAAAATGGCGAAAAAATCAAACACCGGATTCAAACGTATCGTGAAAGCGGCAGGCTTTTCATGGCAAGGCATCACGAGTTCGTTTAAAAACGAGGCCGCATTTCGACAAGAAGTGTTTATGGCAGCGGTGCTTATTCCGTTGGCGTTTTACCTAGACGTGAGCCAAGTAGAGCGAATCTTGATGATCTCGTCGGTTGTGTTGGTGATGGTTGTTGAATTGATTAATACCGCGATAGAGGCGGTCGTTGATCGAATTGGCAGCGAACATCATGAGTTATCTGGGATGGCGAAAGATGTCGGTTCAGCGGCTGTTTTCATCTGTTTGGCGCTCGCGGGTTATGTGTGGTTAGAGATCTTGTTTTTGTAATTCGTTAAAAATGAACTAAAAACAACCAATTGCTTTGCTTTTGTGCAGTTACTGGATATACTCACAGTCAACTGTATAAAAAGACAGGTGAATCATGAAGCCGTTAACGCCCCGCCAGCAACAAGTCTTTGACCTTATCAAAGGTAAGATCGAAGATTCCGGTATGCCACCGACACGTGCAGAAATCGCGCGTGAACTAGGCTTCCGTTCTGCTAATGCTGCAGAAGAACATTTGAAAGCTCTTGCTCGTAAAGAAGCGATTGAGATTATCCCGGGTGCGTCTCGCGGTATTCGTATTTTGCTTGAAGATGCAGCAAACGAAGAGCAAGGTTTACCATTAATCGGTCAGGTTGCCGCTGGTGAGCCTATTCTGGCTCAAGAGCATGTAGAAATGCATTACCAAGTTGACCCTGGCATGTTTAAACCACAGGCTGACTTCCTACTTCGCGTAAATGGCGAAAGTATGAAAGACATCGGTATTATGGACGGTGATTTACTGGCTGTTCATAAAACTCAAGATGTTCGCGATGGTCAGGTTGTCGTAGCGCGTGTCGATGATGATGTGACGGTAAAACGCCTAGAACGTAAAGGTTCAACTGTGCTGTTACATGCTGAAAATGAAGAGTTTTCTCCAATCCATGTCGATCTTGAATCTCAACACTTGTCTATTGAAGGCCTTGCTGTTGGTATCATTCGTAACACCGACTGGATGTAGTCATTACAAACAGCTTATTGATATTTATTCTCAATAACTTGTTATTGTAATTGATATTCATTATCATCTTCTTTGTCGAGATACAAGGAAGATGATGATGCCAAACCCAACCAAACCTCAAATAAAGCCGCTTACTCGTAAGCCGCGCGCCTCTGATCAAAGGGCTCCTTCTGATCAAGGGTCTGCTCATCAAGAATTTCAAGTTCCGACGAATCTCGTTCAACACCTTTGGTTTCGCAGCCGCGAAAGCCTTGCCGACGATGGCTTAGTTTATGACCCTATTGCAGCACAAGCCTGCAAGCGTTGCCAACTCGCACCTGAATGCCTTACCGGTGAACTCGACCAACAACAACTTCTTTACGCGACACTCACTCAACTTTGTGACTCTCAAGTTCAACAGTTTTTATCTCATAACCCAGATGCTTGGATTATTAACGTGGGAGCAGGGCTCGATACCCGTTTCTACCGTTTAGATAACGGCCGCTGTCATTGGGTCGAGCTCGATGTAACCGAGAATCTGCTTTGGCGCCAACGCTTGTTCCACAAAAATGAACGCTATCGTTTAGAGTGTGGCTCTGTTGATGACCTAACTTGGTTAGATGAACTAAACATCCCAGAGCAAGCATCGGTGATGGTGGTGTGTGAACATGCTCTGCTTGATTGTAATGAACAGCAGACCGCGCACTTTATTCAGTCTCTGAGCCGCTACTTTACTCATGCGCATGCGTGTTTAGTATTAGCGGGAGACAAAAGCTCAAGCACACTAGGCAAAAAGCTGGGTTCTGGTGACTATGCACATGGCTTATCTTCCCCAGTTGATAGCATTTTAAATTGGTTACCATGGACGCAATGGGTAAAAGCCTTTTCTCCACTAGACCAGCAATGTAACCGCTGGAAATTGTGGCAGCGATTATTGTGCAAAATATCCCAGGTTAAAAAGCGTTTAACACCGCAATTGGTGCTGGTGAAGTGGTAGCGTAGGAGCTGCACTATTTACACATACTCGAAGCCATATCAGTAATAAGCAAAATCTCACAACATAGTGAAAGCACACTCACTAGGTTAAACTATCGCCTCTAATCAAAGAGGTGATCGTGAAGCTATTTAATCCCCAAACTATTTTCCAAACGCTATCCAATCAGGCGATGCACAAGCAAGTGCTGTTGCTCGCGATCCCGATGGTACTTTCCAATATTACCGTTCCACTCCTTGGCTTAGTTGATGCCGCGGTTATCGGTCACTTAGAGCATTCTTGGTATCTCGGTGGTGTGGCATTAGGTGGCACCATGATCAGCGTGACCTTCTGGCTGCTCGGTTTCTTGCGCATGTCGACAACTGGGCTCGCAGCACAATCTTATGGTGCAGATGATGGCAAACAGCTCGGTTTGGTGTTCGTGCAGGGTGTTACCATGGCTTTAGGATTTGCTGGTGTCTTCTTACTTTTGCATAGCTTGGTTGCGGATCTGGTTTTCTCATTGAGTAGCGCCAGTGACCAAGTGAAACACTACGGTCAGCAGTATTTCTCTATTCGAGCATGGAGTGCACCTGCGGCGCTCACTAACTTTGTGATTTTAGGCTGGTTGCTAGGAACTCAGAATGCCAAAGCGCCAATGTGGATGGTGATTATCACTAATATCACCAACATCGTTTTGGATATCGTATTTGTTATTGGTCTTGGGTGGCAGGTTGAAGGTGCCGCGTTGGCATCAGTAATGGCTGATTATGCAGGCTTAACGTTTGGCTTAATCTGCGTTTATCGAATCTGGATTAAGAGACAACTTCCTTCACCGTGGGATTTGCTTAAGAAAACCAGTCAAGGCTTGAGCCGTTTCGTAAAACTGAATCGCGATATCTTTCTCCGCTCATTATGTCTACAAGCTACTTTTACTTTTATGACTTTCCAAGGGGCAAGCTTTGGCGATGATGTTGTGGCGGCTAATGCGGTATTGATGAGCTTTTTGATGATCATCTCTTATGGGATGGATGGCTTCGCTTACGCGATGGAAGCCATGGTCGGTAAAGCGATTGGCGCGAAAGATAAAGACGAATTAAACCAATCATTGATTGGCACTTTTTTCTGGAGCTTCAATATTTGTTTGGTGCTCACTATCGTGTTCGCGATTGCCGGGTCTAGCTTGATTAACATGATCACCACAATCCCTGACGTTAAGAGCCAAGCAGAAGTGTTTCTGCCATGGCTGATAGCGATGCCGCTAGTTTCTATGTGGTGCTTTCTGCTCGATGGGATTTTTGTCGGGGCAACCAAGGGCAAGGATATGCGCAATAGCATGTTCGTGGCGACCTGCAGCTTCTTTGCGATTTTCTACTTAGCATCAGGTTTAGAGAACCATGCACTGTGGCTAGCGATGCTGAGCTTTATGGCGATGCGTGGGATTGGTCTGGGTGTTCTATTTGTTTCCCAGTGGAAGAAGGGAGAGTTTCTCGCTTAGATAGCTAAGTTCAGGGAGCAACAAATAGAGGCTGTACAGGTAAAGGGATATTTAGAACATCATGATCTAATTACTCTAGATGCTATATTTTTCAGTGCCTTAAATGAAAACAGCAAGCTCATGGCTTGCTGTTTATGTATTTGGCCTATGGGTGGTCAAATACTCCTGTTGGTTTTTTATTTAGAACAAACGGTTAAGTCCGTTAAGTGCTGCAACACGATAAGCTTCTGCCATCGTTGGGTAGTTAAAGGTGGTATTCACAAAGTACTCGATGGTATTTGCTTCACCTTTCTGCTCCATAATCGCTTGGCCGATATGGATGATTTCAGCCGCACGCTCACCAAACACGTGGATACCCAAAATCTCTTTGGTTTCACGGTGGAATAGGATCTTCAAGCTACCAATATCTTTACCTGCGATTTGAGCACGAGCTAAGTGTTTGAATGAAGAACGTCCCACTTCATAAGGTACTTTCGCAGCCGTTAGTTCTTGCTCGGTTTTACCAACAGAACTGATCTCAGGGATGGTGTAGATACCGGTTGGAATGTCTTCAATAAGGTGGCGTTCAGCTTCACCTTTGACAATCGCTTGTGCAACGAATCGACCTTGGTCATAAGCCGCACTCGCTAGGCTAGGGTAGCCAATCACATCACCTACCGCGTAAACATGGTCAACATTGGTTTGGTAATTGGTGTTTACGGATACTTGTCCACGAGAATCCGCTTCTAAGCCAACCGCACCAAGGTTCAACTTATCGGTATTACCGGTTCGGCCATTGGCATACAGTAGGCAGTCGGCACGCATTTTCTTGCCGGATTCTAAGTGAATGATCACGCCATCGTCCGTTCCTTCGATTTTCTCAAAGGTTTCGTCGTTACGAATCACTACACCGCTGTTCCAGAAGTGGTAAGAAAGCGCATCAGAGGTTTCATTGTCTAAGAATGATAGTAGGCGGTCTCGAGTATTGATGAGATCGGTTTTAACACCTAAACCGCGGAAGATAGACGCGTACTCACAACCAATAACACCAGCACCATAAATGATGATGTGTTGAGGGTCGTGTTTAAGAGAAAGAATCGAGTCACTGTCGTAAACACGCTCGTGTAAGAAGTCGACGTTGTCTGGTTGATATGGGCGAGAGCCTGTCGCGATAACAAATTTGTCTGCACTGTAATGTTCTTCAGTGCCATCGCTTTGCATTACCGAGACAGTGTTGGTATCGATAAAACGCGCAGTACCAAATACTAGTGTGCATTGGTTACGGTCATAGAAGCCTTGGCGTAGTCGAGTCTGTTTATCGATGACTGATTTCGCGTGCCCCAAAATGTTAGAGAACGTTGAGTGAATGCTTTTGTTGTTCTGACAAAACAGTGGGTTGTTATTGAATTCAATAATACGGCTTACGGCATGACGCAGTGCTTTGGAAGGAATGGTTCCCCAGTGGGTACAACCACCACCAACGCTGCTCTCTTTTTCAATGATTGCAACGTTCAACCCGGCTTTGGTTAACCCCATCGCTGCCCCTTCGCCTCCGGGGCCACTACCAATTACGATTACATCAAAGTGGTTGGAGTGTGGCATAGATATCTTCCTTGTTATATTTGATTAACATTGCTTTAGCGAGATTTTAACTGATTCTGTTCTTGGGTACATGAAAAGGGCATCAGAGAGTCGGTGAGATCACGCAGTGTTACCGAAAAAATAATATTTGGTATGTCGTATGTCTCCAAATGACAGTGTGGATATTGAAATTTTTTCTTCGAACGTATTTACTTCGGTACGTGAACAAAGAGGCGTGTTGAGTGTCTTATATAACCGGAGTGCCTTATATAAATAAGTGATTCGCGTTATATTGAAGAGAGTATTAGACATGCCTGTTTAGGCTGTAAAAGAAGAAATTGATAAAGTATGAAACCAATGGGCATTCGCGCACAGCAAAAAGAAAAAACTCGTCGCAGCTTAATCGATGCAGCATTTAGCCAACTCAGTGCCGATCGTAGTTTTTCCAACCTAAGCTTGAGAGAAGTCGCTCGTGAGGCTGGAATAGCACCGACTTCCTTTTATCGTCACTTCAAAGACATGGATGAGCTTGGCTTAACCATGGTTGATGAAGGTGGCTTACTACTGCGCCAGCTCATGCGACAAGCTAGGCAACGCATAGTAAAAGAAGGCAGTGTGATTCGCACATCGGTTGAAACCTTTATGGAATTCATTGAAAGCAGCCCAAACGTATTCAGACTGTTATTACGAGAGCGCTCAGGAACCTCGTTTGAGTTTCGTGCGGCGGTAGCTCGTGAGATACAGCACTTCTCTGCTGAGTTAACCGAATATTTGATAACAACCGGCATGACACGAGACGAAGCTTTTACTCAAGCTGAAGCCTCCGTTATCTTGGTTTTCAATTCAGGGGCAGAAGCATTAGATTTAGATCGACGTCAGCGAGATGAACTGGCTGAACGCTTGATCATGCAATTGCGAATGATGGCCAAAGGGGCTTTTTGGTATCGTAAAGAACGTGAACGTAACCGATTAAAAGGCGGGATTGAATAATGTCGAATGAAAATAATACTGTAAACCGTGGTTCAGAAAGAAAGACACTCGTACTTGCTGTTATTGCCGGTGTGTGTGGTGATGCTCTGTTATCTTGGGTAACAATGAGCGAAGTGGGCTTCTCTATTTTCCCACTGATTGCTTTAGTCTTGGCTGTACAAGCACTTTACCAAGAGTACCTAACTAACCCAGTATCTGAAGATATTCCATTAGTAGGTTTAGCTTGTTTCTTTGTCGGCGCATTTGGCCACTCGGCTTTTGTGAAGGCACAACACCCTGATGCTGGCTCAAACTTCTTTGCGATTATTGTCGCGATGTTGCTTCTTGCATGGGTAGGTAAGAAGCTAGGCTTTATCGGTAAAACCGCTTAAGCTGATTTAGAAATTAAAAAAACGAGCCAATGGGCTCGTTTTTTTGTATCTGTTGTTTGGCTTAGACTTAGAAAGCGAGACTTACGCTTTACGCTCTAGGAATACGCCAGCTTCCATGTGGTGCGTGTAAGGGAACTGGTCAAACAGAGCAAAACGAGTGATGTCGTGTGTTTCGCTTAGGATCTCTAGGTTCTCTTTCAACGTTTCAGGGTTACAAGAGATGTACATGATGCGCTCGTAACCTTGAACCATCTTACAAGTATCAACATCCATACCTGAGCGTGGTGGATCAACAAAGATAGTGTTGCAGTTGTAGCTCTTAAGATCGATGTTCGCTTGCTGTAGACGGCGGAACTCACGCTTGCCTTCCATTGCTACGGTAAAATCTTCCGCAGACATACGAATGATCTGAACATTTTCAATCTTGTTCGCTGCAATGTTGTATTGCGCTGACTCTACAGATGGCTTCGCTAGTTCTGTTGCCAGTACACGCTCGAAGTTTTGTGCCAATGCTAATGAGAAGTTACCGTTACCACAGTAAAGTTCAAGCAAGTCGCCTTTGCTATCTTGAGTACAGTCGACAGCCCATTCCAACATTTTCTCTGCTACTTTGCCGTTTGGTTGAGTAAAGCTGTTTTCTACATGTTGGTAGATGTAGCTATCGCCATTTACGTCTAGTTTCTCAATAACGTAATCACGGTCTAAAACGATCTTCATCTTACGCGCACGGCCAATCAGGTTTAGATTAAAACCTTCATCGTTCAATTGCTGTTTTAGCGCTTTAGCATCTTGAATCCATTGCTCACCCAACTGACGGTGGTAAAGCAGTGACACCAAAATCTCACCGCTTAGCGTAGAAAGGAAATCTACTTGGAATAGCTTGTGGCGTAGAGAATGGTTGTTCTTCATTGCATCAGTTAATAGAGGCATCAAGTCATTGATAAGACGACTAGCAGCGGGGAACTGGTCTACACGGTATTTTTCTTTGGTCTCTTGATTGAACATGACGTAATACATATCGTCACCTTCATGCCACACGCGGAACTCAGCACGCATGCGGTAGTGTTGTTCTGGAGATTCATACACTTCCAGCTCAGGCACATTATATTCTGAGAACATTTCAGTAAGACGCTCAGTCTTTTCTGCCAGTTGTTCTTGGTAGCGTTGCGGGTTTACATCTAAATTCGCCATTGTTATGCCTTTTGCTGTCGTGCTTTTAAATCAAGAGCGCAGATTTTATTCAATCACAGGCGCTTGTCCAGTGTTGAGAGCCAATCAGTGTAAATAGGCCATGAAAACTATAGCTTATAACTATCTTAGACTAGACAAATGATTCAGAGGTCAATACTATCTTCGGCAAGCTGGTGCCATTTAGATGTATAGATGGCTGAAGAGGGAATCTGGTGTGAATCCAGAACTGACGCGCAGCGGTAAAAGAGAACAAGTATTCATAAGACACTGCAAATAGCTTTTTGTGGGAAGTCGAATATAAGGTAACCATAAGGTTGTACTCTTGAGTCCGAATACCTGCCAGTAGCTAAACCATAAGATGTGGTTTGGTAGGAATTTACGCGATTTAGGATAACAACATGAACAAATCCCTTTTAGCGATAGCTGTAGCATCGCTGCTTTCACCTATCTCCAATTTACACGCCCAAGAAGCCTCTGCCGACGAAACCATGGTGGTTACGGCTAATCGTTTTGAGCAAAGCACGGAAAGTGTTGTCGCTCAAGTTGAAGTAGTAACACGCCAAGATATCGATCGAATTCAAGCTAAGTCTCTAACAGATGTTTTTAGACGATTGACGGGTATTCAGGTTTCACAAAATGGAGGGCGAGGACAGCAAGCTTCGATCTTTGTTCGTGGTGCTAACTCTGATCAAGTACTTGTTCTAATTGATGGTATTCGTTTTGCGCGGGCTGCAAAAGGTGGAGTCGACTTTAGCCAGTTACCAATTACATTCGTTGATCGAGTGGAATACGTTCGAGGTGCCCGTGCTGCTATGTATGGCTCAGAAGCTATCGGCGGTGTTATTAACATTATTACCGTTGCAAATTCCGACAATGAAAAAACGGCGGTAAGTGCTGGTTTAGGAAGCTTAGATTACCAAGAGCTGAGTTTTGTTAGTGGTACTAAGGTCGGTGAAAATGGTCACTTAAACGTATCTGTTGGTTATGATTCGGATGAGGGTTACAACGTTCACCCAATGCCAGGAATAAATGATGGTGACCGCCATGGTTTTGAATCGCGCAACGCACTAATTGGTTATGTTCATAATTTTGATCAGCAATGGAGTGGTTTTGCTAACTTCCGCATGTTCGAGACTATCTCTCAATATGATGGTTCATATGTTGATTTTAATACCGGCAACCCAGTCCATTCTTACAAAGAAGCAGAGGTGCAAAACTCTACCTTTGCTACTGGTGTTAAATATAGTGGCAGTGAACTTAAGTCTGATTTCCTAGTTAACTATCAGAATCAAGATAACTGGAACTACGAACAGTCTTTAGGCAAGAACTCTGCGTCAGCAACATCTGATGAGCTTGAACAGCTAAATGTTCAATGGGTGAATTCATACAAACTGACGTCGGTACTGACTCTTAGTGGCGGTGTAGATTGGCGTGATGAGGCTTATATTGTTAAGCCTTCGAATACTGAATACGACAGAACGAATGTTGCGTACTTCGCTGCATTAAACGCTGATGCGGATAAAGTGTTTGGCGAGCTGAGCCTTCGTGTGGATGACAATGAACAGTTTGGTACCGAAACCACTTACAACACAGGGTTAGGCTATCGTTATGCTGAGTGGCTTGTCGTGAAAGCAGCTTATGGCACATCCTTCAAGGCACCTAACTTATATCAACTATACAGCTACTACGGTAATGCACAGTTAGAAGCTGAAAAGGCAGATTCATTCGAGCTGACTTTTGGTGGCTTAATCAAGGATGTTGATTGGTCGATTACTGGCTATGACACGAACGTTGAAGACTTAATTGATTACAACTACGCGACAAATAAGTACTACAATACCGATGGCGAAAGCCAACTACGTGGTGTGGAAATGGTCGTTGGATTTGATACTAGCTTTATTAATCACCAAGTGAGCGCGAACTTCCAAGACCCAGAAGATCAATCTGGTGAGCAACTGATACGCCGAGCTAAGAAGATTTACAAGTATAATGCAGTGGCTAGTTTCGATGAGGTTGATGTTTCACTAGGTTACCAATATGTAGGTGAGAGACCGGACTTCTCTGAAGATCTCGCAGCGTATAGCTTGTTTGATGTTTCAGTGAACTACTATGCGAATGAAAACCTTACTTTAAATGGTCGAGTGGATAACTTAACTGACGAAGAGTACGAGACTGCTGGTGGATATCCATCACCAGAGCGTACATATTACGTGAATGCTACTTACCAATTCTAATTAACACCTAAACCGCCTTCGGGCGGTTTTTTCTTATCGGGTATATCAATGAAAAAGAAAGTCGTCATAAGCTGGTCATCAGGTAAAGACTCCACCTTAACCCTAGAGCGCTTACTTGAGAGTGTCGAGTATGAAGTTGTTGCTCTCTATACTACGTATGTTGGAGATGAAGTCCCTTTCCAAGTGACTCCGATTGATGTCGTGGCTATGCAGGCGCAATTAATCGGTTTGCCACTCATCACCATAGAGCTTCCCGAAGTGTTCCCAAGTAATGAGATTTACCAAAGTACGATTGTCTCAGCATTGAAAGGGTCTGGCTTATCAATTGATGCGGTCGCATTTGGCGATATGTTTTGTAACGGCATAGCCGACTACCGCAAAAGCTATATAGAACCGGCTGGCTGGGAGTGTGTGTTTCCACTAATGGGAGAGAGTAGTCAGGCTCTAGCTAGTGAGATAATAAACAGAGAAATCGAAACCTTTCTCGTCACGGTTGATAGCGACGCATTGGATAAGAGCTACTGTGGGCAGAAATACACGTTAGAACTAATAGACAGTTTACCGAGTTATGTCGATCCATGTGGTGAAGACGGTGAGTTCCATACCTTAGTGACGTCAGCACCGTGTTTTAAAGGAAAGCTTGAGATAGAGTTACAAAATGTAGAGCAAGGTGAGCGTTTTGTTCATCAACGCTATCAAGCTTGCATTATATAGAGTGAAGATTGGCGAAAACTAAGCGAAGGAGTATCATTGCAGCGAAACTTATTATAGGTAATCGCTGTGTCGGATAGTCTACAAAAAAATATATTGGTCTTTGATTCTGGAGTGGGTGGTCTATCTGTATATAAAGAGATAAGTCAGTTACTACCGAATCATAACTATATCTATGTATTCGACAACGAGGCTTACCCTTATGGTGAACTCGATCAGCAAGTGCTCATTCGCAGAGTTCAAAGCATCGTGGCCAGTTTTGTAGCTAGTCACGCGATTGATATTGTAGTGATAGCGTGTAATACGGCGAGCACGATTGTCTTACCGACACTCAGAGCTAATAACCTTATCCCTATAGTTGGTGTTGTACCGGCCATTAAGCCGGCATCCCTGCTTGCTAATAAAGCAGTTGGTCTTATTGCTACTCCTGCGACGATCACTCGTCAATACACGCACGACTTAATCAAAAACTTCTCGAGTAATAAAAGAGTCGAACTTTTAGGTTCTACTCGGCTGGTGGATATGGCTGAAGAGAAACTCAGAGGTGAGGTGATTAATCTTCAAGAGTTACAGCAAATCCTTCATCCTATGCTCAACACTATAGATGTGGCCGTTTTAGGGTGCACACATTTCCCATTGATAAAGTCCGAGATTCAACAGGTCTTAGGTAGCAATGTTTTATTGGTTGATTCTGGTAAAGCGATCGCTAAGCGAGTACAAGATTTATTGGATTTGGAAAGTGGCAATAAAGAGGGGGGAGTGCGTGAGGTTTTTTGTAGTGCACTTCCTAAAAAAGAAAGTGCACTAAATAGCATGTTAAAGCAGTTAGGGTTTAGCTCAGTTCAGATTCGTCCGCTTCAGGATGTTTAGGATCATTTGCAACGCGTACTTTTAAAGTTCGTTGCATGTAATCTTTATCATTAAGTGCAGAGATTGCATGATTCACATCATTACTTGCCATAACAACAAATCCAAAGCCTCTTCTTTTACCAGTGCGTTTGTCTTTCATTAAACGTACTGCAAAGACTTCACCATGCTCTGAGAATAATTCACGCACATGTGATTCGTTTGCTTTGTATGGAAGGTTACCCACATAAAGTGTTTTTGTTGAAGCCTTAGGTTCTGAATCTGATTTTGAGTCGGTGCTTGAAAAGTTAACAACAAAAGCGGAAGCCAAGACACCAAGGATAAAGGTAATTGCAGGCGATATATCTACCTGAGAGAAAACAATGCCGCCTAATACAGCCAGTGCGACAATTAACAACATCGATTTTTTTGAGTTCATATCGGAATACTACATATTAATAAACGAAATAGACGCATCTACCATTAACAAAATAGACACATGAATCTTACGTTCATGGCTTCCATTTTTCCAATGTATTGCTGTGATACGTCTCAAATGTTTAGTTTTTATTCGAAAAATGCGGATCTGGTGGCTTTTTAGGCGAACAAAACTTTTATTTCAAAAAGCCCTTGTGCTCCCCTTCAATCTCTCTATAATGCCGCCTCACCGACACGGAGTGAGGCGAAAGTCACACAGCGAAATCGGTAGAGAAAAAGAGTTTGAAAATAACCCTTGACTCTCAAAGTGGTGCAGGTATAGTACGCACCCCTAGCGACTGAGATGTGAATCACAAAACGCTAGAGCTCTTTAACAATTTAAACCTATCAATCTGTGTGGGCACTCGTTGATGAATATCAAAACGTTTTATCGTTAGATAAAACAGATTCTTCGGAATCAAAATTGATTTCAATGAACTGAGTGACCAATACAAATAACCTCGGTTATTTGGCACAGTCAATTCATTATCATTCTGTTGGAATGGTAATAGCTTTAGAATTACATGTTTACTTAGGTAAATATTAGTTTTGAAGTCAGTATTCGTTGAGTCACAAAATCTTAAATTGAAGAGTTTGATCATGGCTCAGATTGAACGCTGGCGGCAGGCCTAACACATGCAAGTCGAGCGGAAACGACACTAACAATCCTTCGGGTGCGTTAATGGGCGTCGAGCGGCGGACGGGTGAGTAATGCCTAGGAAATTGCCTTGATGTGGGGGATAACCATTGGAAACGATGGCTAATACCGCATAATGCCTACGGGCCAAAGAGGGGGACCTTCGGGCCTCTCGCGTCAAGATATGCCTAGGTGGGATTAGCTAGTTGGTGAGGTAATGGCTCACCAAGGCGACGATCCCTAGCTGGTCTGAGAGGATGATCAGCCACACTGGAACTGAGACACGGTCCAGACTCCTACGGGAGGCAGCAGTGGGGAATATTGCACAATGGGCGAAAGCCTGATGCAGCCATGCCGCGTGTATGAAGAAGGCCTTCGGGTTGTAAAGTACTTTCAGTTGTGAGGAAGGGGGTGTAGTTAATAGCTGCATCTCTTGACGTTAGCAACAGAAGAAGCACCGGCTAACTCCGTGCCAGCAGCCGCGGTAATACGGAGGGTGCGAGCGTTAATCGGAATTACTGGGCGTAAAGCGCATGCAGGTGGTTCATTAAGTCAGATGTGAAAGCCCGGGGCTCAACCTCGGAACTGCATTTGAAACTGGTGAACTAGAGTACTGTAGAGGGGGGTAGAATTTCAGGTGTAGCGGTGAAATGCGTAGAGATCTGAAGGAATACCAGTGGCGAAGGCGGCCCCCTGGACAGATACTGACACTCAGATGCGAAAGCGTGGGGAGCAAACAGGATTAGATACCCTGGTAGTCCACGCCGTAAACGATGTCTACTTGGAGGTTGTGGCCTTGAGCCGTGGCTTTCGGAGCTAACGCGTTAAGTAGACCGCCTGGGGAGTACGGTCGCAAGATTAAAACTCAAATGAATTGACGGGGGCCCGCACAAGCGGTGGAGCATGTGGTTTAATTCGATGCAACGCGAAGAACCTTACCTACTCTTGACATCCAGAGAAGCCAGCGGAGACGCAGGTGTGCCTTCGGGAGCTCTGAGACAGGTGCTGCATGGCTGTCGTCAGCTCGTGTTGTGAAATGTTGGGTTAAGTCCCGCAACGAGCGCAACCCTTATCCTTGTTTGCCAGCGAGTAATGTCGGGAACTCCAGGGAGACTGCCGGTGATAAACCGGAGGAAGGTGGGGACGACGTCAAGTCATCATGGCCCTTACGAGTAGGGCTACACACGTGCTACAATGGCGCATACAGAGGGCAGCAAGCCAGCGATGGTAAGCGAATCCCAAAAAGTGCGTCGTAGTCCGGATTGGAGTCTGCAACTCGACTCCATGAAGTCGGAATCGCTAGTAATCGTAGATCAGAATGCTACGGTGAATACGTTCCCGGGCCTTGTACACACCGCCCGTCACACCATGGGAGTGGGCTGCAAAAGAAGTGGGTAGTTTAACCTTTCGGGGAGGACGCTCACCACTTTGTGGTTCATGACTGGGGTGAAGTCGTAACAAGGTAGCCCTAGGGGAACCTGGGGCTGGATCACCTCCTTATACGAAGATATTCACGATAAGTGTCCACACAGATTGATGGTTTAGATTTAGTTAAAGCCAGAGCTTTAATTAATAACGCAAGTTATTGATTAAAGCTTTTTGCTTTATGCTCTTTAACAATTTGGAAAGCTGACTGATTGATTACTTACGAGTAATTCAATCAAATTTAAAAGTTCTCAATGTTTATCTGCTCTTAGTTAATAAGAACGGTATAAACACAACAAACACATTCAAGTGTCTTGTATTCGAATCAAACTTAGTTTGATTCACATTGAGTCCGGCAAACAGTCATTGAGAATTAACCCTTCTTAATGACAACCAAAAACCTTGGTTAGTTGCCATACTAGTTTGTTTTCACTTTTCAAAAGTGAAAGTAAAACAGAGACCCTTTCGGGTTGTATGGTTAAGTGACTAAGCGTACACGGTGGATGCCTTGGCAGTCAGAGGCGATGAAAGGCGTAATAACTTGCGATAAGCCCAGATTAGGTAGTAATAACCTTTAAGTCTGGGATTCCTGAATGGGGAAACCCACTTACATAAGTAAGTATCCTGTTGTGAATACATAGCAACAGGAGGCAAACCGGGGGAACTGAAACATCTAAGTACCCCGAGGAAGAGAAATCAACCGAGATTCCGAAAGTAGCGGCGAGCGAAATTGGATTAGCCCTTAAGCTTTTAATGAGACAGATGAAGGCTCTGGAAAGTGCCGCAATAAAGGGTGATAGCCCCGTAATCGACATCTCATCATCAGTGAAAACGAGTAGGGCGGGACACGTGATATCCTGTCTGAATATGGGGGGACCATCCTCCAAGGCTAAATACTACTGACTGACCGATAGTGAACCAGTACCGTGAGGGAAAGGCGAAAAGAACCCCTGTGAGGGGAGTGAAATAGAACCTGAAACCGTGTACGTACAAGCAGTAGGAGCACCTTCGTGGTGTGACTGCGTACCTTTTGTATAATGGGTCAGCGACTTAATTTTAGTAGCAAGGTTAACCGTTTAGGGGAGCCGTAGGGAAACCGAGTCTTAACTGGGCGTACAGTTGCTAGGATTAGACCCGAAACCAGGTGATCTAGCCATGGGCAGGTTGAAGGTTGAGTAACATCAACTGGAGGACCGAACCGACTAATGTTGAAAAATTAGCGGATGACTTGTGGCTAGGGGTGAAAGGCCAATCAAACCTGGAGATAGCTGGTTCTCCCCGAAAGCTATTTAGGTAGCGCCTCGGACGAATACTACTGGGGGTAGAGCACTGTTAAGGCTAGGGGGTCATCCCGACTTACCAACCCTTTGCAAACTCCGAATACCAGTAAGTACTATCCGGGAGACACACGGCGGGTGCTAACGTCCGTCGTGGAGAGGGAAACAACCCAGACCGCCAGCTAAGGTCCCAAAGTATAGCTAAGTGGGAAACGATGTGGGAAGGCTCAGACAGCCAGGATGTTGGCTTAGAAGCAGCCATCATTTAAAGAAAGCGTAATAGCTCACTGGTCGAGTCGGCCTGCGCGGAAGATGTAACGGGGCTAAGCTATACACCGAAGCTGCGGCTACGTACCTTAGGGTGCGTGGGGTAGGGGAGCGTTCTGTAAGCCGTTGAAGGTGGTCTGTAAGGGCTGCTGGAGGTATCAGAAGTGCGAATGCTGACATGAGTAACGATAAAGGGAGTGAAAAACTCCCTCGCCGGAAGACCAAGGGTTCCTGTCCAACGTTAATCGGGGCAGGGTAAGTCGACTCCTAAGGCGAGGCCGAAAGGCGTAGTCGATGGGAAACGGGTTAATATTCCCGTACTTCTTACAATTGCGATGGGGGGACGGAGAAGGCTAGGTGGGCCTGGCGACGGTTGTCCAGGTTCAAGTATGTAGGCGGAAAGTTTAGGTAAATCCGGACTTTCTTAACGCTGAGATACGATGTCGAGCTACTACGGTAGTGAAGTCATTGATGCCATGCTTCCAGGAAAAGCCTCTAAGCTTCAGATTGTAAGGAATCGTACCCCAAACCGACACAGGTGGTCGGGTAGAGAATACCAAGGCGCTTGAGAGAACTCGGGTGAAGGAACTAGGCAAAATGGTACCGTAACTTCGGGAGAAGGTACGCTCTTATCAGTGAAGTCCCTTGCGGATGGAGCAGACGAGAGTCGCAGATACCAGGTGGCTGCAACTGTTTATTAAAAACACAGCACTGTGCAAAATCGTAAGATGACGTATACGGTGTGACGCCTGCCCGGTGCCGGAAGGTTAATTGATGGGGTTAGACTTCGGTCGAAGCTCTTGATCGAAGCCCCGGTAAACGGCGGCCGTAACTATAACGGTCCTAAGGTAGCGAAATTCCTTGTCGGGTAAGTTCCGACCTGCACGAATGGCGTAATGATGGCCACGCTGTCTCCACCCGAGACTCAGTGAAATTGAAATCGCTGTGAAGATGCAGTGTACCCGCGGCTAGACGGAAAGACCCCGTGAACCTTTACTACAGCTTGGCACTGAACATTGAACCTACATGTGTAGGATAGGTGGGAGACTATGAAACCGCGTCGCTAGATGTGGTGGAGTCGTCCTTGAAATACCACCCTTGTAGTTTTGATGTTCTAACGTTGGTCCCTGAATCGGGATTACGGACAGTGCCTGGTGGGTAGTTTGACTGGGGCGGTCTCCTCCCAAAGAGTAACGGAGGAGCACGAAGGTGGGCTAAACACGGTTGGACATCGTGTGGTTAGTGCAATGGCATAAGCCCGCTTGACTGCGAGAATGACAATTCGAGCAGGTGCGAAAGCAGGTCATAGTGATCCGGTGGTTCTGAATGGAAGGGCCATCGCTCAACGGATAAAAGGTACTCCGGGGATAACAGGCTGATACCGCCCAAGAGTTCATATCGACGGCGGTGTTTGGCACCTCGATGTCGGCTCATCACATCCTGGGGCTGAAGTCGGTCCCAAGGGTATGGCTGTTCGCCATTTAAAGTGGTACGCGAGCTGGGTTTAGAACGTCGTGAGACAGTTCGGTCCCTATCTGCCGTGGGCGTTGGAAAATTGAAGGGGGCTGCTCCTAGTACGAGAGGACCGGAGTGGACGAACCTCTGGTGTTCGGGTTGTCATGCCAATGGCATTGCCCGGTAGCTAAGTTCGGAATCGATAACCGCTGAAAGCATCTAAGCGGGAAGCGAGCCCTGAGATGAGTTTTCCCTGACGCTATAAGCGTCCTTAAGGGTTGTTCAAGACTAGAACGTTGATAGGCAGGGTGTGTAAGTGCTGCGAGGCATTGAGCTAACCTGTACTAATTGCCCGTGAGGCTTAACCATACAACACCCAAGGGGTTTTGTGGACTCAAAGACAGACCTTGAATGAGTTTGAAGAGACACTTTTAAATACAGTTTTCCAGATTATTTTGCCTTCAGTTTTAAAAAACTGAAAGTAAAAGCAAAATTTGCTTGGCGACCATAGCATTGTGGACCCACCTGATTCCATGCCGAACTCAGAAGTGAAACACAATAGCGCCGATGGTAGTGTGGGGCTTCCCCATGTGAGAGTAGGACATCGCCAGGCTTTAATTTCGACTTTGTTTACTAAGTAGACAAGTCACCATAGAGTTCTAAGTTTTCTTAGTATTTTATGTTGACTTTCAAAGTAGAAAGCGTATTATACGCGTCCTGCTTAAGTGCTAAGGCACTGAAAGCAAAGCTCTTTAACAATTTAAACCTATCAATCTGTGTGGGCACTCGTTGATGAATATCAAAACGTTTTATCGTTAGATAAAACAGATTCTTCGGAATCAAAATTGATTTCAATGAACTGAGTGACCAATACAAATAACCTCGGTTATTTGGCACAGTCAATTCATTACCATTCTGTTGGAATGGTAATAGCTTTAGAATTACATGTTTACTTCGGTAAATATTAGTTTTGAAGTCAGTATTCGTTGAGTCACAAAATCTTAAATTGAAGAGTTTGATCATGGCTCAGATTGAACGCTGGCGGCAGGCCTAACACATGCAAGTCGAGCGGAAACGACACTAACAATCCTTCGGGTGCGTTAATGGGCGTCGAGCGGCGGACGGGTGAGTAATGCCTAGGAAATTGCCTTGATGTGGGGGATAACCATTGGAAACGATGGCTAATACCGCATAATGCCTACGGGCCAAAGAGGGGGACCTTCGGGCCTCTCGCGTCAAGATATGCCTAGGTGGGATTAGCTAGTTGGTGAGGTAATGGCTCACCAAGGCGACGATCCCTAGCTGGTCTGAGAGGATGATCAGCCACACTGGAACTGAGACACGGTCCAGACTCCTACGGGAGGCAGCAGTGGGGAATATTGCACAATGGGCGAAAGCCTGATGCAGCCATGCCGCGTGTATGAAGAAGGCCTTCGGGTTGTAAAGTACTTTCAGTTGTGAGGAAGGGGGTGTAGTTAATAGCTGCATCTCTTGACGTTAGCAACAGAAGAAGCACCGGCTAACTCCGTGCCAGCAGCCGCGGTAATACGGAGGGTGCGAGCGTTAATCGGAATTACTGGGCGTAAAGCGCATGCAGGTGGTTCATTAAGTCAGATGTGAAAGCCCGGGGCTCAACCTCGGAACTGCATTTGAAACTGGTGAACTAGAGTACTGTAGAGGGGGGTAGAATTTCAGGTGTAGCGGTGAAATGCGTAGAGATCTGAAGGAATACCAGTGGCGAAGGCGGCCCCCTGGACAGATACTGACACTCAGATGCGAAAGCGTGGGGAGCAAACAGGATTAGATACCCTGGTAGTCCACGCCGTAAACGATGTCTACTTGGAGGTTGTGGCCTTGAGCCGTGGCTTTCGGAGCTAACGCGTTAAGTAGACCGCCTGGGGAGTACGGTCGCAAGATTAAAACTCAAATGAATTGACGGGGGCCCGCACAAGCGGTGGAGCATGTGGTTTAATTCGATGCAACGCGAAGAACCTTACCTACTCTTGACATCCAGAGAAGCCAGCGGAGACGCAGGTGTGCCTTCGGGAGCTCTGAGACAGGTGCTGCATGGCTGTCGTCAGCTCGTGTTGTGAAATGTTGGGTTAAGTCCCGCAACGAGCGCAACCCTTATCCTTGTTTGCCAGCGAGTAATGTCGGGAACTCCAGGGAGACTGCCGGTGATAAACCGGAGGAAGGTGGGGACGACGTCAAGTCATCATGGCCCTTACGAGTAGGGCTACACACGTGCTACAATGGCGCATACAGAGGGCAGCAAGCCAGCGATGGTAAGCGAATCCCAAAAAGTGCGTCGTAGTCCGGATTGGAGTCTGCAACTCGACTCCATGAAGTCGGAATCGCTAGTAATCGTAGATCAGAATGCTACGGTGAATACGTTCCCGGGCCTTGTACACACCGCCCGTCACACCATGGGAGTGGGCTGCAAAAGAAGTGGGTAGTTTAACCTTTCGGGGAGGACGCTCACCACTTTGTGGTTCATGACTGGGGTGAAGTCGTAACAAGGTAGCCCTAGGGGAACCTGGGGCTGGATCACCTCCTTATACGAAGATATTCACGATAAGTGTCCACACAGATTGATTAGGTTTAGAAAAGTTAAGAGACGATATTGGGTCTGTAGCTCAGCTGGTTAGAGCGCTCGCCTGATAAGCGGGAGGTCGGTGGTTCAAGTCCACTCAGACCCACCAATATCGACCTAGATGGGGCTATAGCTCAGCTGGGAGAGCGCCTGCCTTGCACGCAGGAGGTCTGCGGTTCGATCCCGCATAGCTCCACCATCTTTAAGGGTTTTTCCCTAAGAATCTTTAAAAATGGTTTCGAAAGAAATCAAGCTCTTTAACAATTTGGAAAGCTGACTGATTGATTACTTACGAGTAATTCAATCAAATTTAAAAGTTCTCAATGTTTATCTGCTCTTAGTTAATAAGAACGGTATAAACACAACAAACACATTCAAGTGTCTTGTATTCGATTCAAATTCGTTTGAATCACATTGAGTCCGGCAAACAGTCATTGAGAATTAACCCTTCTTAATGACAACCAAAAACCTTGGTTAGTTGCCATACTAGTTTGTTTTCACTTTTCAAAAGTGAAAGTAAAACAGAGACCCTTTCGGGTTGTATGGTTAAGTGACTAAGCGTACACGGTGGATGCCTTGGCAGTCAGAGGCGATGAAAGGCGTAATAACTTGCGATAAGCCCAGATTAGGTAGTAATAACCTTTAAGTCTGGGATTCCTGAATGGGGAAACCCACTTACATAAGTAAGTATCCTGTTGTGAATACATAGCAACAGGAGGCAAACCGGGGGAACTGAAACATCTAAGTACCCCGAGGAAGAGAAATCAACCGAGATTCCGAAAGTAGCGGCGAGCGAAATTGGATTAGCCCTTAAGCTTTTAATGAGACAGATGAAGGCTCTGGAAAGTGCCGCAATAAAGGGTGATAGCCCCGTAATCGACATCTCATCATCAGTGAAAACGAGTAGGGCGGGACACGTGATATCCTGTCTGAATATGGGGGGACCATCCTCCAAGGCTAAATACTACTGACTGACCGATAGTGAACCAGTACCGTGAGGGAAAGGCGAAAAGAACCCCTGTGAGGGGAGTGAAATAGAACCTGAAACCGTGTACGTACAAGCAGTAGGAGCACCTTCGTGGTGTGACTGCGTACCTTTTGTATAATGGGTCAGCGACTTAATTTTAGTAGCAAGGTTAACCGTTTAGGGGAGCCGTAGGGAAACCGAGTCTTAACTGGGCGTACAGTTGCTAGGATTAGACCCGAAACCAGGTGATCTAGCCATGGGCAGGTTGAAGGTTGAGTAACATCAACTGGAGGACCGAACCGACTAATGTTGAAAAATTAGCGGATGACTTGTGGCTAGGGGTGAAAGGCCAATCAAACCTGGAGATAGCTGGTTCTCCCCGAAAGCTATTTAGGTAGCGCCTCGGACGAATACTACTGGGGGTAGAGCACTGTTAAGGCTAGGGGGTCATCCCGACTTACCAACCCTTTGCAAACTCCGAATACCAGTAAGTACTATCCGGGAGACACACGGCGGGTGCTAACGTCCGTCGTGGAGAGGGAAACAACCCAGACCGCCAGCTAAGGTCCCAAAGTATAGCTAAGTGGGAAACGATGTGGGAAGGCTCAGACAGCCAGGATGTTGGCTTAGAAGCAGCCATCATTTAAAGAAAGCGTAATAGCTCACTGGTCGAGTCGGCCTGCGCGGAAGATGTAACGGGGCTAAGCTATACACCGAAGCTGCGGCTACGTACCTTAGGGTGCGTGGGGTAGGGGAGCGTTCTGTAAGCCGTTGAAGGTGGTCTGTAAGGGCTGCTGGAGGTATCAGAAGTGCGAATGCTGACATGAGTAACGATAAAGGGAGTGAAAAACTCCCTCGCCGGAAGACCAAGGGTTCCTGTCCAACGTTAATCGGGGCAGGGTAAGTCGACTCCTAAGGCGAGGCCGAAAGGCGTAGTCGATGGGAAACGGGTTAATATTCCCGTACTTCTTACAATTGCGATGGGGGGACGGAGAAGGCTAGGTGGGCCTGGCGACGGTTGTCCAGGTTCAAGTATGTAGGCGGAAAGTTTAGGTAAATCCGGACTTTCTTAACGCTGAGATACGATGTCGAGCTACTACGGTAGTGAAGTCATTGATGCCATGCTTCCAGGAAAAGCCTCTAAGCTTCAGATTGTAAGGAATCGTACCCCAAACCGACACAGGTGGTCGGGTAGAGAATACCAAGGCGCTTGAGAGAACTCGGGTGAAGGAACTAGGCAAAATGGTACCGTAACTTCGGGAGAAGGTACGCTCTTATCAGTGAAGTCCCTTGCGGATGGAGCAGACGAGAGTCGCAGATACCAGGTGGCTGCAACTGTTTATTAAAAACACAGCACTGTGCAAAATCGTAAGATGACGTATACGGTGTGACGCCTGCCCGGTGCCGGAAGGTTAATTGATGGGGTTAGACTTCGGTCGAAGCTCTTGATCGAAGCCCCGGTAAACGGCGGCCGTAACTATAACGGTCCTAAGGTAGCGAAATTCCTTGTCGGGTAAGTTCCGACCTGCACGAATGGCGTAATGATGGCCACGCTGTCTCCACCCGAGACTCAGTGAAATTGAAATCGCTGTGAAGATGCAGTGTACCCGCGGCTAGACGGAAAGACCCCGTGAACCTTTACTACAGCTTGGCACTGAACATTGAACCTACATGTGTAGGATAGGTGGGAGACTATGAAACCGCGTCGCTAGATGTGGTGGAGTCGTCCTTGAAATACCACCCTTGTAGTTTTGATGTTCTAACGTTGGTCCCTGAATCGGGATTACGGACAGTGCCTGGTGGGTAGTTTGACTGGGGCGGTCTCCTCCCAAAGAGTAACGGAGGAGCACGAAGGTGGGCTAAACACGGTTGGACATCGTGTGGTTAGTGCAATGGCATAAGCCCGCTTGACTGCGAGAATGACAATTCGAGCAGGTGCGAAAGCAGGTCATAGTGATCCGGTGGTTCTGAATGGAAGGGCCATCGCTCAACGGATAAAAGGTACTCCGGGGATAACAGGCTGATACCGCCCAAGAGTTCATATCGACGGCGGTGTTTGGCACCTCGATGTCGGCTCATCACATCCTGGGGCTGAAGTCGGTCCCAAGGGTATGGCTGTTCGCCATTTAAAGTGGTACGCGAGCTGGGTTTAGAACGTCGTGAGACAGTTCGGTCCCTATCTGCCGTGGGCGTTGGAAAATTGAAGGGGGCTGCTCCTAGTACGAGAGGACCGGAGTGGACGAACCTCTGGTGTTCGGGTTGTCATGCCAATGGCATTGCCCGGTAGCTAAGTTCGGAATCGATAACCGCTGAAAGCATCTAAGCGGGAAGCGAGCCCTGAGATGAGTTTTCCCTGACGCTATAAGCGTCCTTAAGGGTTGTTCAAGACTAGAACGTTGATAGGCAGGGTGTGTAAGTGCTGCGAGGCATTGAGCTAACCTGTACTAATTGCCCGTGAGGCTTAACCATACAACACCCAAGGGGTTTTGTGGACTCAAAGACAGACCTTGAATGAGTTTGAAGAGACACTTTTAAATACAGTTTTCCAGATTATTTTGCCTTCAGTTTTAAAAAACTGAAAGTAAAAGCAAAATTTGCTTGGCGACCATAGCATTGTGGACCCACCTGATTCCATGCCGAACTCAGAAGTGAAACACAATAGCGCCGATGGTAGTGTGGGGCTTCCCCATGTGAGAGTAGGACATCGCCAGGCTTTAATTTCGACTTTGTTTACTAAGTAGACAAGTCACCATAGAGTTCTAAGTTTTCTTAGTATTTTATGTTGACTTTCAAAGTAGAAAGCGTATTATACGCGTCCTGCTTAAGTGCTAAGGCACTGAAAGCAAAGCTCTTTAACAATTTAAACCTATCAATCTGTGTGGGCACTCGTTGATGAATATCAAAACGTTTTATCGTTAGATAAAACAGATTCTTCGGAATCAAAATTGATTTCAATGAACTGAGTGACCAATACAAATAACCTCGGTTATTTGGCACAGTCAATTCATTACCATTCTGTTGGAATGGTAATAGCTTTAGAATTACATGTTTACTTCGGTAAATATTAGTTTTGAAGTCAGTATTCGTTGAGTCACAAAATCTTAAATTGAAGAGTTTGATCATGGCTCAGATTGAACGCTGGCGGCAGGCCTAACACATGCAAGTCGAGCGGAAACGACACTAACAATCCTTCGGGTGCGTTAATGGGCGTCGAGCGGCGGACGGGTGAGTAATGCCTAGGAAATTGCCTTGATGTGGGGGATAACCATTGGAAACGATGGCTAATACCGCATAATGCCTACGGGCCAAAGAGGGGGACCTTCGGGCCTCTCGCGTCAAGATATGCCTAGGTGGGATTAGCTAGTTGGTGAGGTAATGGCTCACCAAGGCGACGATCCCTAGCTGGTCTGAGAGGATGATCAGCCACACTGGAACTGAGACACGGTCCAGACTCCTACGGGAGGCAGCAGTGGGGAATATTGCACAATGGGCGAAAGCCTGATGCAGCCATGCCGCGTGTATGAAGAAGGCCTTCGGGTTGTAAAGTACTTTCAGTTGTGAGGAAGGGGGTGTAGTTAATAGCTGCATCTCTTGACGTTAGCAACAGAAGAAGCACCGGCTAACTCCGTGCCAGCAGCCGCGGTAATACGGAGGGTGCGAGCGTTAATCGGAATTACTGGGCGTAAAGCGCATGCAGGTGGTTCATTAAGTCAGATGTGAAAGCCCGGGGCTCAACCTCGGAACTGCATTTGAAACTGGTGAACTAGAGTACTGTAGAGGGGGGTAGAATTTCAGGTGTAGCGGTGAAATGCGTAGAGATCTGAAGGAATACCAGTGGCGAAGGCGGCCCCCTGGACAGATACTGACACTCAGATGCGAAAGCGTGGGGAGCAAACAGGATTAGATACCCTGGTAGTCCACGCCGTAAACGATGTCTACTTGGAGGTTGTGGCCTTGAGCCGTGGCTTTCGGAGCTAACGCGTTAAGTAGACCGCCTGGGGAGTACGGTCGCAAGATTAAAACTCAAATGAATTGACGGGGGCCCGCACAAGCGGTGGAGCATGTGGTTTAATTCGATGCAACGCGAAGAACCTTACCTACTCTTGACATCCAGAGAAGCCAGCGGAGACGCAGGTGTGCCTTCGGGAGCTCTGAGACAGGTGCTGCATGGCTGTCGTCAGCTCGTGTTGTGAAATGTTGGGTTAAGTCCCGCAACGAGCGCAACCCTTATCCTTGTTTGCCAGCGAGTAATGTCGGGAACTCCAGGGAGACTGCCGGTGATAAACCGGAGGAAGGTGGGGACGACGTCAAGTCATCATGGCCCTTACGAGTAGGGCTACACACGTGCTACAATGGCGCATACAGAGGGCAGCAAGCTAGCGATAGTGAGCGAATCCCAAAAAGTGCGTCGTAGTCCGGATTGGAGTCTGCAACTCGACTCCATGAAGTCGGAATCGCTAGTAATCGTAGATCAGAATGCTACGGTGAATACGTTCCCGGGCCTTGTACACACCGCCCGTCACACCATGGGAGTGGGCTGCAAAAGAAGTGGGTAGTTTAACCTTTCGGGGAGGACGCTCACCACTTTGTGGTTCATGACTGGGGTGAAGTCGTAACAAGGTAGCCCTAGGGGAACCTGGGGCTGGATCACCTCCTTATACGAAGATACTCACGATAAGTGTCCACACAGATTGATTAGGTTTAGAAAGTAAAAGAGACGAAGAACTCCCAAGTTCTTCAATCCAGTGTCCCGTTCGTCTAGAGGCCTAGGACACCGCCCTTTCACGGCGGTAACAGGGGTTCGACTCCCCTACGGGATACCATTGGGTCGTTAGCTCAGTTGGTAGAGCAGTTGACTTTTAATCAATTGGTCGCAGGTTCGAATCCTGCACGACCCACCATTCTTTCTCCGCGAAGGAATTAAAACTATCGTGGGCGATTAGCTCAGTTGGGAGAGCACCTGCCTTACAAGCAGGGGGTCACTGGTTCGAGCCCGGTATCGCCCACCATTCTCTAAATATTCTTGGAAGTTAAAACTCCAAACCACTTCTTATGTCGCTGGTTGGATTTTTCGACTGTGAGAGTCTTTAGAAAATGTGAATTTTAGAACACTGGTTCTTAAAGTCTCATGCTCTTTAACAATTTGGAAAGCTGACTGATTGATTACTTACGAGTAATTCAATCAAATTTAAAAGTTCTCAATGTTTATCTGCTCTTAGTTAATAAGAACGGTATAAACACAACAAACACATTCAAGTGTCTTGTATTCGATTCAAACTTGTTTGAATCACAATTGAGTCCGGCAAACAGTCATCAAGAATTAACCCTTCTTGATGACAACCAAAAACCTTGGTTAGTTGCCATACTAGTTTGTTTTCACTTTTCAAAAGTGAAAGTAAAACAGAGACCCTTTCGGGTTGTATGGTTAAGTGACTAAGCGTACACGGTGGATGCCTTGGCAGTCAGAGGCGATGAAAGGCGTAATAACTTGCGATAAGCCCAGATTAGGTAGTAATAACCTTTAAGTCTGGGATTCCTGAATGGGGAAACCCACTTACATAAGTAAGTATCCTGTTGTGAATACATAGCAACAGGAGGCAAACCGGGGGAACTGAAACATCTAAGTACCCCGAGGAAGAGAAATCAACCGAGATTCCGAAAGTAGCGGCGAGCGAAATTGGATTAGCCCTTAAGCTTTTAATGAGACAGATGAAGGCTCTGGAAAGTGCCGCAATAAAGGGTGATAGCCCCGTAATCGACATCTCATCATCAGTGAAAACGAGTAGGGCGGGACACGTGATATCCTGTCTGAATATGGGGGGACCATCCTCCAAGGCTAAATACTACTGACTGACCGATAGTGAACCAGTACCGTGAGGGAAAGGCGAAAAGAACCCCTGTGAGGGGAGTGAAATAGAACCTGAAACCGTGTACGTACAAGCAGTAGGAGCACCTTCGTGGTGTGACTGCGTACCTTTTGTATAATGGGTCAGCGACTTAATTTTAGTAGCAAGGTTAACCGTTTAGGGGAGCCGTAGGGAAACCGAGTCTTAACTGGGCGTACAGTTGCTAGGATTAGACCCGAAACCAGGTGATCTAGCCATGGGCAGGTTGAAGGTTGAGTAACATCAACTGGAGGACCGAACCGACTAATGTTGAAAAATTAGCGGATGACTTGTGGCTAGGGGTGAAAGGCCAATCAAACCTGGAGATAGCTGGTTCTCCCCGAAAGCTATTTAGGTAGCGCCTCGGACGAATACTACTGGGGGTAGAGCACTGTTAAGGCTAGGGGGTCATCCCGACTTACCAACCCTTTGCAAACTCCGAATACCAGTAAGTACTATCCGGGAGACACACGGCGGGTGCTAACGTCCGTCGTGGAGAGGGAAACAACCCAGACCGCCAGCTAAGGTCCCAAAGTATAGCTAAGTGGGAAACGATGTGGGAAGGCTCAGACAGCCAGGATGTTGGCTTAGAAGCAGCCATCATTTAAAGAAAGCGTAATAGCTCACTGGTCGAGTCGGCCTGCGCGGAAGATGTAACGGGGCTAAGCTATACACCGAAGCTGCGGCTACGTACCTTAGGGTGCGTGGGGTAGGGGAGCGTTCTGTAAGCCGTTGAAGGTGGTCTGTAAGGGCTGCTGGAGGTATCAGAAGTGCGAATGCTGACATGAGTAACGATAAAGGGAGTGAAAAACTCCCTCGCCGGAAGACCAAGGGTTCCTGTCCAACGTTAATCGGGGCAGGGTAAGTCGACTCCTAAGGCGAGGCCGAAAGGCGTAGTCGATGGGAAACGGGTTAATATTCCCGTACTTCTTACAATTGCGATGGGGGGACGGAGAAGGCTAGGTGGGCCTGGCGACGGTTGTCCAGGTTCAAGTATGTAGGCGGAAAGTTTAGGTAAATCCGGACTTTCTTAACGCTGAGATACGATGTCGAGCTACTACGGTAGTGAAGTCATTGATGCCATGCTTCCAGGAAAAGCCTCTAAGCTTCAGATTGTAAGGAATCGTACCCCAAACCGACACAGGTGGTCGGGTAGAGAATACCAAGGCGCTTGAGAGAACTCGGGTGAAGGAACTAGGCAAAATGGTACCGTAACTTCGGGAGAAGGTACGCTCTTATCAGTGAAGTCCCTTGCGGATGGAGCAGACGAGAGTCGCAGATACCAGGTGGCTGCAACTGTTTATTAAAAACACAGCACTGTGCAAAATCGTAAGATGACGTATACGGTGTGACGCCTGCCCGGTGCCGGAAGGTTAATTGATGGGGTTAGACTTCGGTCGAAGCTCTTGATCGAAGCCCCGGTAAACGGCGGCCGTAACTATAACGGTCCTAAGGTAGCGAAATTCCTTGTCGGGTAAGTTCCGACCTGCACGAATGGCGTAATGATGGCCACGCTGTCTCCACCCGAGACTCAGTGAAATTGAAATCGCTGTGAAGATGCAGTGTACCCGCGGCTAGACGGAAAGACCCCGTGAACCTTTACTACAGCTTGGCACTGAACATTGAACCTACATGTGTAGGATAGGTGGGAGACTATGAAACCGCGTCGCTAGATGTGGTGGAGTCGTCCTTGAAATACCACCCTTGTAGTTTTGATGTTCTAACGTTGGTCCCTGAATCGGGATTACGGACAGTGCCTGGTGGGTAGTTTGACTGGGGCGGTCTCCTCCCAAAGAGTAACGGAGGAGCACGAAGGTGGGCTAAACACGGTTGGACATCGTGTGGTTAGTGCAATGGCATAAGCCCGCTTGACTGCGAGAATGACAATTCGAGCAGGTGCGAAAGCAGGTCATAGTGATCCGGTGGTTCTGAATGGAAGGGCCATCGCTCAACGGATAAAAGGTACTCCGGGGATAACAGGCTGATACCGCCCAAGAGTTCATATCGACGGCGGTGTTTGGCACCTCGATGTCGGCTCATCACATCCTGGGGCTGAAGTCGGTCCCAAGGGTATGGCTGTTCGCCATTTAAAGTGGTACGCGAGCTGGGTTTAGAACGTCGTGAGACAGTTCGGTCCCTATCTGCCGTGGGCGTTGGAAAATTGAAGGGGGCTGCTCCTAGTACGAGAGGACCGGAGTGGACGAACCTCTGGTGTTCGGGTTGTCATGCCAATGGCATTGCCCGGTAGCTAAGTTCGGAATCGATAACCGCTGAAAGCATCTAAGCGGGAAGCGAGCCCTGAGATGAGTTTTCCCTGACGCTATAAGCGTCCTTAAGGGTTGTTCAAGACTAGAACGTTGATAGGCAGGGTGTGTAAGTGCTGCGAGGCATTGAGCTAACCTGTACTAATTGCCCGTGAGGCTTAACCATACAACACCCAAGGGGTTTTGTGGACTCAATAGAAATACCAAACGCTTGAATGAGTTTGAAGAGAGACTTTTAAATACAGTTTTCCAGATTATTTTGCCTTCAGTTTTAAAAAACTGAAAGTAAAAGCAAAATTTGCTTGGCGACCATAGCATTGTGGACCCACCTGATTCCATGCCGAACTCAGAAGTGAAACACAATAGCGCCGATGGTAGTGTGGGGCTTCCCCATGTGAGAGTAGGACATCGCCAGGCTTTAAATTATGAACGACTTGTCAGCGACGACAAGTAGTCCACTGCGGAGTGGTAGTTCAGTTGGTTAGAATACCGGCCTGTCACGCCGGGGGTCGCGGGTTCGAGTCCCGTCCACTCCGCCACTTATTAGAAAAGCCCTGCTAGAAATAGCAGGGCTTTTTTACATTTGAATCATTGTATATTCCATTCGGTCGAAAGAGTTCTACTCGTGCTTGAGTCTGATGGAATGCCGGCTCAGCTAATTATCAGAAAGCCTAGTCTTACGACTAGGCTTTCGTCGTTTACGACTATAGATCATTTAGAGTTCGGCCAATGAGTTCCGCTCGCTAGAGACCTCAGCCACAACGCCACTTATTAAGAAGCTTCGCTAGAAAATAGTGAGGCTTTTTTGCGTCTAAATAATAGTATTTTTCCTTGGGTAGAAAGAATTCCGTATAGGGTTTACCTCGTAGCCCTGGGCTTTGCCACTAATCAGAAAGCCTAGTCTTACGACTAGGCTTTCATCGTTTCTAGACTAGGGTGAACCTGTCACTGAGTGCGGTTCTGGATGGGTACAGTTCACATCAACTCATTACTTATGATGAACACTTCCTCGAACTTCCGAAGCTTGTTTGCTCTTTAAGAATATATGATTATCTTTATTCTGATCGTTATTGAAGGTGTGAAAATCCAACTATTCGGTTACCTATTAGAAAAGCTACTCCCGTCAGCATGCTCCAAGTTTTATATGTCTCCTATCTGTACATGTCGTCATAAGAGTTTCGTGATACTTAAGACCATCCTGATATCGATTGAGTCTACTTAGCGTTATTTAGGAGAGGGAGGAAATGGTTGATTCGGTCTGTTTGATTGGAGTTTGGGTCATGAGATGTGTTGGATGAACTTATGTTCGCTCTAATCATTCCCGAGACCGATGAAGGAAGGAGTATGGAGTCTCTCTAGATTAGGCGATTATTCGAGCCTTAGCTAACGTTTGATAGTTTGTACCGGCTCAGAAAATATATCTCGTATTATTGATACAAAAACGCCTAGCGTTTGCTAGGCGTTGATTAATCGTATGAGCAGCTATTCGCTATAGAATCTGTTTGAGGACTCTGTCGGCTTTGACGCGAGTGATCTTACGAATCAGCTTCTGAACTTCCGTTGGATAGCTATCTACTTTATCTAATTGCTTATAAGTACAGATAAGCTGAGTGTGTTGAAGAATGTTGTCTACTTCAGCTTGGAACTTATCAGTTAGGTGATGGTAGTGATCTTGGATAAAGATACCGTTCTCTAAATCGAGTTTCCATGCACGAGGGTTTAGGTTATTGCCTGTTAGGAGCATATAACGCTTATCGACCCAGATACCCTTCAGGTGGAAGCTATTAGAATCGTGTTGCCAAAGTCGAATCGATAGATTGCGGCTAGCAATGTGAGCTTCATTGGCTTTAGCGAAACGGCGCAAGTTCAATTCGTAAAGGTATGGCAAGCCACCGATCGTTTTAAACTCTTCTTCTGGTGAGATAAAGAAATCGTTCGCTGTTTTATCGCCGACAACAATACTGACTTTTACACCACGCTTAAGCGCTTTCTTCACTTCTTTAGCTAGGCTAGGTGGGAAGTTGAAGTAAGGTGTGCAGATAAAGATCTCATCTTTAGCTTGAGCGACAAGTTGATTGATGCCTTGATTCAGACGGTTACGTCGTTTACCAATACCAACTAATGGCGTTACGGCTACTTGCTCTGGCGAAACATCCTGACCATCGAATTGGTATTGAGAGCGTGCTAGTGACGCACGGAACTGGCGAATCGCTGGTTTCAGCTCTTTGGTTACGGGCTTGTTCTTATCTGCCAAGTCGTAAACAGCGCTGTCTGAGATCATTTGCTCGTGCACGTAGGTAAACATCGAGTCAGCAAGTGCTGCGTTGTTTAAAACATGATAGCGATCAAAGCGATAGCGATCATGGTAATTCAGATAGATATTGTTAAGGCTTGCACCGCTGTATATCACGCTGTCATCGACGATAAAGCCTTTTAGGTGCAATACGCCAAAGACTTCTTTACCGCGAACAGGGATGCCATAGACAGGAACAGAGTGCTGATATTTTTCAGCAAACTCTTTATACATTGCCGCGTTGCCTTCTGAGGACTCTGCGCCAATCAATCCACGTTGTGCTCTGTGCCAATCGACACATACACTCACGTCTAGTTCTGGATTCTTTTGCTTTGCTTCATATAAGGCAGTTAGGATCTCACGGCCAGCCTCATCATCTTCAAGGTACAAAGCGACTAAACTAATACGAGTCGTTGCGCGAGATATCTCATCAAGTAAGCGAGTTCGAAACTCTTGCGCAGATAGTAGTACTTCAAACTTGTCAGGATTCTGCGCTATGGTTGGCAACTGTATGAATGGATTCCTACTGGCAATCATATTGACTGTTTTACCTTAAAAATATGCAAAATTGCGAACCTTTAATTTTACCAAAGGGATAGACCCAAATACTAGATAATCGAGGCATTCTCTAACAATTTTGCTGATAATGCATAGGAATGAGATCTTTTCCGCTATTCGAATAGCGCTCGTATAAAACTCTTAAGCCATTGGGTAGCTGTTCTGGAGCGATCTGTACGAACTTATGTCGTGAGTAAAAGCCGGTGAGATGAGCGTAGGCGAAGCAGTAGTCGTTTTCTGTCAGCGTATGCTGAGCACAATAATCCATAAGCTGAGAGCCTAATTGCTTACCACGATGTTCTTTTGATATAGCCATACCGGTAAGTAAGCGAGTATTTTCTATCGTCCGAAAACGCACGACACCACAAAGCTCGTTATCCATCAGTAATGTATAGATAAGCTCACTCTTATTGGCTTTCCCCGTTGGATAATGTTCCTTGTAAAAACGTTTTACGAGGGGAACCTTTACCGGGTCTAATTGGGTAATGATGACATTGTTCATTCAGTCACTGCGCCACTGGTTTATCTGCTGTAGAATGGCTGCAGTGTAAGTTAATTGAATATCGTCATGCAATTCCATCTCAATGCTAGTTTAAAAAACGTTCATACTTTTTCCATCGATCAGACATGTGATGCGTTGGTTGAAGTCACGACTATCGAAGAACTGATTACGGTTTATCAAGACCTTAAATGGTCAACCTTGCCTAAGTTAATACTGGGTAAGGGCAGTAATATGCTTTTTACTGAGCACTTTGCAGGCTTGATTATTGTGAACCAGTTAGCTGGGATTACGCTAACCGAGACAGATAGTCATCACCATCTACATGTTAATGGTGGTGAGGATTGGCCTAGCTTGGTTAAGTGGAGTGTTGATAAAGGGCTTGGCGGCTTAGAAAACCTAGCCATGATTCCGGGTTGTTCTGGCTCTGCACCTATTCAGAATATTGGTGCGTACGGCGTTGAACTGCAAGACGTCTGTGAATACGTCGATATCCTATCTCTGGATACTTATACAGTTAAGCGATTAAGCAAAGAGGAATGCCTCTTTGGTTACCGAGATTCCATTTTTAAACACGCGCTTTATGGCAAAGCGATTGTTGTCGCGATTGGCTTAACTTTACCGAAAGCATGGAAGCCATGTAACCATTACGGTCCGCTTAAAAGCCTGCCAGCAGAAACACTTTCCCCTAGCACGATATTCGATGAAGTATGTGCTATTCGTTCGAGCAAACTGCCAGACCCTTCGAAACAGGGCAATGCTGGAAGCTTTTTCAAAAACCCCGTGATCACCAAAGATCATTTTGATCGCTTGTCAGAGCTGTACCCAAACATCGTTGGTTACGAGAGTAACGACATGATCAAAGTTGCCGCAGGATGGCTGATTGATCAATGCCAGTTTAAAGGTGTAACTGAAGGCGGCGCTCAAGTTCACCCGAATCAAGCACTGGTTATCATCAATTATGATCAAGCTTCTGCTATCGACATTCTTAAGCTTGCAGACCGAGTTCGTCAATCTGTCTTGAACAAGTTCGATATTCAGTTGGAACACGAAGTCCGCTTTATGGGTAGAGATAGCGAGACAAACCTAGATAGAGCTTTGGAGGCATTTGTATGAGGGAACACAGTACTAAGCTAGCCCTGTTAAAATGCCTTTCCGATGGCGAGTTTCATTCCGGAGAAGACCTCGGCGAGATGATAGGCGTCTCAAGAGCGGCTATCAGTAAGCACATTAAAGGGATTCAAGAGTGGGGCTTGGATATCTATCGAGTGCAAGGCAAGGGCTACAAGTTAGCTAACCAGTTGGACATGCTTGACCAAGAGAAATTGTCAGTTCCAAGTCCTGACGCTTCACTTGAGCTGATCCCAATCATTGGTTCTACAAACCAGCACTTGTTAGAGCGTACGAACACTCTTGAGTCTGGTTCGGTTTGTATTGCTGAGTATCAAGCTGCTGGCCGCGGGCGTCGTGGAACAGAGTGGGTATCGCCATTTGGTGCAAACCTTTACCTCTCAATGTACTGGAGGCTTGACGCCGGTATGGCTGCTGCAATGGGCTTAAGCCTTGTGGTTGGCGTAGCCGTTGTTGAGGCTTTGGAAGAGATGGGCGTTGAAGGCATCAAACTTAAGTGGCCGAATGACCTATATCACAATGACAAGAAGCTCGCGGGTATCTTGGTCGAGCTCTCTGGACAGTCAGGTGGCGCAGCTCATATTGTTATTGGTTTAGGGCTGAACCTATCGATGGACCCAACAACATCAGGTATTGGTCAACCGTGGACTTCTCTTAAAGAAGTGTGTGACGGGAAGGTACCAGATCGTAACCAATTAGCACAGGCTCTGATCAATGCTTGGGACAAGTCTCTTGTGGATTATGAATTGAAAGGGATGTCTAACTTCGTAGAACGTTGGAATCGCTTAGATAATTTCTTAGGTCGCAATGTTAGGTTGATTATTGGACCTAGAGAAATTGAAGGTGTCGTTCAAGGCATCGATGAACAGGGGGCTGTGTTACTCAAAACCGAGAATGGCATCGAGAGTTATATTGGTGGCGAAATATCGCTACGAAAAGGGGATTAAGGCGTTACTATTTTCTGAGTAACACTTCTTCAACCATGTGATCTGCGCCTTTTCGCAAAATCAGATGCGCTCTTTCTCTTGTTGGAAGGATATTTTTTTCAAGGTTCAAGCCATTGATTAAACTCCAGATACCTTCCGCTTTGTCCAGTGCTGCTTGGTTCGATAACTTAGTGTAATGACTAAAATACGAGCCAGGCTTAGTAAACGCGCCATCGCGAAACTTCATAAAACGATTGATGTACCACTCTTTGATCTGCTGGCTGTCAGCATCAACATAGAGTGAGAAATCAAGGAAGTCGGAAATAAACACACGATGCGGTTCGTGTGGGTAGTTCATGCCACTCTGTAAGACATTAAGCCCTTCAATAATAAGCACATCGGGTAGGTCGACACACTTAACATCATCAGTAATGTTGTAAGTTAGGTGTGAGTATACCGGTGCTGTGACATTTCGTTTGCACGCTTTAACATCCGAGACAAAATTCACTAGACGCTTGATGTCGTAAGACTCAGGGAAGCCTTTCTTACTCATCAACCCTTTCTCTTCCAACACTTCATTTGGATATAAGAAACCGTCAGTTGTCACTAGCTCGACCTTTGGATGGTTTTCCCAACGAGAGAGTAGGGCTTTAAGCAGTCGTGCAGTCGTGCTCTTACCAACAGCAACACTACCTGCAATACCGATGATAAAAGGTGGTGCTTTCTCTTTCTTATCTAGGAACTCATGAAGTACTGAGTTTCTGTTTTGTCTGGCTGCTACATAGAGATTCAATAGGCGAGAAAGTGGTAGATAGATCTCCACAGCCTCTTCCATTGTGAGTTTTTCATTGATGCCTTGAAGCTCTTTTAAGTCGCTTTCAGAAAGTGTCATCGGAACTAAATTCCTTAGCTCAGACCAGCGTTCGCGGTCAAATGACATAAATGGGCTCATACAAAACTCTATAGTGGATAACAAAACAAGTGCATGGAAAATACATCAAGCGATAGATAAATAAAATATCTTCCTGTGCTAGATGCGGGTTAAAGATGGAAACCTTGAGCTAAATTGCCGTATGTAGGAGTTTGGTAAGAGAATTTTGCACTTTTTTTCAATTTACTATTGCAAGGTGGAAAATCATTCAATAAAATGCGCCCCACTTGTGCCGACTTAGCTCAGTAGGTAGAGCAACTGACTTGTAATCAGTAGGTCACCAGTTCGATTCCGGTAGTCGGCACCACTTTCTCCCTTCCTTTGAGGAAAGCGAGAGAAAGCTCAAAATTTGGAGAGGTTCCCGAGTGGCCAAAGGGAGCAGACTGTAAATCTGTTGGCACTGCCTTCGATGGTTCGAATCCGTCCCTCTCCACCATATTCTAAAGGTTAAATAGCTCAAACAGAGTTACGTGTCGCGTGCATCGTATAATGGCTATTACCTCAGCCTTCCAAGCTGATGATGCGGGTTCGATTCCCGCTGCACGCTCCAACTCATTTTGTGTGCTGATATAGCTCAGTCGGTAGAGCGCACCCTTGGTAAGGGTGAGGTCCCCAGTTCGACTCTGGGTATTAGCACCAGTCTAAAGCTTCTTCTCCTTTAATAAAGAAAACCATTTTTTTGGTTGCGTGGTCTTATTTTAAGCCACCTAATCCGTACCTAGAGGGACACCCCATGTCTAAAGAAAAATTTGAACGTACGAAACCGCACGTAAACGTTGGTACTATCGGCCACGTTGACCACGGTAAAACAACTCTAACAGCTGCTATCTGTACTACACTTGCAAAAGTGTACGGCGGTGTTGCTAAAGATTTCGCATCTATCGATAACGCTCCAGAAGAGCGCGAGCGTGGTATCACAATCGCAACTTCTCACGTTGAGTACGACACTCCAGCACGTCACTACGCACACGTAGACTGTCCAGGACACGCGGATTATGTTAAAAACATGATCACTGGTGCTGCACAAATGGACGGCGGTATCCTAGTTGTTGCTGCGACTGACGGCCCTATGCCTCAAACTCGTGAGCACATCCTACTTGGTCGTCAAGTTGGTATCCCTTACATCATCGTATTCATGAACAAATGTGACATGGTTGATGACGAAGAGCTACTTGAGCTAGTAGAAATGGAAGTTCGTGAACTTCTTTCTGAGTACGACTTCCCAGGTGATGACCTACCAGTTATCCAAGGTTCTGCACTTGGCGCACTAAACGGCGAGAAGCAGTGGGAAGACAAGATCGTTGAGCTTGCAGAAGCACTAGATTCTTACATCCCTGAGCCAGAGCGTGCAGTAGACCAACCGTTCCTACTACCAATTGAAGATGTATTCTCAATTCAAGGTCGTGGTACTGTTGTAACTGGTCGTATCGAGCGCGGTATCCTACGTGTAGGTGACGAAGTAGAAATCGTTGGTATCAAAGAGACTACTCTTACTACTTGTACTGGTGTTGAAATGTTCCGTAAACTGCTTGACGAAGGTCGTGCAGGTGAGAACGTTGGTGCACTTCTACGTGGTACTAAGCGTGATGACGTTGAACGTGGTCAAGTACTTTCTGCGAAAGGTTCTATCAACCCACACACTAAGTTTGAGTCTGAAGTATACGTACTTTCTAAAGACGAAGGCGGCCGTCACACTCCTTTCTTCAAAGGTTACCGTCCACAGTTCTACTTCCGTACAACTGACGTAACAGGCGACATCACTCTACCAGAAGGCGTAGAAATGGTAATGCCAGGTGACAATGTTCAAATGACTGTTGAGCTAATCGCTCCAATCGCAATGGACGAAGGTCTACGTTTCGCAATCCGCGAAGGTGGCCGTACAGTTGGTGCTGGTGTTGTAGCTAAAATCTTTGCATAAGATTTGACGAACCACTAGTAAAAAGGGCATCATTTGATGCCCTTTTTCTGCGCTGAAAAAAGAGTTGAGCGATTTGACATCAATTTCAGCTCTTAGCAAAGAATTAAACGGTCTTTTTGACTAAAATGACTGTTAGATGTGTTGTTTTGCAACGCAAAGGAATGTGCCCTGCAACAGCGGGGTTATTGTCGTCTATATTTAAGACTTATCACAGGTTGGTTTTATGAAAGCAAACGCTGAAACTCCTGATAGCTCAAGTGCAGCAGATACAATGAAGTGGATTGTCGCTTTTGTTCTGTTGGCTGCTGCTGTTGTGGGTAATTACCTGTATGGTGAATTGTCTGTTGTAATTCGCGCTGCAGGTGTAGTTGTGCTGATTGCTGCCGCACTAGGCGTTGCAGCAACAACAACTAAAGGTAAAGCTGCGATCGATTTTGCAAAAGAATCTCGTATGGAGATTCGTAAAGTTGTTTGGCCTACTCGCCAAGAAACTATGCAAACTACATTGATCGTTTTAGCTGTATGTATTGTTATGTCTCTAGTGCTTTGGGGAATTGACGGCATTATGGTCCGTCTAGTTTCTCTAGCAACTGGGGTGTAGAGGGTTCTGATTCATGAGTGAAGCTCCAAAAAAACGTTGGTATGTAGTTCAAGCCTTTTCTGGCTTCGAAGGTCGTGTTGCACAGTCGCTACGCGAGCATATTAAAATGCACAACATGGAAGAACTATTTGGCGATGTGCTAGTACCTACTGAAGAAGTAGTGGAAATGCGTGCAGGCCAACGTCGTAAAAGTGAACGTAAATTCTTCCCTGGCTACGTATTAGTTCAAATGATCATGAATGATGAATCATGGCACTTAGTACGCAGCATTCCGCGTGTTATGGGCTTCATTGGTGGTACCTCTGATCGTCCTGCACCAATCACTGATAAAGAAGCTGATGCTATCTTGAACCGTCTAGAGAAAGCGAGCGAGTCTCCACGTCCTAAGACAATGTTCGAAGCGGGTGAAGTGGTTCGTGTGAACGATGGTCCATTTGCTGACTTCAACGGTACTGTTGAAGAAGTAGATTACGAGAAAAGCCGCATTAAGGTATCTGTATCGATCTTTGGTCGTGCAACACCGGTTGAGCTTGAATTTGGTCAGGTTGAAAAACTGGACTAATACTCTTACCTTTTGAGCAAGTTGTGGATAAATAGTTCATAAGCTGTTCAAAATTAAAGAGTATAAAAAATCACCTTTTTAGGGTTGTTAAAGGCGCGAATTATGATTATAATTTCGCGCCTTTTTGCTTCTATGGAAGTAAAAAGCGTTAATTGAAATTATGGGGAGCTCGCCTTACGGCTGGCGCATGTACCCAAATATTAGGAAATATCATGGCTAAGAAAGTTGAAGCTTATATCAAACTGCAAGTTGCAGCTGGTATGGCAAACCCAAGTCCACCGGTTGGTCCTGCTCTAGGTCAACACGGCGTGAACATCATGGAATTCTGTAAAGCGTTCAACGCAAAAACAGAATCTGTTGAGAAAGGTCTACCTACTCCAGTAGTTATTACTGTTTACAACGACCGTTCTTTCACGTTCGTAACTAAGACTCCACCTGCTGCTGTTCTTCTTAAGAAAGCTGCTGGCGTTAAGTCTGGTTCTGGTCGTCCAAACACTGAAAAAGTGGGCACAGTAACTGACGCTCAAATCCAAGAAATCGCAGAAACTAAAGCTGCTGATATGACTGGTGCTGACATCGAAGCAATGAAGCGTTCTATTGCTGGTACTGCTCGTTCAATGGGCCTAGTGGTAGAGGGATAAGATCATGGCAAAACTTACTAAGCGTATGCGCGTAATCCGCGACAAAGTTGACTCAACTAAAGAATACGAAATCAACGAAGCTGTTGCTCTTCTTAAAGAACTAGCGACTGCTAAATTCGTTGAGTCTGTAGACGTTGCTGTTAACCTAGGCATCGATGCTCGTAAATCTGACCAAAACGTTCGTGGCGCAACTGTGCTACCTCACGGTACTGGCCGTGACATCCGCGTTGCTGTTTTCACTCAAGGTGCAAACGCAGAAGCTGCTAAAGCTGCTGGCGCAGATATCGTTGGTATGGAAGATCTTGCTGAGCAAGTGAAAAAAGGTGAAATGAACTTCGACGTAGTTGTTGCTTCTCCAGATGCAATGCGTGTTGTTGGTCAACTAGGTACAATCCTAGGTCCACGCGGCCTTATGCCAAACCCTAAAGTTGGTACTGTAACTCCTAACGTTGCTGAAGCGGTTAAGAACGCTAAAGCTGGTCAGGTTCGTTACCGTAACGACAAGAACGGCATCATCCACACTACTATCGGTAAAGCATCTTTCGAAGCTAACCAGCTTCAAGAGAACCTAGAAGCACTTCTAGTTGCTCTTAAGAAAGCTAAGCCTTCTTCAGCTAAGGGTACTTACCTGAAGAAAGTAAGCATCTCTACTACGATGGGTGCTGGTGTTGCTGTTGATCAAGCTAGTCTTGATACTCAAGCAAACTAATTTGCTTAGGCGCAGATTTAGTGTATACTTCTGCGCCTAATATTTGTGGTTGGGTGGTTTTAAAGCAATTTGAAATCATCTATCCCAAGACCGTAGGCGCTGTCGATTTTCATTAGATTATTGATAGCTTAATAAAACCTACGTAGGCGATGTTGTGGTTTGAAGTGGATTTATTCATTTTTAAATGACATCGTAAACGCTCAATACATTTTGTATTGGGTGCTGTAATCACAACCAGAGGTTAATCCAAATGGCTTTAAATCTTCAAGACAAAAAAGCAATTGTTGCTGAAGTCAACGAAGCTGCCAGTGGTGCACTTTCTGCAGTTGTAGCTGATTCTCGTGGCGTTGAAGTTGGCGCAATGACTTCTCTACGTAAACAAGCTCGCGAAGCGGGTGTTTACATGAAAGTTGTTCGTAACACACTAGCACGCCGTGCGGTTCAGGGTACAGACTACGAGTGTCTAGTAGACACTTTCACTGGTCCAACTCTGATCGCGTTCTCTAACGAGCACCCAGGTGCTGCAGCGCGTCTTTTCAAAGACTTCGCTAAAGAGAACAAAGATTTCGAGATCAAAGCTGCTGCATTTGAAGGCGCAGTTACTGATGCTGAAGTACTAGCGACACTACCAACTTACGACGAAGCTATCGCACGCCTAATGATGTGCATGAAAGAAGCTTCTGCTGGCAAGCTGGTTCGTACTATCGCTGCACTACGTGACCAAAAAGAAGAAGCAGCGGCTTAAGCCTTGCTTTTCACTGGTTGCAAATTAAACTTATTGTTGACTTAAAAGAGAATTGTTATGTCTATTACTAACGAGCAAATCCTAGACGCAGTTGCAGAAATGTCTGTAATGCAAGTTGTTGAGCTTATCGAAGCTATGGAAGAGAAATTCGGCGTTTCAGCTGCAGCTGCAGTTGTAGCTGGTGGCGCAGCTGGCGGCGACGCTGCTGCTGAGCAAACTGAATTCGACGTAATCCTAACTGCTGCTGGCGCTAACAAAGTACAAGTTATCAAAGCTGTACGTGGCGCAACTGGCCTAGGTCTTAAAGAAGCTAAAGGTCTTGTAGACTCAGCTCCTGCAGCGCTTAAAGAAGGCGTTGACAAAGCTGAAGCTGAAGCTCTTAAAGCACAGCTAGAAGAAGCTGGCGCTTCTGTTGAAATCAAGTAATTATTACTTAATTTCATAGCCGCAAGGCTAATGGCTGGTGGTTTATTAACCACCGGCCTTTTTGCGCTGTAGGGCTATGACGAAATTTCCGCTGTTTAACCGTCATAATCCGAGCAAAAAAACAGTCATTTTTTCGAAATGATTGTTCACTACCACTAAACAGCTGTTTGTCACCACCCCCTCTGAAGAGTGTTTTGGGTGGTTTGGGTCACTTATCAGCGAGCTGAGGAACCCCATGGTTTACTCTTATACCGAGAAAAAGCGCATCCGTAAGGATTTTGGTACTCGTCCACAAGTTTTGGACATTCCATACCTGTTATCGATCCAGCTTGATTCTTTCGACAAATTCATCGAACAGGATCCAGAAGGTCAATACGGTCTTGAAGCTGCTTTCCGTTCTGTATTTCCAATTCAGAGCTACAACGGCAATTCTGAGCTGCAATACGTTAGCTACCGTCTTGGTGAGCCAGTTTTTGACGTTAAAGAATGTCAAATCCGCGGTGTTACTTACTCAAAGCCACTACGCGTAAAACTACGTTTAGTTATCTTTGATCGAGATGCACCAGCAGGTACTGTAAAAGACATTAAAGAACAAGAAGTCTACATGGGCGAAATTCCGCTTATGACAGACAATGGTACTTTCGTAATTAATGGTACCGAGAGGGTTATCGTATCCCAGCTGCACCGAAGCCCAGGCGTGTTCTTCGACAGTGATAAGGGTAAGACCCACTCATCAGGTAAAGTTCTTTATAACGCACGTGTAATTCCTTACCGTGGCTCATGGTTAGACTTTGAGTTTGATCCTAAGGATAACTTATTCGTACGTATCGACCGTCGTCGTAAGCTACCAGCATCGATTATTCTTCGTGCACTTGGTAAATCGACTGAAGAGATCCTTGATCTGTTCTTCGACAAAGTGAACTTCGAAGTGAAAGACCAAACTCTTCTTATGGAGTTGGTTCCTGATCGTCTACGTGGTGAAACTGCGTCATTCGACATCGAAGCAAACGGCAAAACTTACGTTGAGACTGGTCGTCGTGTTACTGCTCGCCATATCCGTCAACTTGAAAAAGATGGCGTTGAGCACATCGAAGTACCAGTAGAGTACATCGTTGGTAAAGTTGCATCTAAAGATTACATCAATGAAGCAACTGGCGAGATCATCGTTGGCGCGAACCAAGAGATTAGCCTAGAAGCACTTGCTAACCTGTCTCAAGCAGGCCACAAGGCTCTACAAACTCTGTTCACGAATGACCTAGATCACGGTCCATTCATGTCAGACACTCTACGTGCAGATAGCACAGTAGATCGCATCTCTGCATTGGTAGAAATTTACCGCATGATGCGTCCTGGCGAGCCACCAACGAAAGAAGCTGCAGAATCTCTATTCGAAAGCCTATTCTTCTCTGAAGAACGTTACGACCTATCAACTGTAGGCCGTATGAAGTTCAACAGCTCTATCGAGCGTGAAGAAGAAGAAGAGCGCGGTACTCTGGATGAATCAGACATCATCGAAGTGATGAAGAAACTGATTGGTATCCGTAACGGTATTGGTGAAGTGGACGATATCGACCACCTTGGCAACCGTCGTATCCGTTCTGTAGGTGAAATGGCAGAAAACCAATTCCGTGTTGGTCTAGTTCGTGTAGAACGTGCCGTTAAAGAGCGCCTAAGCCTTGGTGACCTTGATGCAATCATGCCTCAAGATCTTATCAACGCTAAGCCGATCTCTGCTGCAGTTAAAGAATTCTTTGGCTCTTCACAGCTTTCACAGTTCATGGACCAAAACAACCCATTGTCAGAAGTTACGCACAAGCGTCGTATCTCTGCTTTAGGTCCTGGTGGTCTTACTCGTGAGCGCGCAGGCTTCGAAGTACGTGACGTTCACGTAACTCACTACGGTCGTCTATGTCCGATCGAAACGCCTGAAGGTCCAAACATCGGTCTAATTAACTCGCTATCTGCGTTTGCACGTTGTAACGATTACGGTTTCCTAGAAACTCCGTACCGTCGTGTAGTAGATGGTGTAGTAACAGAAGAAGTTGATTACCTGTCTGCAATCCAGGAAGGTCAATTCGTAATCGCGCAGGCAAACACTGTTCTTACTGAAGAAGGTACGTTTGCAGATGAGCTAATCACAGCTCGTCAAAAAGGTGAATCTGGTCTTCACCCTCGTGATCACGTTGACTACATGGACGTTGCGACAAACCAAGTAGTATCTATCGCTGCTTCGCTTATCCCGTTCCTAGAACACGATGATGCGAACCGTGCATTGATGGGTGCGAACATGCAACGTCAAGCTGTACCAACACTTAAGGCTGACAAGCCTCTAGTAGGTACTGGTATTGAACGTAACATCGCAGTTGACTCTGGTGTTACAGCGGTTGCTAAACGTGGTGGTCAAGTTCAGTCTGTAGACGCTTCTCGTATCGTAGTTAAGGTTAACGAAGATGAGTTGGTACCTGGCGAAGCTGGTATCGATATCTACAACCTAACTAAGTACACGCGTTCGAACCAAAACACATGTATCAACCAACGTCCAACTGTACTTCCTGGCGAACCAGTTGCACGCGGCGACGTTCTTGCTGACGGTCCTTCAACAGACCTTGGTGAACTAGCTCTTGGCCAAAACATGCGTATCGCGTTCATGCCTTGGAACGGTTACAACTTCGAAGACTCGATCTTAGTATCTGAGCGCGTAGTTCAAGAAGACCGTTTCACGACTATCCACATCCAAGAACTATCTTGTGTGGCTCGTGATACTAAGCTGGGTTCTGAAGAGATCACAGCTGATATTCCAAACGTAGGTGAGTCTGCTCTGTCTAAACTAGACGAGTCAGGTATCGTTTACATTGGTGCTGAAGTTAAGGGTGGCGACATCCTAGTTGGTAAAGTAACACCTAAAGGTGAAACTCAACTGACTCCTGAAGAGAAGCTACTACGTGCTATCTTCGGTGAGAAAGCATCTGATGTTAAAGATACTTCTCTACGTGTACCAAACTCTGTTTCGGGTACTATCATCGATGTACAAGTCTTCACTCGCGATGGCGTAGAGAAAGACAAGCGTGCACTTGAAATCGAACAGATGCAGCTTAAAGAAGCTAAGAAAGACCTAACTGAAGAGTTCCAAATTCTTGAGGGTGGCCTTCTTAACCGTGTTAAAGCTGTACTTCTGTCTGGTGGTTACTCTGAAGCTAAGCTTGATACTATCGGTCGTAAGCAATGGCTAGAGCAAGTTCTAGAAGACGATGCGCTACAAACACAGCTTGAGCAACTTGCTGAGCAGTGGGATGAGCTAAAAGCAGACTTCGATAAGAAGTTTGAAACTAAGCGTCGTAAAATCACTCAAGGTGATGATCTAGCGCCTGGCGTTCTTAAGATTGTTAAAGTTTACCTAGCGGTTAAACGTCGTATCCAGCCTGGTGATAAGATGGCCGGTCGTCACGGTAACAAAGGTGTAATCTCTAAGATTAACCCTGTTGAAGACATGCCATACGATGAGAAAGGTCAACCTGTAGACATCGTACTTAACCCGCTGGGTGTACCATCGCGTATGAACATCGGTCAGATCCTAGAAGTTCACTTAGGTTTGGCTGCGAAAGGTATCGGTGACAAGATCAACCAAATGGTTAAGGAACAACAAGAACTGCATAAGTTCCGTGAGTTCCTACAGAAGGTTTATGATCTTGGTGATACTCGTCAGAAAGTTGATATTGCTGAACTGTCTGATGATCAAGTTCGTACACTGATCAAGAACCTACGTGGCGGTCTACCGATTGCTACTCCTGTGTTCGACGGTGCTTCTGAGACATTAATCAAAGAACTACTTAAACTGGGTGATCTGCCTGAATCTGGTCAGCTTAAACTGTTTGATGGTCGTACTGGTGATTCGTTTGAGCGTCCTGTAACTGTAGGTTACATGTACATGCTGAAACTGAACCATTTGGTTGATGACAAGATGCACGCTCGTTCTACTGGTTCTTACAGCCTAGTAACTCAGCAACCACTTGGTGGTAAAGCTCAGTTCGGTGGTCAGCGTTTCGGTGAGATGGAAGTATGGGCACTAGAAGCATACGGTGCTGCATATACTCTACAAGAAATGCTAACAGTTAAGTCGGATGACGTTAACGGCCGTACTAAGATGTATAAGAACATCGTAGACGGTAACCATAGCATGGAACCTGGTATGCCTGAGTCGTTCAACGTACTGTTGAAAGAGATTCGCTCGCTAGGTATCAACATCGAGCTAGAAGACGAAGAGTAATCCCTCCTCTTTTTAAAAGAAGATAGGATTATTTGGTAAAAGGGAGCCCGCTGCAGTAGCGAGCTCCTTTAACTCCTTACAGGAGCTGAATGTGAAAGACTTATTAAACTTTCTAAAAGCACAGCATAAGACCGAAGAATTTGATGCAATCAAAATCGGTCTATCTTCACCAGACATGATCCGTTCATGGTCTTTTGGTGAAGTTAAGAAACCGGAAACAATTAACTATCGTACGTTCAAACCTGAACGTGATGGTCTGTTCTGTGCGCGTATTTTTGGTCCAGTTAAAGACTACGAATGTCTTTGTGGTAAATACAAGCGCCTGAAGCACCGTGGTGTTATCTGTGAGAAGTGTGGCGTTGAAGTTACACAAACTAAAGTTCGTCGTGACCGTATGGGCCACATCGAGCTAGCTTCTCCAGTTGCTCACATCTGGTTCCTAAAATCACTGCCGTCTCGTATCGGTCTACTAATGGATATCCCTCTACGTGATATCGAACGTGTTCTTTACTTCGAAATGTACGTAGTAACTGAACCAGGTATGACTGATCTAGAAAAATCTCAGATGCTTACTGAAGAAGAGTATCTAGATCGTCTAGAAGAGTGGGGTGACGAATTCACTGCTAAGATGGGTGCTGAAGCGATCAAAGATCTGCTTGCAACAATGGACCTTCATCAAGAAGTGGAAGAAATGCGCGAAGAGTTGGAAACAACTAACTCTGAAACTAAGCGTAAAAAAGTTACTAAACGTTTGAAGCTAGTTGAAGCGTTCATCCAATCGGGCAACGACCCACAATGGATGATCCTGACTGTACTTCCAGTGCTACCGCCAGATCTACGTCCTCTAGTACCACTAGATGGCGGTCGTTTTGCGACTTCTGATCTGAACGACCTTTACCGTCGTGTTATTAACCGTAACAACCGTTTGAAGCGTCTTTTAGAGCTAGCTGCTCCGGACATCATCGTACGTAACGAAAAGCGTATGCTGCAAGAGTCTGTTGATGCACTTCTAGATAACGGTCGTCGCGGTCGTGCGATTACAGGTTCGAACAAGCGTCCTCTGAAATCTCTTGCTGATATGATCAAGGGTAAGCAAGGTCGTTTCCGTCAAAACCTTCTAGGTAAACGTGTAGACTACTCTGGCCGTTCTGTAATCACAGTAGGTCCATACCTTCGTCTACATCAGTGTGGTCTTCCTAAGAAGATGGCACTTGAGCTATTTAAGCCGTTCATCTACAGCAAGCTAGAAACTCGTGGCATGGCTACGACAATCAAAGCTGCTAAGAAGATGGTAGAGCGCGAAGAAGCTATCGTATGGGATATCCTAGACGAAGTTATCCGTGAACACCCAGTACTGCTTAACCGTGCACCTACACTTCACCGTCTAGGTATCCAAGCGTTTGAACCAGTACTAATCGAAGGTAAAGCGATTCAGCTTCACCCACTAGTGTGTGCGGCATACAACGCCGACTTCGATGGTGACCAAATGGCGGTACACGTGCCTCTAACTCTAGAAGCACAGCTTGAAGCACGTACACTGATGATGTCGACGAATAACATTCTGTCGCCAGCGTCAGGTGATCCGATCATCGTACCTTCTCAGGACGTTGTATTGGGTCTTTACTACATGACTCGTGAAAAGATCAACGTGAAAGGCGAAGGTATGTACCTTGCTGGCCCTGAAGAGGCTGAGAAGGCATACCGTACTAAGACTGCTGAGCTTCACGCTCGCGTTAAAGTTCGTATCACTGAGACCGTAGTAGACGAAGATGGTAACAGCACTACTGAAACGAAGATGGTTGATACAACTGTCGGCCGTGCAATGCTATGGCAAATCGTTCCAGCTGGCCTACCGTACAGCATCGTTAACCAAAAGTTAGGTAAGAAGCAAATTTCTACCCTTCTTAACGAAGCGTACCGTAAGCTTGGTCTTAAGGACACAGTAGTATTCGCTGACCAAATCATGTACGCAGGTTTTGCATACGCGGCACTTTCTGGTGTTTCTGTAGGTATCGACGATATGGTTGTACCTCAAGCGAAATACGATGAAATTGAATCTGCTGAAGAAGAAGTTCGTGAAATCCAAGAGCAATTCCAATCTGGTCTTGTTACTGCGGGTGAGCGTTACAACAAAGTTATCGATATCTGGGCATCTACGAATGACCGAGTTGCGAAAGCAATGATGGATAACCTATCTTCTGAAACAGTTATCAACCGTGACGGTGAAGAAGAACAGCAAGAATCGTTCAACAGCATCTACATGATGGCCGACTCGGGCGCACGTGGTTCTGCAGCTCAGATTCGTCAGCTAGCGGGTATGCGTGGTCTGATGGCGCGTCCAGATGGTTCAATCATCGAAACGCCGATCACTGCGAACTTTAAAGAAGGTCTAAACGTCCTTCAGTACTTTATCTCAACGCACGGTGCTCGTAAGGGTCTTGCGGATACAGCACTGAAAACAGCAAACTCGGGTTACCTAACTCGTCGTCTAGTAGACGTTGCTCAAGACGTTGTAGTACACGAACATGACTGTGGCACGCATGAAGGTATCGACATGATGCCTCACATCGAAGGTGGTGACGTTAAAGTTGCACTTTCTGAGCTTGCTCTAGGTCGTGTAGTAGCTGAAGACGTTCTTAAGCCTGGTACTGAAGATGTACTGATTCCACGTAATACTCTGATTGATGAGAAGTGGTGTCAAATCATGGAAGACAACTCAGTAGATAGCATGAAAGTGCGCTCTGTTGTTACCTGTGATGCAGACTTCGGTTGTTGTGCACAGTGTTACGGTCGTGACCTAGCACGTGGTCACCTAGTGAACCAAGGTGAAGCAGTTGGTGTTATCGCTGCACAATCTATCGGTGAACCGGGTACACAGCTAACGATGCGTACGTTCCACATCGGTGGTGCGGCATCTACTGCAGCAGCAGAGAACAGCATCCAAGCTAAGACAACTGGTACTGTGAAGCTTCACAACGCTAAGTTCGTAATCAACAAAGACAAGAAGCTAGTTATCACTTCTCGTGCATCTGAGATGACGATTATTGATGAGTTCGGTCGTACTAAAGAGAAGCACAAACTTCCTTACGGTTCTGTACTGAGCAAAGCGGACAACGACGCAGTGGAAGCTGGTGAAGTTGTAGCTAACTGGGAAGCGCACACTATGCCAATCATCACTGAAGTGGCAGGTCGCATCCAGTTCGTTGATATGATCGATGGCGTAACTGTTTCTCGTCAAACGGATGATCTAACTGGTCTTTCTTCTTCTGAAGTTACAGATGCAGCAGCTCGTCCAGCAGCAGGTAAAGATATGCGTCCAGCTATCAAACTTGTTGACGAGCAAGGTAACGATGTAATGATCCCTGGTACTGAAATGCCAGCTCACTACTTCCTACCTGGTAAAGCGATTGTAAACATTGAAGATGGCGCTGAAGTTGGCATTGGTGACACACTATCTCGTATCCCTCAAAAATCGAGCGGAAACAAAGATATCACCGGTGGTCTTCCACGCGTAGCTGACCTATTCGAAGCTCGTAAGCCTAAAGAGCCTGCGATCCTTGCTGAGCACACAGGTACTGTGTCTTTCGGTAAAGAAACGAAAGGTAAGCGTCGTCTAGTAATCACTCGTGAAGGCGGTGACGCTTACGAAGAGATGATTCCTAAGCATCGTCAATTGAACGTGTTCGAAGGTGAGAAGATTGAACGTGGTGATGTAATCGCCGACGGTCCTGAAACTCCACACGATATCCTGCGTCTACGTGGTATCCACGCAGTAACTCAGTACATCGCGAACGAAGTTCAAGAAGTTTACCGCTTACAAGGCGTTAAGATTAACGATAAGCACATTGAGACTATCGTTCGTCAAATGCTACGTAAGTGTACAATCACTCATTCTGGTGACTCTCAGTTCCTACCTGGCGAACAAGTTGAGTACCACAATGTTAAGATTGCTAACCGTAAGCTAGAAGCTGAAGGTAAAGAACTAGTACGTTTCGAACGTGATTTACTAGGTATTACTAAAGCATCTCTTGCAACTGAGTCATTCATCTCAGCTGCATCGTTCCAAGAAACGACTCGCGTACTAACAGAAGCTGCGGTTTCTGGTAAGCGTGATGACCTTCGCGGTCTGAAAGAGAACGTAATTGTTGGTCGTCTGATCCCAGCTGGTACTGGTTTCGCATACCACCAAGAGCGTCAAGCTAAGCGTGAAGAAGAGCAAGAAGGTCCTTCAGCTGAACAAGCTACTGACAATCTAGCAGCACTTCTAAATGCTGGTTTCTCTTCAGAAGAGTAGTCTCTAAGAGATAACAAAAAGGCACCTACGGGTGCCTTTTTTGTATCTGGCGTTTGGGTTATTGGTATGTGAGCTTAGGCGTGTTTTTACTGACGCTAGCCGGTGAATCATGAGCATTGATGGAAAGAGGATAATCGTGGATGAGTCGAGGGGACGGATTAGCAGTTTGCTGGTGGTACTTAGGCTTTAATAGAGTTGAGTGGTTAGGGGAGTTATAGGCAAAACAAAAAGCTTGCACAGAGGCAAGCTTATTAAGGGTTCAGCTAACTAAGCGCCTGGTGGAATCGCTAAACTGTCTGCAATAAGCTGGATAAGATTATCTTCTACTTCAAAACGTACTTCGAGTAGTTCACCTACTTTTGACATATCTCCTTCGAAGTTAGGCAACTCATCGTCTGCATTTACTTTAACGTACTTATCATTGAACTCTAGAAGTGGCTCGGTTGTGAGTACGATCTTCGCGTAAGTTGTATCAATCTCGTCATTGGTTTTAAAGCCTGTTGCTTGCCATTTTTTCATGACCATATCGTAGATCTTAAAATGACCCTCTGAGATATAATCGACAACATGATCGCAGAATGAGCTTATTTCTTTAGGAGAAGGGAGTTCAACAACGTTTGATTGCCCGTTGCTAGCTGGCTGCAAGGCACCTAGCTTACAATACTCAACGATTAGAGACTGTCGAGTTTCGAGCCAATGATCGATGACCTCATTAGAGCCACCCCATTGTTCTTGTATCTGTTTGAATTTATTTAGCATGACCATGTCCTCATGATCTGATCACAACCTTGTGATCAAGTAATTGCCTAAGCAGGGTCCGTTTATTGATAGCTACTAAAAGTAATAGCTTGAATTATTCTCTGCTACAACTCTAGTATGAAATTAGATTGCCAGTAAAATGAACGAACTGCAAGCAATGAGGCATAGGGATGTTAAAAAAAAGTGATAAGAAAATGACAGAGCAAGCTTATTGGTGCGTCGTTTCAGGTAGTGATATTTGGGTTAATAATGATCAGTTTCCTTACGGCTCAGCTGACGAGTTAGGGCTGAGTGTTGAACATGCGATTTGTATAGGCCAACATCAAGGTCGTAAGGTGTATTGGCTTAACGATTGTGATGTCGAGAGTGAACTGAGCATGGTTAACCTGCGAGAGTTACTGCACTGGCCTGAATCGAACTTTCTCATGGCAAGTAAGGCTATCCAATATGGGCACATGACCCAAAGTATGCGTTTCTGCCCGCAGTGCGGCGGTCGTAATCACCTGAATCACAATCAGGTTGCGATGCAGTGTGGTGACTGTAGAACTCTTCATTATCCACGTATCTTCCCGTGCATCATTGTCGCTGTGCGAAACGACAACAAGATATTGCTGGCACAGCACCCAAGACATAAAACGGGCATGTATACCGTGATAGCGGGCTTCCTAGAAGTAGGAGAGACCTTAGAGCAGTGTGTGGCGCGTGAAGTCAAAGAAGAAACTGGCATTGATGTGGGTAATATTCGTTACTTTGGCAGTCAGCCATGGGCTTTCCCATCGAGCATGATGATGGCCTTTCTGGCTGATTATGCGGGTGGTACTCTCAAGCCTGATTACAGTGAGCTATCCGATGCTCAGTGGTTTGACGTGACGGGTCTACCTGACGTGGCTCCGGTTGGTACTATTGCGAGACAATTGATTGAGAAAACAGTCGATGACGTGATGAAAGGCGAAGTGACAGAGCAGGTGCTAGAGCACTAAATGGCCTGCAATAGTATTTGGCCTATGGGTGGTCAAAAGCTAAAAAAAACCCTCCACAAGTGGAGGGGGTAAGTAAGATGTCGTTATGAGATGCTGAGTAGTGACTACTCAGGTGTTATAATTGTAATTTTCGCTAGCGAACAAATTTTTAACATGCTCCCTTAATTGGGTGCAAATTAAGCATTGATTTAAAAGTTAATAACTTGATCTAGGTTGCAAAGCACACAGCTTTTACCCCTCAATCAGTGTTAGAATACTTGCCATCAAAACTAGATAAGATTGAACTGGAATTTAACGGAATGACCGAATTAAAAAACGATCGCTATTTACGCGCACTTTTAAAACAGCCTGTTGATTACACACCGGTATGGATGATGCGCCAAGCTGGCCGCTATCTTCCAGAGTACAAAGCAACGCGTGCAGAAGCAGGCGACTTCATGTCTTTGTGCAAAAACGCGGAACTTGCATCAGAAGTAACCCTTCAACCTTTACGTCGTTTCCCGCTTGATGCGGCAATCTTGTTCTCTGACATCCTAACGATCCCTGATGCTATGGGTCTAGGTTTGTACTTTGAGACAGGTGAAGGTCCTAAGTTTGAGCGTCCTATCACGTGTAAAGCTGACGTAGAAAAAATTGGCCTGCCAGATCCAGAAGGTGAGCTGCAATACGTAATGAACGCTGTTCGTCAGATCCGTAAAGATCTGAAAGGCGAAGTGCCACTGATTGGTTTCTCTGGTAGCCCATGGACACTCGCGACATACATGGTTGAAGGTGGAAGCTCTAAAGCGTTCACTAAGATCAAGAAGATGATGTACGCAGAACCACAAACACTGCACCTGCTTCTAGATAAGCTGGCTGACAGTGTAATTGAATACCTAAACGCGCAAATTAAAGCGGGTGCTCAATCAGTAATGGTATTTGATACATGGGGTGGTGTATTGACTCCTCGTGATTACAACCTGTTCTCACTGCAGTACATGCACAAGATCGTTGATGGCCTAATCCGTGAAAACGAAGGTCGTCGTGTTCCAGTTACTCTGTTCACTAAGAACGGCGGCATGTGGCTTGAGTCTATCGCAGCAACTGGCTGTGATGCTGTAGGTCTAGACTGGACAATCAATATCGCAGACGCGAAAGCTCGTATTGGTGACAAAGTAGCACTGCAAGGTAACATGGACCCTTCTATGCTTTACGCTCAACCAGAACGTATTCGTGAAGAAGTAGGTAGCATTCTTGAAGGCTTCGGTGACGGTGGTACAGGTCATGTATTTAACCTAGGCCACGGTATTCACTTAGATGTGCCGCCAGAAAACGCTGGTGTATTCGTTGACGCTGTTCACGAATTGTCTAAGCCTTACCACAAGTAATTCTGTGTAAGATGATTGAAAGCGCTGCTGGGCAACCCGCAGCGCTTTTTTATTGCCTGAAGCTTGGCATTTAATACTTGTTGAATTTCGTCACGTACAGTTAATTAGGCATTTAGATCATGGTAGGCCAAATGCTCTGAGATGTGCTTTCGGATATAAGGAATAACCTCACTTTCAAACCAAGGGTTCTTTTTAAGCCAGATATTATTACGCGGTGAAGGGTGGGGAAGTGGTAAAAACTCTGGTGCCCAAGCCTGCCAGTTTTTGACAGTCTCTGTTAATGTTTTGGTTGTCCTTTCCTTCAAATAATAGTTTTGCGCATACTGCCCAATCAAAAGTGTCATTTGAACATTGGGCAGTGACTGCAATACTTTCTTATGCCAGAGCTCAGCACATTCTGGCCTTGGAGGGAGGTCGCCACTTTTTCCTTTCCCCGGGTAACAAAAACCCATAGGCACAATCGCCACTCTTTGTTCGTCATAAAAGGTATCGCTGTCTATCCCGAGCCACTCTCTTAATCTTTCACCACTGGCATCGTTCCAAGGGATGGATGACTCATGCACCTTGATACCCGGCGCTTGGCCTATGATCAGCAAGCGCGCGTTTGGATGTGCTTGAATGACAGGGTTGGCACCATGCGAAAGGTGAGGCTCACACGCTGTGCATTGTCGTATCTCTTTAAGTAGCGAAGAGGACATCAGTAGCCTTTATCAAAATCAATGATATGGTTCAGTGTAAAACCATCTCGCCACTGTTGGTAATTCTCTGTGAAGATCTCGACCACTTGTCTTGGTTCACTGAGTGCAGCAATGTGTGGCGTAATCGTCACTTGCGGGAGTTTCCAGAAAGGGTGGTCTTGCGAAAGGGGCTCGCTTTCAAATACGTCTAAAAATGCGTGTTCTACCCATCGGTTTTTAATCGCTAACAACAAGGCTTTGTTGTCTAAGCTTTCCCCTCTGCCGACATTAAACAGCAGCACATTAGAACAATAACTGAGAGTAGTTTGATTAAGCAGTTGATGGGTTTCAGGTGTCGATGGCAGGGTATTGACCACAATATCTGCTTGCTTGAGGGCGGCTTCTAACTCATTGATGTGGAATGTATCTTTGAAGGTCTCTTGTTTTGATGGGATACCAGTGCGGTTGACACCAATGGTATGAATGCCAAACGCTCCAGCGGTTTTTGCTAAATGGCTACCAATAGACCCCGTTCCTAAAATCACCATGGTTTTGTCAGTTAGGCTAGAATAAAGCTGAGGCTGCCAGTTTCCTTGCTGTTGTTGCTGGTGGTAATGAGGAAAGTGTCTAAAGTGGCTGATTGCGTAACCTAAAACGTACTCCGCGATAGCAGGACCGAAGATGCCTTTGACGTTGGTCAGCGTGTAATCCTGACGAAGCTCTGGCTGAGTGAGCTTATTGATGCCAGCGTAGGTGCTTTGTACCCAATCAAGCGTTTTAAACTCGTTAAGACGCTCGGCTATCAGGGGGGGTGAGGCTAATACAATCTCAGCTAACTCGGGGTTTTGAGTGATTTCTAAGTCGGGTAAATCCTGGTTTAGAATCAGTTGCGTATAGGTATCGTCATGCTCAGTAAGAATATAGAGCTTATTCGTAAAATTGTTCATCGGCTTACCTTTTCCCTCCAGGGTTTATCAAGTACACTTTCGCTGTCTTTTTCTGCAATTATTGAGTGACTATGCTTCAGAATCCACTGCAGGTTCGTCTTGAAAAGTTAGAACCTTGGCAACAAATTACCTTTATGGCGTGTCTATGTGAGCGTATGTACCCTAACTATGCCATGTTTTGTGAGAATACAGAATTTGCGGAAGCTCGAATCTATCGTGATGTTTTGGATAGCATTTGGGAAATCCTAACGGTTAAAACGGCAAAGGTGAACTTTGAACGTCAACTAGAGAAAGTAGAAGAACTATTCCCTAGCGCAGATGATTTTGACTTCTATGGTGTTTACCCTGCTATGGACGCGTGCCAAGGCTTAGCAACGCTGATCCATGGCCTTCTTGACCGTGAGCACATGTTTGAAGCTGTGATTAAAGTGAGTCAACAATCGGTGAAGACGGTTGCTGAGCTTGAGTTTGCTCAAGGCGCAGATGAAGTGACAAACGAAAATCAGAAAGAAAACGAAGCGGTGTGTGAAGAGTGGGATGTTCAGTGGGCCATCTTCCGACCTCTACGTGAAACGACTGAGCGTGACCTAGAGCTTATTAAAGACCTACGCCACGAACTGCGTGAAGACCCAGTCAGTAACATTGGTGTCGCGTTATAATTCGTTATCGCATCAAAGTACGAATAAAAATAAAGGCTCCCTTGGGAGTAATGCCAGTCAGTTAAGCTGACTGGCATTTTTTCTGTTCGTTGCATATTTCTTGGGTTTCAGTTTCACCCAACGAGGGGAACTTCTATCTTCTCTTCGAGGTGGCAGGGTAAACATGGATATTTGCTTGAGTAGTACTTCATAATGTTTAGGAAGTTTTCCAGGACTCGTTAAAGGTAAAGCCGCGAAGTATTGAGTCACAGCCATAGCACTACTCGTAAAGCTTAATTGATTTGGCCAAACGCTATCTAATTGACTCGCAGCCTTTGTCATGACTTGTCTTATAAGGTTATAGGCGAGCAAAATTCCCCAGAGCTCCTGCTTGACCATATCTGGGCGCTTACTGCGTAATGTATACTCACTATCAAGCAAGGTTTGCTTCATTTCCCGATAGCCTAATTCGATTTCCCAACGATAGCGATAAAGCTCTACGATGTCTTCACCAGGAAAGCGCAACCCATCACGCATTGATGTAAGCACCTGATATGTCTTTCCTTTGATAATTTTCGACACTAACCTTGCTTCTATTGTCTCAGGGAGATCACTGAACTTCTTTCTTGCCTGATGTGTCGTTTTTATATCAACGATAGCGTCACTCTGACTGTATTTATGAACGACTTCATACTGGAAGTCTTTTTTCACAGGGAGCATCCAATGCCTTTCTTTGCCTACCTTATTCCAGCGATTAAGTAGCCCTAGAGAGTAGTATCCTTTGTCAAAAATAGTCAACGAATGATCGGGGGTTTGTTCAATGAGTTCTTCTGCAAGGCGCATTTCGCTGGTGCGATAGTCAGAGAATGTACTATCGATTAGTTGATGACTTGTAAGCTCCATCAAGCAAACCATACGTACCTTAGGGTAAATATTCTCAGATGATTGATTGCTTTGTGCTTTAAACTCTTGATGATTTTCAGGTGTATCTGTCGTTCTCCAAACGACACCATCGACGGATAGAAGGTTTAGTCCACACCAAGTTTCGAAGTTAGACGATTGATAGCTATGCGCAGCCATCTTCTTAAAGACTTGCTTAACACCTTCTTCGCCTAATCTCTGTCTCGCTTGAACAACAGCACTTGGGGCAACAAAGCGCTGTTTGTCTGGCAGAACAATATCGAGTTGGTTAGCGATATCCCAAACAGATTGTTGACGAAAGAGACTCATTCCAACAACGGACCAAAGTACAGCCTCCAAAGGTAACCGTCTTCTTCTAACGGTTGCGACGCCAGCTTGCTCAAAACCCTGCTGGATAAGCTCTGGACTAAGAATTTCAGAGTATTTTTCAAAGTGGTGAAAGGTATTACATGACTGAAAAGTATTGACAAGTTGGCTTTCTAAAGACATAAAAAAATCCGATATTAGTTTCCTAATATCGGATTTTGAAGCCTTTTGAGGATCGGTCAAATGATCTCACAAATTTCTTAACTGATCGGCATTACTCCCTTGGGAGCCTTTATTGTATCTGATGATATCAAATCTAGATTAAGCGTCTTTTTTCTCTTCTTTTGGCGCTTGCTCTTCATCCGCAGTTTTTGAATCAGAGGTTTCGTTGTCTGTTGGAGCTTCTTCCGTTAGCTCGTCCTCTTCATCGCGGTTTTCGATAACACCGTGCGTCTCTTTCCACTTCTCCCAGCGTTGAAACGCCAGTTCTTGCATGTCAGTGGTCTTATCCGCTTCGTCGACGATCTCTTCGCCTACAAGGTGCTCAAAGATATCTTCTAGAGTGATAATGCCCTGAATTGTGCCGTACTCATCAACAACCAAAGACAGTTGCAGACGGTTTGCCATCATTTGGTCAAATGCTTTCGCTAGGCCCATGTTGTTCAGTAACACGTGAATAGGACGCATCACTTCACCTAGCGCTTTTTCGCCACAACCGGCTTGCTGCAATCTAAACAGCTCTAAGCGGTGGACAAAGCCGATGATGTTATCACTCTGCTCGCTGTAGACCAGTGGGCGAGAGAATGGCGTGTCTTTGTGTTGCTCAAGGAAAGTATTCACACTCATTTCCGCATCAACACGGAATACAACCGGGCGTGGCGTCATTACTTGAGTCACAGGCACGTCTTGAATGCCAAGTAGGTTGCTCAGGATTTTTGATTCGCCTTCTGCAAACTCACCGCTCTCTTTTGCCAAAATTGCCATTGCAGACAACTCATCACGCATTTTTGGTGCTTGGTGACCGCGAGCCAGACGCTTTGTAATTTGCTCTGAGAACCAAACAAACGGAGTTAGGAAGAACACCATCCAACGAAGTACAGTTGATGATGCTGGAGCAAGTTGACGCCAGTAGGTTGCACCAATCGTTTTTGGAACAATCTCAGACAAGACCAAAATACCCAGAGTTAGCACGGCTGAGAATACACCCAACCATTGGCTACCAAATACAACCGCTGCTTGTGCACCCGCTGTCGCTGCACCGATAGTATGCGCGATGGTGTTGAGCGTTAAAATTGATGCCAGTGGACGGTCAATATCTGTTTTCAGTTTGTCTAATGACTCTGCTGCAGGGTGCCCATTTTGTTTTAGTTGAGCAATGTAGCTCGGACTAATACTCAAAAGTACAGCTTCCAAAACAGAACAAATGAAAGAAACTCCAATAGCAATGGAGACGTAAATAGTTAGCAGCAGCATGTTTGCCCTTAAATTAAATTGTACGCTTTATCAGCGATTCAGCGTGGATTATAGAGAAAAAGTAGTGGCTAGGTCATCATTAATTTTGCGCTGAGCCCCTTTTAAACAAGGGCTTGCTCAATAAAATCAGTAACAAATTGTGAGTTATTACTCATATTATGGCTAAAACTACGGCATTAGAGCTAAAGATCGACGACAAACCTTTGCCAGATGGGGCATTTATGTTTTAGAGTGAATTGAATTCAAAAATACAAAGAAGGGAAACCTAAAATGAACAAGACTCAATTAATCGACTTTATTGCTGAAAAAGCGGACCTTTCTAAAGCACAAGCTAAAGCTGCTCTAGAAGCGACTCTTGGCGGTGTTACAGATGCTCTTAAAGATGGCGATCAAGTTCAGCTAATTGGTTTTGGTACTTTTAAAGTAAACCACCGTGCAGCTCGCACTGGTCGTAACCCAAAAACTGGTGACGAGATCCAAATCGCTGCTGCAAATGTTCCAGCATTTGTTGCAGGTAAAGCGCTGAAAGATTCAGTGAAATAATCTAAACTGTACCGAGGTAGTCGTATTCCACCTCGGTACAGGTTTTTATGAAAAAAGCATTTCTTCTCGTTTCACTGTTATCTACATTTCTCATTGGCTGTTCTTCAACAAGCCCTCGCAAAAACCTAGAGCAATTTGAAACTCATACCGGCGGCCAGGTCATGGGCGACGCGACAAGTTTCTACTGGGTCACCAACAAGCTAACACAACCTCATACTTCAGCTGACTACGTCACTGTGGGCGATTACGGCTGGTACCAAACTGACTATGCTTGGTCGGAAGGTGTACTGCGTGAATTCATTCGTGAAGGCGAACAGCGTAATTCATCGAATGAGCTAGTCCCTTATCGCGTCCATGTGCGTTTCAATAAGTCAGGCGAAGCTGTGTATCAACAGTATCGTCTTAACAACAAGATCTTACCTATCCAAGCTAAACAGCTTGAGAACTACCAGAAGGAAGCTAAGTCGGTTCTAGATACCACAATGAAGCAGTATGACGAAGGTTTTCGATTGATTCAGGGTTACTGGAATGGCAGCTCTTTCGAAACATGTTCTGGTGGCGAATTTGATAGCTTTGAGTTTAACCAGACCTTACCAAGCTTCGTGATTGACCGATTGGCGTCTGTGGAAAGCTATGCCGCGTTTCTAGGCAGCGATTCACTCGGTAAAATGTCGGTTGAAGAGTTACTGATGTTAGCTGATGACAGCCATGACTGTGTGACAAGGCCATCATTACTGAAAGAGTAGTGAGCAATCAAAGAATTAAGAGTATTTGGCCTATGGTAGGCCAAGTGCTGATTTATCTGTACAGCCGCAGATGAAGCAATAAAAAGGCGCCTTAGAGGCGCCTTTTTTCATTTTGTTGCGAACAGTTTTTGCGTCACTCACTCACCGTATTCGGATTAAGCGAGTGACGATATTGATTACTGCTCTTGCTCGCGCGCAATCGCACGGTAACCAATGTCATTGCGGTGGAACATACCATTCCAGCTAACTTGCTTCGTTAACGCGTAAGCGCGCTCCTGAGCCTCAGAAACTGTGTTACCTAGCGCTGTTGCACAAAGTACGCGGCCGCCGTTTGTCACAACGTCGCCAGCTTCGTTATTTGTAGTACCTGCGTGGAAAACCTTTTGGCCTTCAACTTCGCTTGTTGGTAGTGAAATAACGTCACCTTTTGCGTAGTCAGCAGGGTAGCCGCCAGCTGCAAGAACAACACCGATCGAAGCGCGTGGATCCCACTTAGACTCAGCTTCGTCCAGTTTCTCGTCGATAGCCATTAGGCAAAGCTCAACAAGGTCTGACTCCATACGCATCATGATAGGTTGCGTTTCAGGGTCGCCGAAGCGGCAGTTGTATTCGATAACCTTAGGCGTTCCATCAGCATCGATCATTAGGCCAGCGTAAAGGAAACCAGTGTAAGGTGCGCCTTCAGCGTCCATACCGCGTACCGTTGGGTAGATAACTTCCTCAAGGATGCGGTTGTGGATTTCAGGAGTCACAACTGGAGCTGGAGAGTAAGCCCCCATGCCGCCAGTATTAGGACCAGTGTCTTTGTCGCCAACACGTTTGTGATCTTGGCTGGTGGCCATAGGAAGAACGCTAGAACCGTCAACCATTACGATGAAGCTTGCTTCTTCGCCTTCAAGGAACTCTTCAATCACCACGCGGCTGCCTGCCTCGCCAAATGCGTTGCCAGCAAGCATGTCTTTGATTGCGTCTTCAGCTTCTTCAAGTGTCATCGCAACGATAACGCCTTTACCTGCAGCAAGGCCATCAGCTTTTACTACGATTGGCGCGCCCTGCTCACGTACGTAAGCGATAGCTGGATCAATCTCAGTGAAGTTTGCGTAGTAACCCGTTGGGATGTCATGACGAGCTAGGAAGTCTTTAGTGAATGCTTTAGAACCTTCAAGCTGCGCTGCTGCTTGAGTCGGGCCAAAGATAGGCAGACCAACTTCGCGGAATGCGTCAACCACACCAATCACTAATGGCGCTTCAGGGCCAACGATAGTCAGTTCGATTTTTTTCTCTTGAGCAAACGCGACTAAACCTGCGATGTCTTCAACGCCGATGTTTACGTTCTCAAGTTTCGGCTCAAGCGCAGTACCTGCGTTACCTGGAGCAATGAATACTGTTTCAACGTTTGGGTTTTGTGCTGCTTTCCAACCCAAAGCATGTTCTCTACCGCCAGCACCGATGATTAATACGTTCATGTTTCAATCCTTAAGTCTTTAATTCTTAAAAGCCCCTCAAAGTTGAGAGGCTCGATAATTACTAATCGTTTAGATAAACAGGAAATTAGTGGCGGAAGTGACGCATGCCTGTAAAGATCATCGCCATGCCGTGCTCGTCTGCTGCTGCGATAACTTCGTCATCACGCATAGAGCCGCCCGGTTGGATAACACACTTGATACCCGCTTCTGCTGCCGCGTCGATACCGTCACGGAATGGGAAGAATGCATCTGATGCCATCACACAACCTTCAACCTGTAGACCTTCGTCTGCAGCTTTGATGCCTGCGATTTTCGCAGAGTAAACGCGGCTCATTTGGCCTGCGCCTACACCGATAGTCATGTCACCTTTCGAGTAAACGATCGCGTTAGATTTAACGTACTTCGCTACTTTCCAGCAGAATAGCGCATCTTTTAGCTCTTCAGCTGTAGGTTGGCGCTTAGAAACCACTTTAAGGTCGTCTTCAGACACCATGCCTTGGTCACGGTCTTGAACTAGCAAGCCACCGTTAACGCGTTTCACGTCAAAGCCAGTTGTCTTAGTTGTCCATTCGCCACACTCAAGTAGGCGAAGGTTTTTCTTAGCCGCTACGATTTCTACTGCTTCAGCAGAAACAGAAGGTGCAATGATAACTTCAACGAATTGACGCTCAGTGATAGCCGTTGCTGTTGCTGCGTCTAGTTCACGGTTGAAAGCGATGATGCCGCCAAATGCAGACGTTGGGTCTGTTTTGAATGCACGGTCGTAAGCTTCTAGGATGTCTTCACCTAGTGCTACACCACATGGGTTAGCGTGCTTAACGATCACACATGCTGGCTGGTCGAACTCTTTCACACACTCAAGTGCTGCGTCAGTGTCAGCGATGTTGTTGTAAGAAAGTGCTTTACCTTGAATTTGGCGAGCAGTAGACACTGACGCTTCTTCTGGGTTTGCTTCAACGTAGAATGCTGCTGCTTGGTGGCTGTTCTCACCGTAGCGCATGTCTTGTTTCTTCTCGAACTGCTGGTTGAATGTACGAGGGAATTTAGACTCTTCGTCACCTTCTTTGTTCTCGCCGTAGCTAGGAACCATAGTGCCGAAGTAGTTTGCGATCATGCCGTCGTAAGAAGCTGTGTGCTCGAATGCTGCGATAGCTAGGTCGAAGCGAGTCTCTAGCGTTAGAGATTTCTCGTTCGCGTCCATTTCAGCAACAACGCGCTCGTAGTCGTGTGCGTTTACAACGATAGTCACGTCTTTGTGGTTTTTCGCTGCAGAGCGAACCATTGTAGGACCGCCGATGTCGATGTTCTCAACAGCGTCAGCAAGGGTACAACCTTCTCTAGCAACGGTTTCTGCGAATGGGTATAGGTTTACAACAACCATATCGATAGGGTTGATACCGTGAGTTTCCATCACGTCATCGTCTTGACCACGACGGCCTAGAACACCACCATGAACTTTTGGGTGCAGAGTCTTAACACGGCCATCCATCATTTCTGGGAAACCAGTGTAGTCAGATACTTCTGTAACAGAGATGCCTTTTTCAGCAAGCAGGCGAGCAGTGCCACCGGTAGATAGGATATCTACACCACGGTTAGCAAGAGCTTGTGCAAATTCAACGATACCAGTTTTGTCTGATACGCTGATTAGAGCGCGGCGAATTGGACGAGCGTTATTCATGCTTCCATCTTCCTCAAATTCATGGGGTTAAAATAAAGATATTTGCCAAAAAAGAACTTGTTTCTATCTTCTTAGCGTGGATTATCTTAGATACCAGTAAGAGATAAAATATTGGCCAGTTTTGGTAAAGACCTTTTGGGTTTGTCTTATGATCTAGCTATAAGATAACCAACTCCAAATTTGATGGCGCAGATTCTAACTAATTTATTACAAAAAAGCTCGCGCAATCGTTTGGCATCTCAAAATTAATTATGAAAAGTACCATTTCAGCCTGAAAAGTAACGATAAGGTTAATTGTGGAATGGACGAAAGAGTAGGAAAAAACATGTTCCAGATCGGTGAATTAGCGAAACGATGCGGTGTGACGGCCGATACCTTGCGATTTTATGAGAAGAATAACCTGATAGCGCCAGCCAGTCGCAGTGAGTCTGGTTATCGTCTCTATGATGAAAATAACCAGAAACAGGTGACCTTTATTCTCAAATCCAAAGAGTTGGGGCTGAGTTTGGATGAGATTAAAGAATTGCTTGAGATTCGTTTGGAAGCGACGCAGCACAGTTGTGCCGAAGTGAAGTCGATTACTACAGCCAAGTTGGAGATGATCGATGAAAAGATTACCGAGCTCACCAAGATTCGTACGGCACTCAAGAAGATTAATGATGCGTGTTGTGGCCACATAGACGACGATGCGAGCCATTGTTCTATTCTGGCAGCCTTAGACTCAGCTAATCTTGATAAGGGGCGTTGCTGTAGCTAACAGCGCCTTTCATAAACAGTTCTGATGCTAGATTCTTTCTGGTACTCAATCGACAAGCCAAAAAAAAGCCAAACTCAATCAATGAGCTTGGCTTTCAATTCAATTAATTACGAAAGAACGATTAGTTCATGCCGTATTTTTTAAGTTTCTTGCGAAGAGTACCGCGGTTGATACCCATCATAGTTGCTGCGCGAGTTTGGTTACCGCGAGTGTACTGCATGATGGTGTCTAGTAGTGGCTGTTCAACTTCAGCTAATACTAGTTCGTATAACTCGCTGACTTCTTGACCGTTTAATTGAGCAAGGTAGTTTTTCAATGATGCTTTCACTGAATCACGTAGTGGTTTCTGCGTGATTTGGTCTTGTGATGTTACTGTAGTCACTGTCAATGCTTCTGAAGTCAGATTTTGTTCGAACATATTCGGTCTAGCTCTTCTCGTAATTATGGTGCAACGTTATCAAAATAACCTTCTAGCGCCTCAAGCTGCAGATCACCTGCTTCGAGTGCGTTGAAGGTACGGCGAAACTCACTCGCTTGTTCATGCTCTTTTAGATACCAACCCACATGCTTACGAGCGATGCGAGGGCCTAAAAACTCTCCATAGAATTCATGCAGAGCGTTAACATGACCAAGCATGATGTCCTTCACTTCCAAGATTGGGAGCGGGTCCATCGTGGTGCCGTTTTCCAAATAGTGTAGGATTTCGTTAAAAATCCACGGACGACCTTGGGCAGGACGACCAATCATCAAAGCGTCAGCGCCGGTGTACTCCAGCACAAACTTAGCTTTTTCCGGGCTATCGATATCACCGTTAGCAATAACCGGAATAGATACAGCTTGTTTCGCCGCTTTAATGTGTTTGTATTCTGCCTCACCTTTGTACATACAAGCGCGAGTTCTCCCGTGAAGGGCAAGTGCCTGTATGCCGCAGTCTTCGGCTATTTTAGCGATTTGGACACAGTTTCTGTTATCTGTATCCCAGCCTGTACGAGTCTTTAACGTTACTGGAACGTCGACTGCGTTTACGACAGCCTTCAAGATCTCTTCAATGAGTTCTGGATGCTGAAGTAGGGCAGAGCCCGCAAGCTTCTTATTCACTTTTTTGGCTGGACAACCCATATTGATATCGATGATTTGCGCACCGTTATCGACATTGAATTGAGCAGCCTCGGCCATAAGCTGTGGATCTGCACCAGCGATTTGTACTGAACGAATGCCCGATTCGCCTTCATGTACCATACGCTGCTGAGACTTCGACGTTTTCCAAACCTTAGGATTGGAGGACATCATTTCACTGACTGCCATCCCCGCACCATAGCGAAGACACAACTCACGGAATGGTCTATCCGTTACGCCAGCCATTGGAGCGACGATTAGATTGTTCTTAAGTTGATAATTTCCGATTTTCAAAACGTCATCACAGTTCTGTACCAGCAAGGGCGCGCATTTTACGCATTTTTTCGCTGCGTGAAAAGACTAATATTTGAGCATTTACAAATTGTTTTTGTAATTTGCATAAAATTCAATCAATTAGCGCCCAAAGTCTTGTCTAGCCTTGCTTGCGACCAGAGATACGACACCACTCTTGTTGCTCGATGATCGGATCAATGTGAAGCTCATCACGATAATAAGTCGCAACATCTTCCGCTTGTGTATCTAAAACACCCGACATCGCAAGTACACCATTTGGCTTAACTAGGCCTTTAATGATGCCTGAAAGGTCGCGTAATGGACCCGCAAGAATGTTGGCAACAACAACGTCAGCCAGCAAACCTTCAGGTTGATCTTGTGGCAAGAACACCTCTAGTTGCTCAGCAACGCCATTGCGTTGTGCGTTGTCTTTTGATGCAAGCAGAGCTTGAGGATCAATGTCGATCCCGATAACTTTTGCTGCGCCAAGTTTGATCGCTGCGATCGCTAGGATGCCTGAACCACAACCGAAGTCGATCACGGTTTTGCCTGTAAGGTCTAGGCCTTCAAGCCACTCAAGACACAATGCCGTTGTTGGGTGAGTACCTGTACCGAATGCAAGACCTGGATCCAGCATTACGTTTACAGCGTCAGGTTCAGGGATATCGCGCCAGCTAGGGCAGATCCATAAACGCTCACCAAACTTCATTGGGTGGAAGTTGTCCATCCATTCACGTTCCCAATCCTTGTCTTCAATTTGCTCTACTTTATGAGCAAAGTCTGCAGGGAACATGTTGCTTGCTTTAATCTGCGCTAGAACGACACCAGTATCAGTCTCAGCGTCGTAAAGCGCGAGAATGTCAGTATCACCCCAAAGGCGAGTTTCACCCGGCAGAGGCTCAAATACAGGGGTATCTTGTGCATCCAGGAAAGTTACAGAAAGAGCACCAGTCTCTTCCATTAACATGTCGCCGATTTGTTCGGCATTTTCATTGGTAGCATTAAGCTTGATTTGAATCCAAGGCATGGCTGCATCTTCTATATGAGAAAAATTGGATGGCGAGTCTAGCAGAAAATATGAGCAAATTCACCAAAACCCCACGGAATAAAATGGGGATTAAAGATTGAGTTTTTCGGGGCTCTAAAAACAAAAATGCTCACCGAAGTGAGCATTTTAAATGTTCTTAAAAGAACCGATTACTTAGGGTTAGTTTTATTGCAGACCAAGCTTCTTCTCAAGGTAGTGGATGTTCGCACCACCGTGTTGGAAGTTTTCGTCGTTCATAATAGACAGTTGAAGTTCAGTATTAACGTTAATACCTTCAACGATCATCTCACCCAGTGCGTTCTTCATACGAGCGATAGCAACATCACGGTTCTCACCGTAAGTGATCAGCTTACCAATCATTGAATCGTAGTGTGGTGGCACTGTGTAACCTGTGTAGATATGAGATTCCCAACGTACGCCCATGCCGCCTGGTGCGTGGAAACGTTCAATCTTACCTGGAGAAGGTAGGAAACGAACTGGATCTTCAGCATTGATACGACATTCGATTGAGTGGCCACGCAGCTTAATATCATCTTGAGTGAATGATAGAGGCTGACCAGCAGCAATACGCAGTTGCTCTTTCACTAGGTCGATACCCGTTACCATTTCAGTAATCGTGTGCTCAACCTGGATACGAGTGTTCATTTCGATGAAGTAGAACTCACCATTCTCGTATAGGAATTCAAATGTACCTGCGCCGCGGTAACCAATCTCAAGACAAGCACGAGTACAGCGTTCGCCAATGTACTTACGCATCTCTTCAGTGATACCTGGAGCTGGAGCTTCTTCAACAACTTTCTGGTGACGACGCTGCATTGAACAGTCACGCTCACCTAGGTGGATAGCATTACCTTGGCCATCTGCAAGCACTTGTACTTCAATGTGACGTGGGTTTTCTAGGAATTTCTCCATGTAAACCATGTCGTTGTTGAAACATGCTTTTGCTTCAGCACGAGTCATCGCGATAGCTTCTGTTAGTTCTGCTTCAGAACGAACAACACGCATACCACGACCGCCGCCGCCGCCAGATGCTTTGATGATTACTGGGAAACCAATGCGCTTAGCGTGCGCTTTGTTTTTCGCGTCGTCATCATCAAGAGGACCGTCAGAACCTGGTACACAAGGTACGCCAGCTTTCTTCATCGACGTGATAGCTGACACTTTGTCACCCATCATGCGAATAGTTTCAGCTTTAGGGCCAACAAAGATAAAGCCACTGCGCTCTACCTGTTCTGCAAAGTCTGCATTTTCAGATAGGAAGCCGTAGCCAGGGTGAACGGCTACTGCACCTGTAACTTCAGCAGCGCTGATGATACGAGGGATGTTTAGGTAGCTATCGATACCACGAGCTGGACCGATACAAATGGTTTCGTCTGCAAGCAGTACGTGCTTAAGATCGCGGTCAGCTGTTGAGTGAACAGCTACCGTTTTAATACCAAGCTCTTTACATGCACGCAGAATACGTAGTGCAATCTCACCACGGTTCGCGATTACTAATTTATCTAACATAATGAGTGCTCTCTATTATTCGATAATTACTAGAGCTTGGTCGAATTCTACTGGTTGACCGTCTTCAACTAGGATAGCGGTAACAACACCAGACTTATCAGCTTCGATTTGGTTCATCATTTTCATTGCTTCAACGATACATAGAGTTTCGCCAGCTGTTACTGATTGACCAACTTTAACGAATGGTTTTGCGTCTGGGCTTGGAGCGCCGTAGAAAGTACCAACCATTGGAGAAAGAACTTGGTGTCCCGCTGGAACTGCTGGAGCCGCTGCTTCTGCTGCTACAGGTGCCGCCGCAGGAGCTGCTGCCGCTGCTACAGGAGCTGGAGCTGCTGCATATTGAACAGGTGCTACAGGTGCAGTGCTGTTACGACTGATTCGTACTGACTCTTCACCTTCAGAGATTTCTAGCTCAGAAATACCAGACTCTTCAACCAATTCGATTAGCTTTTTGATTTTGCGAATATCCATTGTTTCTTTCTCTTTATCTGTTAATTGAACTTACTCTATGACTGAGTAGGTTAGTAATAGTTCGTTGTTTATGTTTACTTTGAGTTGAGCTTGCTGAGCGCAGCGGTCAAAGCAAATTGATAACCTTGGGCACCTAAGCCACAAATCACACCTTCTGCTTTATCAGATAGGTAAGAGTGGTGACGGAATGGTTCACGCGCGTGAACATTCGATAGATGAACCTCAATAAATGGGATTGCTACGCCAAGTAGTGCATCACGCAGTGCCACACTGGTATGTGTAAAGGCTGCTGGGTTGATAATGATAAAATCAACATTTTGATAAGCACTATGGATCGCTTCAATCAGTTCATACTCGCGATTTGACTGTAAGTGAGATAGCTCAACATCGTGTGCTTTCGCTTGCTCGGTCAATGAGCTAATTATCTGGTCAAGTGTTTGAGAACCGTAGTGTGCCGGCTCTCTTAGGCCTAACAGGTTAAGGTTTGGGCCATTTAAAACTAGAATGCGAAACTTTGTAGACATCGTGGGGCTATCTTCCTTTATCGTGTTTACGAACGTGAATGTTGCCATTTTATTGAAAATTTGCGGTTAATTTCTAGTGAGAAAAACCCAAATTTAAAAATTAGAACCAGATTATAGCTAATTCAGCGCAAATCGCAGCAATTTACTGGTCTAATCTCCTATTGATACAGCGTGGAATTGTTACCAACTTAACAAAAAAGCGCCTTAGCCTTAATTTGGGGCGGGATATTTGAGATCAAGATCAGCCATAAAAAAACCGCCACATAGGTGACGGTTTAGGTAAGGTCTGTTTTAAACAGTAATTCAGGGTGTGACTGGTTGCTTATGCCAGTTCTGCTTTCTCGGCAATCAGCTTATCAACCACACTTGGGTCTGCCAAAGTAGAGGTATCACCTAGGTTACCTGTATCGCCGGTAGCAATCTTACGCAGGATACGACGCATGATTTTACCTGAACGAGTTTTCGGCAATGAGTCGGTCCAGTGCAGCACATCTGGCGTTGCGATTGGGCCAATCTCTTTACGTACCCAGTCTTTTACTTCTTTATGAAGTTCAGCAGTTGGGAACTCGCCATCATTCAGCGTGATGTAAGCGTAAATCGCTTGGCCTTTAATATCGTGAGGAATACCCACAATCGCTGCCTCTGCGATCTTATCAAACGCGACTAGAGCCGATTCAATCTCTGCTGTACCCATACGGTGGCCAGATACGTTAAGTACGTCATCAACACGCCCCGTAATCCAGTAGTAGCCATCTTCATCACGACGAGCGCCGTCACTGGTGAAGTACATGCCTTTAAATGTAGAGAAGTAAGTCTGTTCAAAGCGGTCATGATCGCCATGCACGGTACGCATTTGGCCCGGCCAAGAATCTAGGATTACTAGGTTGCCGTCGGTTGCGCCCTCAATGATGTTACCCATGTTATCAACCAGTGCTGGTTGAACACCGAAGAATGGACGCGTCGCTGAGCCTGGTTTTAGATCGGTTGCGCCCGGTAGTGGTGCGATTAAGATGCCGCCCGTTTCTGTTTGCCACCATGTATCGACAATTGGAGATTGCTCATTACCAATCGTTTTGTAGTACCACTCCCACGCTTCTGGGTTGATAGGTTCACCTACTGAGCCCATGATTCTTAGGCTATCACGAGAAGTGCCTTCAACAGCCTCGTTGCCTTTCGCCATTAGTGCACGAATTGCTGTTGGCGCAGTATAAAGAATATTCACTTGATGCTTATCGACCACTTCACTCATGCGGCTTGTGTTCGGGTAGTTCGGTACGCCTTCAAACAAAATGGTTTTTGCACCATTAGCGAGTGGCCCGTAAACAAGGTATGTGTGACCCGTAATCCAACCCACATCCGCAGTACACCAGAAGGTTTCGCCTTCTTGGTAGTCAAATACGTATTTAAAGGTCATCGCTGCATAAACAAGGTAACCACCAGTGGTGTGCATAACACCTTTAGGTTTGCCCGTTGAGCCTGAGGTATAAAGGATGAATAGTGGGTCTTCTGCGTTCATCTCTTCTGGTGGGCAATCTGCAGATACATTAGCAATAGCATCGTGCCACCACACATCACGGTGTTCATGCCAAGCAACATCGCCGCCAGTACGCTTGAATACCACAACCTTTTCGATGTTCTTCACTTCAGGGTTAGTCAGCGCTTCATCAACGTTTTTCTTCAATGGAACAGCACGGCCGCCACGCACGCCTTCATCGGCAGTGATCACGACTTTAGAGTTTGAATCGATAATACGACCAGACAGAGCTTCTGGTGAGAAACCACCGAATACCACTGTATGAACCGCACCAATACGGGTACACGCCAGCATAGCAACAGCTGCTTCAGGTACCATTGGCATGTATAAACAAACCACATCACCTTTACGTACGCCTTGCTCTTTCAGAGCATTTGAAAACAGGCACACTTCTTTGTGTAGTTCATTAAAAGTTAGAGTTTTATCATCGGCAGGGTCATCACCTTCCCAGATGATTGCGACTTCATCACCGCGTTCTGCAAGGTGACGATCGATACAGTTAGCCGATACGTTAAGCGTGCCATCTTCAAACCAGCGGATGTCGATATGACCAGGGTCGAAAGAGGTATTTTTTACCTGTGTGAAAGGCTTAATCCAATCAACGATTTTTCCGTGTTCACCCCAAAAGCCTTCAGGGTCAGAAACAGATTGCTGGTACATGGCTAGGTAAGTGTCATTATCCGCGTGTGTGGTTGATTTAATATTTTCTTTTACCGGATAAACGTGGGCTTCACTCATTGCATCTCTCCTTGTGCCTACATTCCTAATGAACTGGCAACTTCCTTTGTGTTCAGTTTCTAGGTCTATTACAGAACCGTCTTTGTGTTATCACTCTCGGCTAGGACGGCGATTTCCACAATTAGACTTTAGGATGAGACGCCGCTTTTCACTTAAAAAATAGCGAGTTAAGTTCATTTTTGAGATGTTGCTCTCTATGTAGAAAGCCAGTGGTTGAATTAAGAGTAAGAAGAGTTGAATCGGGGCAAGTCGCCGTGCTTTAGGCGAACAAAGATCAGCGCAGCGGAGATAGCGTCTTGTAATGCATCATGTTTATTGACTGGAATAGGCAAATCGAGCTGGCGACAGATGGCATCCATACTGAGATCGAAGTAGGCGTTGGGCAGCTGTCTTTCGAGTTTGTCTTGGTAGAGTTGGCTCACTTCGACTAATCGGTTAGGCAACGGAAATCCGAGCTGTTTTAAACAGGCACGGTCGAGAATTTTCTTGTCATAGCGGATGTGATAGCCGACTAAAGGACGATTACCAATGAAGCTCAGTAGTTCTATTAGGGCTTGTTTCTCTTCGATTCCGTGCTTGAGATCTTGATGGCGAATACGGTGGATTTTTATCGAATTGCAATCGAGTGATTGAGGCGCCCGTAGCCGCACTTCAAAAGGTTGGCTGGTGATGATTCGGTTACCGATGATCTTTGTCGCGGCAATGGTCACCAGTTCGGCTTGATTGGGATCGAGGCTGGTGGTTTCACAATCGAGTGAAACATATTCTTGATGAACAGGCGCAGTAAATAGAGGCTGATATGAAGAGCCTTTGAGCTTGTGATGCCAGTAATAGCGAACCAGTCTATTCATCGTTCAATCGCCTAGTCCCTTATCTGATAGTGATAGCCAAGCCATTGCTTGAATTTCTTAACCACGTGCAGGCTATGACGAAGCAGATCTCGGTCTGCTCGTTCCATCAATTTGACGTCGATTTTATTACTGCTGTGCTGTTGCGATAGGCGTTGCGATAAGCGCCACTTAAAGAACTGCTTGAGCGCTTCATTGAGGTTATCCGCGGTGCTTTGCTCTAGCACTTTCTTACTCACGAGATGCTCAATACGTTCAAAGGTGTTATTGACCGTGACACCATGTTCAAGGCTCAGTGCTCTCACACCGTGAACAATTGGGAAAATACCGCCTTGTTTGATGTCGAGTCCTGACTTGGACTGTTTCACGTTACCGAAAAGGGTCAAGGGAACCGAGAAGTTAAGGGCTGGGCGGCAGAACTCGGTCAGAATCAATTCTTGTCCGAGCATCAAATCACTCAAGTGCTGCTTGACCGGTTTTAATAGTTCCCTGTTGCCTGCAACGGCTTGTGCATCCGCCATGATGGCGATATCCATCACTGTCTCTGGCGTTGCTTTTCTTACCCAACTGGTGAGGGTTTGTTTCCATTCTTGCTCTGAATGCACCCATTTCGGGTTGTTGACCATCACGTTGCCCGGGCATAACGGATAACCCAATTGCTGCAGTGTGTGGGTGAGGTCGTTCATGGCACTTTGGCATTGATGCCACTCCAAACCATCTTGAATTATTAACGCGTTATCTTGATCGGTTTTGAGGATTTGCTCTCCACGCCCCTCAGAACCTAGCACGATGAGACAGCAATGATTGTGCAGCGCTGGTGGGATAACCAACTCAAACGCTTTCTCTATGATCTGTTCATTTACGGCTGAAATTAGCTCCATGATAAAGCGTGTACGAATGCCATTACTGAGTAGGCTTTCGACCAATTGACGCTGCTTGTTGGAAGCCATGGCCAGTTCTTCAATGCTGGTGGCTCGCGCAATTCGCAAAGTAAGCACGTGCGAGTGAGTAGAGAACGCACTGAGTATTTGCGTCATATCCACCATGCCCACTGCGTTTTGACCATCACAAACCATCAGCCTTTTTACACGATTTCGGGTCATGGTTATCATGGCATTAAATAAGAAATCGCCTTGATTAACATGCAGAACAGGGAAGGTTGCTATCTCGCCAACCGCAGTATCGAGTGGGCGATTATCGAGCATCACCGCGTGCAATAAATTGGTTCGTGTGACGATTCCATACGGGAAGATACATGATGATCCAAAAGCTTTTGGAACATCATGATCTAAATGAACCAGAGCCGAGTCAAGCCCTTGTTCTTTCAGGGTTTGAGTGACTTGATTAATGGGTTGTTCGGGTTTGAGTATCAGTGGTGGGTGATAAATCGAGTCGTCGACTTTGGTCAGTATGAACTCGGCAAGATTCTGTTGTTGCTGAGCCGCTTCAATCAGTGCTTTGCGGGTAGAGAGGTTACTATCAAAGTAAGCCGCGAACTGGCCATTGGCGTGGTAAAGCTCAAGGAAGATATCTGTTGGTAATAGATAACTTAAGGTATCTTCTAGCGCGATATATTGGTGCTTGGTGTGAGGCTCAAACTGGCTGCGCACATCGAAAATATCGTCATTGGCATAGTGCGCGTAGATCTCACCATCGCTGCTGGCACGCTCTTCGACGGCCCCTTTAATCAGAATATGCAGATGGCGACTTGGGCGGTCGGCCTCCAATATCACCTCGTGCGCTCGGTAATAAACCACATCTAATGAGGAACGCAGCGTTAATTGTTCCGCGTCGGACAGGCTATCGAAGGGCGGGTGCTGCATATTAAATTTATCAGGCATAAGCATCGAAAGAGTTAGGAGTCTCTTTTCAGTCTGACAAATTACCAGCGAAGCTCCAGACGACTTTAGTCTAAATGCGATCGTGAGTGCTGGTGAACGCTGGATATTTGAACTAAATGGGATGTCGATATTCATTGAATACAGGAATGCTATCTCTTCAATAATTCCCTTTTTCATCCTATGCGACGTAGGCATAATTGGTGCTGCTTCTTTTTGCACATTTTATAGGTCGCCTATGTTTAGTCCTTCTCCCTATGGCTGGATCTCCCAGTACTTTCTTGGTTTCTTTTTTGCCTATGGTGTTTATTTGCCATTTTGGGCACTGTGGTTTGAAGACCAAGGCGTTTCTGCAGGTGACATTGGTGTATTGATTGGTATCGGCTTTGCGACGCGTTGTGTGGCAAACCTCGTTATTACGCCTCGTATCCATAAAGTTGAACACTTAATGCCGGCTCTGCGTTGGTTGAGTTTTGCGGCACTGCTGTTTGTTGGCTTCCACTTCTTCACTGGCGGTAGCTTTATATTAATGCTGTTGGCAACGGTGCTGTTTAACCTCTGTTATGGGCCGATCATTCCGCTTTCGGATGCGATGGCTAACCACTACAGCCGTCTTAATATGCTCGACTACGGACGCACTCGTTTGTGGGGGTCGATTGCCTTTATCGCAGGTTCGACTGTGGTGGGTTACTTGGTCGCGCAATTTGGCACGGACATGATCTTGTACACGGCGTTTGCTGGTGTGTTGGTGTCATTAGTGCTGGCGATGAGAAATCCGAACGTGATGCCAGTGACACACTCTCAGCAGCAAGCCGTCCGTCCTAAGCTGGGTGAACTGCTGCGAGAGTCTTCTGTTGTGAAGTTCTTGGCTTTGATGGCACTGCTGCAAGGTAGCCATGCCGCTTATTACAGCTTTAGTGCGATTTACTGGAAAGAAGCGGGGCACTCTGAAGCCATTATTGGTTACCTATGGAGCTTGGGCGTGGTTGCCGAAGTGGCGGTGTTTGCTTTGAGTAAGCGATTGTTCTCTGGGTTAACGTTGCGTACTTTGTTTGTTGTGGCGGCCTTAGGTGTGATGGCTCGTTGGGGTATCACAGCATCAACCACGGCCATTGCTGCTCTGATTTTGGTGCAACTACTGCACGGTGTGACCTTTGCGATGGCACATATCGCTGCGATTCAATACATTCAATCTGAAGAACAAAACAAGATGGTGGCGTTACAAGCTCTGTACAACGCAATCCCGCTGGGCGCATTCATTGCTCTAATGACAACACTAAGTGGTTGGGGCTATGAGCTATGGGGTGCCAATATCTTCTGGGCGATGGCTGCGATGGGTGGACTGGCACTGTTCATTAAACTGGATGAAAGAAGCTCTGTGGTTGAAGTGAATCAACCAGAGTCAGAAGTTCATAGCTGATAACCAATCGTGATTATTAGAGTCTAAAGCACAGAATTTAAGCGATGCGATTGAGTTAATCCCACATCCTTAGTTAAATGAAACCTCTCCCTTATGGAGAGGTTTTTTTATGGATGAAGAAAGGGTTTTCAATGCAAGGATGGGTAGTAATTCCAGTCTCTTTAGCCTACTTGGGCGTGTTATTTCTGATCGCTTGGTATGGAGACAGGCAGGTTCGTTGGCTATCGCGTTGGCGACCGTGGATCTATAGCCTTTCGATTGCGGTGTATTGTACTTCGTGGACCTTCTATGGAACGGTGGGTCAGGCGAGCAATAACCCTTGGTCTTTCTTACCCATCTATCTCGCACCGATTCTGGTATTCACTCTTGGGTGGCGGATCTTAGCGCGACTGATTCTGATAGCGAAGCGTGAACACATTACCTCTATTGCCGACTTTATCGCGGCTCGCTACGGAAAATCCCAAGGCTTGGCGGTGGCTGTCACCGTGATTGCTGTAGTCGGCATTCTTCCTTATATCGCGCTGCAATTGCGTGGTATCACAATGGGGCTCGATATTGTTGCTCCGAGCCTGGCGCAAGATTTTGGCTATCAGGATTATCACGTCTCTTGGTTTGTGGTTGGCGCACTGGCCATCTTCACCATGTTGTTTGGTACCAGGCACATCGACAATACGGAACATCACCGTGGCATGATGATGGCGGTGGCGTTTGAGTCTATCGTTAAGCTGGCGGCATTCTTGATTGTTGGTCTGTTTATCATGTATTTAGCGATGAGCAGCGATAAAATAGACCTGCTGGAAGTGGCGGCTTCCACCTACGAATCACCGAATATTCCGACCTTAATTATTCATACCGTTTTAACCATGTTGGCGATTGTCTGTTTGCCACGCCAATTCCATACCATGGTAGTTGAAAACGAACGCCCTCAAGATCTGCATACAGCACGTTGGTTATTTCCGCTTTATCTTATTTTGATGGGTTTGTTCGTACTGCCAATAGCGTGGGCAGGTCAGGGATTATTGACCGACATGCCAGCCGATACTTACGTGATCAGCGTGCCAATGGCAGAGGGTGCTAATCATATTGCCTTGCTCGCTTTCTTAGGTGGTACTTCTGCTGCGAGTGGCATGGTGATTGTCTCGACCATCGCGTTAGCAATCATGGTTTCGAACGATTTAGTGATGCCTTTGCTTCTGCGTCGTATGCGCTTAACTCAAAGAACCCATCGTCATTTTTCGGGTCTGTTACTCGTTATTCGTCGCGGGTTGATCCTGTTGCTTCTGCTTGGCGCTTGGGTGTTCTATCAGGCGCTCGATACCATTCATTCCCTATCGGCAATTGGCTTCCTTTCATTTGCGGCGATTGCTCAATTCGCTCCGGCACTGATTGGCGGTTTGTACTGGCGTCCGGGTAACCGAAAGGGTGTGTATGTCGGCTTAATGGTCGGTTCGGTGATTTGGCTGATTACTCTGATGAGTCAAACCAGCATGTTGGCAGGCGATAGCGAAAGTAACCTTTTGCTGTGGATTATCACGCCGCCAGAACTGCTCAGTAGCTGGAATATCAGCAGTTCTAACTGGGGCATTGTGCTGAGTATTGTGCTCAATACCTTGTGCTATGCCGTGGTTTCGATGTCGACCAGACCAAGCCTAAGTGAGCGCTTACAATCAGCGGCATTCGTTGGTACGCCACTGCCTGAAAATGAAAATATCAGCCTGTATCAGAACCGTGTAACGGTCGCTGAACTAGAGATGTTGGCATCGCGTTTTGTCGGTCGAAAGCGTGCGAAAAGCGCCTTACACAGCTATTGGCAACAACACGGACAGCCGCTGCTTCCCAATCAACAAGCGCCCGCAAGTTTGATTCGCCATGCAGAGCGCGTACTCGCGGGTGTATTCGGTGCTTCTTCCGCTAAGTTAGTACTTACTTCTGCTCTGCAGGGCAGAAATATGCAGCTTGAAGAGGTCGCGACCATCGTTGATGAAGCCTCTGAACTGTATGATTTTAGCCGTGGTTTACTACAAGGTGCGATTGAACACATTGGTCAAGGCATCGCAGTGATCGATAAGCAAATGAGGCTGGTGGCGTGGAACCAACGTTACTTAGAACTGTTTGAATTCCCTGCGGGTTTGATTCAGGTTGGGCGACCCATTTCAGATGTGATTCGCCACAATGCCGAGCAAGGTTTGTGTGGTCCGGGTGACCCAGAAGATCACGTTCGCCGCCGTGTTTATCACCTTGAACAAGGCACGCGACACACCTCTTCACGTATTCGTCCTGATGGCCGAGTAATTGAGGTGCAAGGTAATCCGATGCCAAGTGGCGGCTTCGTAATGAGCTTTACCGACATCACGGTATTCAGACAAGCAGAGCAAGCGTTAAAAGATGCCAATGAAACCTTGGAATCAAGAGTACACGAACGAACTCAAGAGCTAGAAAAGTTGAACCATCGCTTGGTCAAGGCGACACAAATCTCTGACCAAGAATCGCAATCTAAGAGTCGTTTCTTGGCGGCTGTGAGTCACGACTTGATGCAGCCACTCAATGCAGCGCGCTTGTTTGCTTCGTCACTTTCAGAGGTAGCAAAGGAGCAAGAGGTGAAGCAGCTTTCGTCTCACATCGAGAGTGCGCTAGGCGCTGCAGAAGATCTGATTGGTGACTTGCTAGATATCTCTCGATTGGAATCTGGGAAATTGGAAACCAACATTCACGCGATTGCCGTGCATGACGTACTAACTAACTTGAATGCGGAATTTAGTGCCTTAGCGAGACAACAAAAAATTGAGTTTCAGATGATCCCATCGTCATTGTTCATTCACTCAGACCCTAAGTTATTGAGGCGTGTGATTCAGAACTTTTTGACCAATGCTTTTCGTTATAACCCTGAAGGGAAAGTGGTGCTTGGTGCGAGGCGAGTGAACGGTCAGGTACGAATCGATGTGTGGGATAACGGAACTGGTATTGATGAAGACAAGCAACAAGAGATCTTCGAAGAGTTCACTCGTGGTAGCCAAGTTCGTGCTGACCAAGGGTTGGGGCTAGGGCTAGCCATCTCCAAAGGTATTGCTCATGTGCTTGGTCATCAAATTTCGATGCGTTCATGGCCGGGTCAAGGCAGTGTTTTTTCCATCACCTTAGCTCGAGCAGAAAAAGTTGCTCCAGTCGTGCAAGCTTCGACACCAGTGGTGACCAGCGACATCGAGCATCTCAAGATATTGTGTGTCGACAATGAACGAGAAATTTTAGTCGGTATGGAAAACTTGATTGGACGTTGGGGCTGTGAGGTTAAGACGGCGGTTGATCTGGTCGAAAGCTTGAAGTGTCTCGACGATGGCTGGCAGCCGGATGTCATTTTCTCGGATTATCGTCTCGACAATGGTCGAACAGGCCTTGAAGTCTTACAGCAGTGTCGATTGCGCCTTGGAGATTCTTTTGAGGGGGTCATCATCAGTGCCGATAGAACCGATGACATGTTGGCAGCGATAAAGGCCAACAGCTTTAGCTTTATTGCTAAGCCAGTGAAGCCACTAAAACTCAGAGCGGTATTGAATCGTGTGAGTTAATTCAATTAACTATTAGAGACTAAAAAGGCCTCAGATGAGGCCTTTTTTGATCCGATAGACTTGTTATGAGTTACTGATTTTAACCTGCAATGCCACCTTGAGTGAGCGCGGTTGGATCAAGCAGCTTGCTGAGTTCTTCTCGGCTGAGATCGGTTTCTCTTTCTGCAACATCAAGGATTGGCAAACCCTCTTTGTAGGCTTTCTTGGCAATATCCGCAGCTTTCAAGTAACCAATTACAGGGTTGAGTGCCGTCACTAGAATTGGGTTCTTTGAAAGTGCTAAATCAAGATTGTCTTGGCGCACCGTGAAGGTCGCAACCGCTTTATCTGCTAGTGCGACAGAGCTGTTAGCTAAAAGCTCTATACTCTCTAATACGTTATGAGCAATCACTGGCAGCATTACATTTAGTTGGAAATTACCAGATTGGCCTGCGACAGTAATGGTGGTGTCGTTACCAATCACTTGTGCTGCTGCCATTGCTGCGGCTTCTGGAATCACAGGGTTTACTTTGCCCGGCATGATAGAAGAACCTGGCTGTAGCGCCTGCAATTCAATTTCACCTAAGCCTGCTAATGGGCCTGAGTTCATCCAGCGAAGATCATTTGAGATCTTCATGATCGCAACTGCTGCAGTTTTGAGCTGACCCGAGAATGCAACGATCGCGTCTTGGCTACTGAGGTTGAAAAAGAAGTTTTCACTTGAGTTAAAGCTGATCTTTGTCGACTGCGACAAGTTACTCGCAAACTTATCGGCAAAGCGTGGGTCGGCATTGATCCCGGTTCCGACCGCTGTACCACCTTGAGCGAGTGCTTTGATAGCGGGTAGGGTGCTTTCAATAGCTTGCTTAGCGTGTTCAATCTGGAACTTCCAGCCACCAAGCTCTTGAGCAAAGGTAATTGGCATCGCATCCATTAGATGAGTACGGCCTGTTTTTACTACCTCAGCTAGCTCTTGCTGTTTAACGGTAAGTGCTTCTGAAAGGTGAGTTAATGCAGGCAGCAGTTTGTTTTCAGCCATCAGAGCGACACTGACTTGAATTGCGGTTGGTACCACATCGTTGCTGCTTTGGCCCATATTGACGTGATCATTCGGATTCACGTCACCCTGCAAACTTCTTGAAGCGAGTGTTGCAATCACTTCGTTGGCATTCATGTTGGAGCTAGTACCAGAGCCAGTTTGGTAAACATCGATCGGGAATTGATCGAGGTATTTACCATCGATGATCTCTTGGCTCGCTTCGGCGATCGCGTTGGCAATATCACCTTCTAATAAGCCTAACTGAGCGTTGGTGTCTGCGGCGGCCTGTTTAATGAATGCTAATGCTTGAATGAAGCTGGTTGGCATCTTGTGTGAACTAAAAGCAAAGTTATCTGCAGCACGTTGAGTTTGTGCTTGGTATAGCGCATCAGCAGGGACTTTCACTTCCCCCATGCTGTCTTTCTCAATTCGATATTGTAGGGTCATTTTCTATCCTTGTTAGCCAAGTGGGGCTTGGACTTGTTGTAGTGTTTGGCTGAGATTCAAAAAACGCGCTTGGCCTTGAGGTTGCTGGCAGTAATGGCGTTTCAAATAAAATAGTGGTGAGTGAATAGAGTCTAAGCAGATATGACGAAAGGCGAAACTGCGTTCAGGAGACTCAATCGCTTCAATCAAATGGAAGAAAACTTGGCGCAGGTAAAGCTCGCACAACAAGATGTTTTCTTGGGCGGCGTGCTTTTCATAGTAAGCGGAAAGCGTCAGTGCGCACTCGATGTAGTCTCGAATCACAAACGGCTCATGGCCTTGAACTTGCTCTAATGAAGCAAAGCGATCTTGTGCTTTGTAAAACCTCGAATAGAGACCCTGCTGTTCTTTCATCATCATTTGCATTTTCCCATTGGATGTTAATGATAATTATTATCAAATGAGATTTTAAAAACAACCCTTTGTTTCTCTTTTTATAAAATGAAAGGGAAAAAGAAAAAGCCGATACATAACGTATCGGCTTTCTGAGATTCAGTACCTAATCCCTACAATGTAAGTACTGATTCATTTTTTGCTAAACATCTTTTTTTTTGTGGTTGTGTTTAGTGGTCGTGAGCTTCACCAGCACCTTTCGGGTAACGGATGTTCTCAACCATATCTTGTACATCTTGTGGTACTTCAGCTGTTACTTTGTTTACAGCAATCGATACTACGAAGTTTAGACACATACCTAGCGTACCGATGCCTTCTGGGCTGATACCAAACCACCAGTTTTCAGGTGTGCTTGCTGCAGGGTTAATGAACTTGAAGTAGATGATGTAGCTTGCTGTGAATGCAATACCTGACAACATACCTGCAATTGCGCCTTCCTTGTTCATCTTCTTGTAGAAGATACCTAGGATAATCGCTGGGAAGAAGGATGCTGCGGCTAAGCCGAAGGCAAACGCTACTACCTGTGCTACAAAGCCTGGTGGGTTAATACCCAAGTAACCTGCACCGACAATCGCGACCATGGCTGCCAAACGAGCGGCTAACAGCTCCTGCTTGTCGGTCATGTTTGGTCTGAAGCCTTTCTTCAACAAGTCATGTGAAATCGACGTTGAGATTACCAATAGTAGACCCGCGGCTGTTGATAGTGCGGCAGCTAGGCCACCTGCTGCCAGTAGTGCTACAACCCAGTTTGGTAGTTTCGCTAGCTCAGGAGAAGCCAGTACGATGATGTCACGGTTAATCTTCATCTCGTTGCGCTCATCGCCCGAGTAGAACATTTTGCCATCGCCGTTCTTATCTTCCCAACCTACTAGGCCAGTGCTTTCCCAGTTTTTGTACCAGCTTGGTGCGTCTGCTGCTGCGACACCTTGCATGTCTGGGCCGTTGATTGTTTCGATCATGTTTACACGAGCGAATGCTGCAACGCCTGGTGCTGTTGTGTATAGCAATGAGATGAACAGTAGAGCCCAACCCGCTGAGATACGAGCATCACGTACTTTTGGTACAGTGAAGAAACGAATGATTACGTGTGGAAGACCCGCAGTACCTACCATTAGAGCCGCACAGATGAAGAAGACATCCACCATGCTCTTGTTACCTTCGGTATAGGCGGTAAATCCGAGTTCTTCGGTGAGCCCATCCAGTTTATCAAGTAAGTAAACATCCGTGCCTGATAGCGTAGAGCCCATACCAACTTGTGGAAGTGGGTTACCTGTCATCATGATTGATGTAAAGATTGCTGGAACAAGGAAGGCGAAAATGAGGACACAGAATTGAGCTACCTGCGTATAAGTGATGCCTTTCATGCCACCAAGTACTGCGTAGAAGAACACAATACCCATACCAATGATGATACCTAGGTTAATGTCGACTTCTAGGAAACGAGAGAATACAACGCCCACACCACGCATCTGACCTGCAACGTACGTGAATGATACGAAGATTGCACAGAATACCGCTACCATACGGGCTGTTTTCGAGTAGTAACGCTCACCGATGAAATCAGGAACCGTAAACTGACCGAACTTACGTAGGTAAGGTGCTAAACATAGCGCAAGTAGTACGTAACCACCTGTCCAACCCATTAGGTAAACTGCACCGTCGTAACCAACGAATGAGATGATACCTGCCATTGAGATGAATGATGCTGCCGACATCCAGTCAGCGGCAGTCGCCATGCCGTTTGCTACTGGGTGTACACCACCGCCAGCAACGTAGAACTCACTGGTAGACCCTGCACGAGCCCAGATTGCGATGCCGATATATACCGCGAAAGTAATACCGACGAGAATAAACGTCCAAGTTTGAATATCCATGTGCTAGCCTCTAGTCTTCCTGTACGTTGTATTTTTTGTCGAGCGCATTCATGCGAACAACGTAAATAAATATCAGCGCCACGAAGGTGTATATCGAACCTTGCTGAGCGAACCAAAATCCTAGCTTGAACCCGCCAAACTGAACGGTATTGAGGGCATCCACAAATAAGATGCCAGCGCCGTAAGACACTGCAAACCAGACCGCGAGCAGTGTTCCCATAATTCCCAAGTTTTCCTTCCAGTAGGCTTGAGCATGTTCCGTAGATTCGAACGCCATTGCCTTCTCCTTTATTCCGTTTTCGTAGAAACCGTTTTGTGAAACCGTTTTTGTAAAATAGCTTGTTAACGTAATGTTACGATTTAGAATGTAGCAAGGATGAGTCAAGGGATCTGTGCAACTTTAGTCGGGATAGTATTGGCGCTAATGTACTGAAATATGGGAGTTGGAAGGCAGAACCATAGAAAAATGTGATGTTACAAGGTTGTTAAATTAGCCAAAGGTCTAACAAAAGTGGATGAATTAGAGTGAGAGTCATAAAATTTAACAACTAAATGACTGAGAAACGGTATTTAGTCCTGCGTATGACACGAAGGGAAACATAAGTTTGTTATAGTAACTAAAGCACTTTCATCGACCGTGCCATGCTTAGCGGCAGAAGATCAACATGCCTATATCTTGAGTTTTATTCTTTGGGGGAACGAATTGGACGCAATAACTATCAACCACTTATTTTTAACTGGTGCGGTGCTCATCGCCATCAGTGTGCTTTTCTCACAAGTGTCCTCACGATTGGGCGTTCCGATTCTTTTGATCTTTTTGTTCGTTGGTATGTTGGCGGGTGAAGATGGTCCGGGTGGTATTAATTTTGATGATTACTCACTGACTTATTTGGTGAGTAACCTCGCGCTTGCCGTGATCTTGCTTGATGGCGGTATGCGAACCAAGGTCGCAAGCTTCAAGGTCGCGTTCTGGCCGTCGCTCTCATTAGCGACAATAGGCGTAGCCTGTACCGCGACGCTAACCGGTTTAATGGCGGCTTGGCTGTTTGACCTATCACTGATGCAGGGCATTTTGGTTGGTGCGATTGTTGGTTCAACCGATGCGGCAGCGGTATTCTCTTTGCTGAAAGGGCAGAGCCTTAACGAGCGTGTTGGCTCAACCCTAGAGATCGAATCGGGTACCAACGACCCAATGGCGGTCTTCCTGACGGTGACTTTAATAGCGCTACTTGGCACCCCAGATGCCGAGATGGGAATGAACTTCCTACTGAAAAGTTTCGCGATGCAGTTTGGTGTCGGCACGCTTATCGGGCTTGGTGGTGGTTGGGTTCTATGGAGTCTAATCAACCGAGTACAGCTGGCTGATGGCCTGTATTCGATTCTGGTGCTCAGTGGCGGTGTGGCTCTGTTTGCCTTCTCTAACATGCTTGGCGGCAGTGGCATCCTATCAATTTACTTAGTGGGCTTGTTCATTGGTAATCGTCCGACGCGCTCTCGACACTCGATTCTTAATGTCCTTGATGGTATGACGTGGCTAAGCCAAATCGTGATGTTCCTGGTGTTGGGTTTATTGGTAACACCATCGACCTTGATGGACATTGCTCTTCCTGCGTTAGCACTGGCTTTCGGTATGATCTTGTTTGCTCGTCCACTGTCGGTTTGGTTGGGCTTGCTACCGTTCAGAAGCTTTACCACCAAAGAGCGTTGGTTTGTTTCTTGGGTCGGTTTACGTGGCGCGGTGCCGATCATTCTGGCTGTGTTCCCGATGATGGCTGGCCTGCCTAATGCTCAGCTTTACTTCAATATCGCGTTCTTCGTGGTTATGGTGTCGCTAATTGTTCAAGGCGGCAGTTTGATGAAAGTCGCGAGATTAGCTCAAGTGACGCTACCTCCAACGCCGACACCGATTTCTCGTACAGGCATTGAAATCTACCCTGCTAGTGAGTGGGAGATGTTTGTCTACAAGCTGAAAGAAGAGAAATGGTGTGTCGGTGAGCCACTGAAGCGCTTGTCTATGCCGGAAGGAACGCGAATTACCGCACTGTTTAGAAAGGATGCCTTACTTCACCCATCGGGCAGTACCGTGCTAGAGGCGAACGATATTCTCTGTGTGCTTGGTCAAGATAAAGACCTAGATAGCTTAAGTGAGCTTTTCAGTGAGGCACCGTTGGCCGAAGACGCAGCTCGATTCTTTGGTGATTTCTTCCTTGAGGTTGGGCTATCGATTGCCGCGGTGAGTGACTGCTATGGCATTGAACTAGGCTCGGAAGAAGAGCGCGACATGACGCTAAAACAGTTGGCTGAACGTGAGCTTGGCGCGCACCCAGTATTGGGCGATAGCTTCGAGTGGCATGACATCAATTGGGTGGTTGCAGAGATAGATGATCATAAAGTCGTCAAGCTGGGTCTGTGTTTGCCTAAGACGACTTTAGAAGAGGATATGAGCGAAGCCTAGTTATGGACTTCTTGTAGCAAGATAACTGCTTGAGTGCGGTTTTTCACATCCAGTTTACGGAAGATGGCTGTCATATGGGCCTTGATGGTCGCTTCCGAAACATTCAATTCATAGGCGATTTGCTTGTTCAGCAGGCCGTCAGAAAGCATCCCTAATACCTTGTATTGCTGAGGCGTCAGTGTGGAAATCTTTTCCGCAAGGTCGCTGCAGGCAGCATTGTTGGTAATCAATCCTTCAGGGAAGAACGGGTCGCCATTCAGCACTTGATTGAGTGCACTCACCAATTCACGCATATCACTCGACTTAGGAATAAAGCCAAACGCACCGTGGCTCTTCACTTGAGTCACTACGCTGGCATCTTCACTGGCAGAAATCACCACAATCGGTAGATCTGGGTATTCCGCACGAAGTTGAATGAGACCAGACATACCATTTGCTCCCGGCATTTTCAGATCGAGAAGTAGCAGGTCGGGTTCATCTTCTTTCTTAAGCAGAGTCAGTAAGGCGTCGAGAGAATCAGCCTCAAGCAGGTTCGCACCGCTGATCGCCATATGAACTGACTGAAACAGGGCGTTGCGGAAGAGAGGGTGGTCATCAGCAATGATGATGGTATAGGTCGAGTCCATGACGTTCATACTTTTAACAATTTAGTTAATATTTATTATCATCCTGATTGAGTATGTGGACAATATCTATGCATTAAAAGTCTGAACCATATCGACTTTTATCCCTGTTCTTGGAAAGCGTTTCCTATAATCACAAAAAAGCCGCACTGCCATCTCGTTATGAGGAGCAGTGCGGCTTTCGATAGAGCTTATATTTAGACGAATGTCGTCGTTATAGCTGGTGGTCTTGCATGTGTTTTAAGAATACATCGGCAGGCATAAAACCAGTCACACGAGCATTTGGAACATGGTTACCCTCGCCATCCCAGAACTCAATGGTTGGTAAGCCAAGTACCTGTAATTGTTTAAGCAGTTCAATGTCTTGAGGCATGTTTCTCGTCACGTCAGCTTGAAGCAATACGAAGTCAGAAAGCTTGTTCTCAACATCAGCTTGATGGAAGGTGTACTTCTCAAACTCTTTACACGCTACACACCAATCGGCGTAGAAATCGAGCATCACAGGTTTACCCAGTTTCTTCGCTTCGATGAGCTGGATTTCGAGCTCTTCAACGGTGTTGATACGTGCAAATTGGATATGCTGTTGTTCTACTGTTACGCTCTTCTCCGCAAACCAATAGTTCAACGCAGGCTGTGCGGAAGCAAACAAGCCAAGCATTGCGATGATGCCCACAGCGCTCTGTTTCCAACCACCGAATGGCAGCGCATTCTTGCTGTGATACAGCCAACCGAAGGCGATGAAGCCAAGACCAGACCAAAGTACGGTTGCCCATAACTCAGGGATAATACGCTCTAGCAGGAAGATAGGAGCTGCTAGCAAGATAAAGCCGAATACGATCTTCACCTTATCCATCCAGCTGCCAGCTTTCGGTAGTAGCTTATTACCAAACACGGCAACCAAAATCAGTGGGATACCCATACCCATCGCCAATGCGTACAGAGCAATTGCGCCGGTAAACAGGTCACCACTTTGAGCGACATACAACAGTGCACCGGATAGTGGGGCTGTGGTACAAGGCGAACACACCAAGCCAGAGATAGCGCCCATCGCAAACACGCCTAAGGTATTGCCGCCTTGTTGTTTGTTACTTTGGTTGTTGAGCCATGTTTGGATGCTGCTCGGCAGTTGCAGGTTATAAACGCCAAACATCGACATGGCTAACGCCACGAATAGAACGCTCAATGCAATTAACACGTAAGGATGTTGCATCGCCGCTTGGAACTGCATGCCTGCAGAGGCAACCACTAAACCTAATAGGGTGTAGGTTAGCGCCATACCTTGCACGTAGATGAAGGACAACATCAGCGCGCGACCTTGGCTGAGTTTACCGCCACCCAATACGATACCCGTTAGAATTGGGTACATAGGCAGAACACACGGTGTAAAGGCTAAGCCAACACCAAGTGCTAAGAATAATAATGGCGTCCACCAACTGTCACCGAGCTTATCGGCTAGGCTCGCTTCTTTTGAAACGGGTGCACTTGATTGTGGAGTGGTGTTAATTGCAACGTCTGTTTTTGGAGAAGCTTGCTGTGTTGAAACACCGGTCTCACTGTTTGCAGACGATGAATCTTGCGACATTGCATTAGCTTGAGAGTCGCCTGAACCAGAATCTGTAGCTGTAAATGGTTCAATATCGATGATTCTAGTCTCGGGTGGATAGCAAAAACCTGCATCCGCACAGCCTTGATATTTAACGATCAGCTGTGAACCATCTTGGTAACTCTGTAGCGGAACTTGCACGAATAACGGCTGGGTATAAATGCTCACCTCACCAAAGAATTCATCTTGGTGTGGTTTACCATCTTCTAATTCAACGTTACCGATCGCGAGATTTTGCCCAGTGAAAGATAGGCTATGTTGGTAGAGGTAGTAGCCTTCTTTTACCTGCCAGTCGAGAAGCACCTTGCCGTCTTGCTGGTAGTAATTGAAAGGGAAAGCTTGGTCTACAGGGACAAAACCGTTGTTATTGCCTCCGAAGCTTGGCTCGGCGTTGTCATTTCCAAAAAGCGCCCACGCAGGCTGGGTGAATAGGGAAATACAAACAAAAAGTAATGTGGCAAGTCGTCGCATACTATTTAGTCATCAAAATGGAGTTGAAGGTATCTTAACTCAATCAGACCGTAATAGTTTGTGATTAGTTTCATCGACCAGCAAATATCCGCTAGGGCGGGTGAGCCACCTTCGTAGGCAGTCGAGAGAGAGTCAGCAGCGCAACTGCAGTGAACAGACCTTGCCAGTAAGACATTTAGGCAACGCCCAAGCGTGCTTTGACCACTTGTTCGCAAGCATCAATGTTGGTTGTGTCTTTCGGGATAATTAACACGGTGTCGTTGCCGCCAACAGTGCCGATAATCTCGGTATGTGGGTCGATATCAACCAATCGTGCCACTAACTGTGCACAACCAGGGTGGGTTTTTACTATTACCATCGCTTGGTTATGAGTGATTAATTCAATCTGCGATGAGATGGATGCATCGACACGAACTGGTGCGCTTTCAACGGTGATGCAGTACACCTTTTTGCCACAGGCGTTCTGGATTTTTACCACGCCGAGCTGTGACAAAATGCGAGATACAGTCGATTGGCTAATACCGGTATAACCGATCTCAACCAGTTTCTCACGCAGTTGGTTTTGGGTCGAGAAGCTTTGTTGTTGTAGTAAGCGTTTGCACGCCGCAGTCAGTGTTTTATCTTCAGCTGAATACAAGCAACCGTGCTCAGTGATTTCGTTCATGAACAACTCCTTAAGGTCAACGTGTGGATATCGCTTGTCCATAGCGCCGAGCGCACTCCCAAAGCCGTAGAGTACGATTATTAATAGGGCTTACCGATGAATCCCGAAGTAAAGAAGGGAGGGTATGCGAGATGTATGATCATCTATTCATTGAGTCTACCACTAAAGGATAGTTATCTTTTTGAAGGCGATCACCAAATAATATTCTGGTTTATTGCTTTTATTTTGGGGTTTTATTCTTTGGTTGATGGATATTTATTCCGGCGTGGGAATAAATATCCATGTTATCTAAGTGGCTTTTGTTGCGAAGGTAATACCGCTAAGGGTTAGCGAATTTCATTCATGATCTCGCGAGAGAATACTTTTTCACAATAGTGACATTTTAGCTGCACTTTTTCCTGTTTTAGCTGCACTTTAAAGTGACTTTCTACAGGTTCACCGTGTGAAATACAGTTGCTATTTGGGCAAGAGAACACACTGTGGATTTGCTCTGGCAGCACAAGGGTTAGCTTGTTAACTACTTTGTACTCTTCAATCTGATTCACCGTGGCCTGCGGAGCATAAAGAGCCAATTGGTTGGCTTGTTCCTTGGTCAGGAAGATGTTCTCAATCTTGATTAGGTCTTTATGGCCAAGTGCCGATGATGGCAGGTTTAAGCCCATAGTGATGCGCTGTTCTGTCTTGTGCAGCTTAAACAGTTTAAGGATTTTGATACCAAGGTGAGCAGGGATGTGGTCAATCACGCTGCCGTTACGGATCGCTTCTACTTGTAGCTGAGTTTGTTTAACCATGACTGTTTCTCCTGCTTATAAAGTGTCGTTAAGAACTAGGGCCAATAGGGCTTCGCGAGCATATACACCGTTTTCAGCTTGTTCGAAGTAGTAAGCGTGTGGCGTTTTATCTACATCAGTTGTGATTTCGTCGACACGTGGCAGTGGGTGAAGCACTTTCATGTTTTGGCGTGCATCTTTCAGCGTATCAGCTGTTAGAATGTAAGCCGATTTCATGTGCGCGTATTCTGATGCATCAAAGCGCTCTTTCTGTACGCGAGTCATGTACAGAACATCCAGCTCAGGCACCACTTCTTCAATGCTGCTGTGGGTGCTGTATTGGATACCCATCTCTTCCAGTTCTTCACAGATGTAATCAGGCATCGCTAACACTTCTGGCGCAATAAAGAAGAAACGTACGTTATTGAATTTTGATAGTGCTTGCGTCAATGAGTGTACGGTGCGGCCATATTTTAGGTCGCCGACGAATGCCACATTGAGGTTATCAAGCGTGCCCTGCGTTTCGTAAATCGAGAACAGATCCAGCAAGGTTTGCGTCGGGTGTTGGTTGGCACCGTCGCCGCCGTTTACCACCGGAACACCGTTAGAAAATTCAGACGCTAAACGCGCTGCCCCTTCTTGTGGGTGACGCATGACAAAAGCATCGACGTAAGATGAAATAACCTGCACCGAATCGGCTAGCGTTTCGCCTTTCTTCGCCAGTGATGTGTTACCGCCATTATCAAAGCCGATGACCGTGCCACCAAGGCGTTGAACGGCGGTTTCAAATGAAAGACGAGTTCGAGTTGAAGGCTCGAAGAAGCAGCTTGCAACGACTTTATTTTTTAGCAACTCTGGGTTTGGCTCGGCCTTGAGTCTTGCTGCTGTGTCGACGATAAGCTCCAGTTCATTACGAGTGAGCTCAGGTATGGAGATGATGTGCTTGTTAAATAACGAATGCGCCATAACGGGTCTTCCTTCTATGCATACAGTCAAATTGCGGACAAAAAAAAGCCCCCTAAAAATAGGAGGCTTCGAAACGATCAATAGAGCAAAATAAAAATGACACCAACGCCACTCTCGGACGTGTAGTTTGACAATCATGTGCGACAAAATTGCAGTTCATTTTTTGCTCTCTTAAGACAAATTGCGGAGGATTATACTCAGATAAAAACGCCATGCAATACTTTCTGTAAAGTATTCATTTAATGGATTTTTATGCGAAATAACGTCTGCATTTGGCTTTGATTTAAGCCCTTGTTGAAACAGAAAATCTCAGGCTTTTTGGGGCGATAATCCCTTCAAGTTCATGAAAAAAAATGCGGGCTTTATCCAAGGGTTAAATCCCAAGTACGCCACCCGCATTTCCCTGTCATTGCACTTAACTTGTCAATGTCTTGCGAACAAGTGAGTGCTTAACTTATTAGTTGTTTCGATTCTTAGCTGTTTAGCTGTTTAGCTGTTTAGCTGTTTAGCTGTTTAGCTGTTTGGGTAATTAACTGCCTAGGGTTGCAACCATTACTGCTTTGATGGTGTGCATACGGTTTTCAGCTTCATCGAACACGATAGAGTATTCAGACTCAACCACTTCATCTGTTACTTCAACGCCGTCTTTTAGTTGTGGATATTCAGCAGCAAGCTGTTTGCCAACAGTGGTGTCTTCACCGTGGAAAGCCGGTAGGCAGTGCATGAATTTCACATGTGGGTTACCCGTTGCTTTCAGCATTTCCATGTTCACTTGGTAAGGCATCATTAGGTTGATGCGCTCAGCCCATGCTTCTTTCGCTTCGCCCATGGATACCCAAACATCGGTGTACAGGAAGTCACAACCTTGCACGCCTTCTTGAACATCTTCAGTCAGTGTGATTTTGCCGCCTGTGTGCTCTGCGATTTCACGACACTGAGCCAATAGTTCTTCTTGTGGCCAGAACTGTTTTGGAGCAACAAGGCGAATGTCCATACCCATTTTCGCTGCGCCAACCATCAGAGAGTTACCCATGTTGTTGCGAGCATCACCTAGGTAAGCAAAGCTGATTTCATGCAGTTGTTTGCCACGGCCGTATTCGGTCATGGTTAGGAAGTCTGCAAGGATTTGAGTCGGGTGGAATTCGTCAGTCAGGCCATTCCATACTGGCACGCCAGCGTATGCGCCTAGCTCTTCAACGATCTCTTGACCGAAGCCGCGGTATTCAATGCCATCGTACATACGACCAAGAACGCGAGCCGTATCTTTCATTGATTCTTTGTGGCCAATTTGAGAGCCAGATGGGCCTAAGTAAGAGACGCGAGCACCTTGGTCGAATGCCGCAACTTCGAATGCACAACGAGTACGAGTCGAGGTTTTCTCAAAGATAAGCGCAATGTTTTTGCCAGTCAGTTTTGGCTGTTCGTAACCGTTGTACTTCGCTTTTTTAAGCTCCATAGAAAGATCTAACAAGTGTTGAATTTCGCGTGGAGTGAAATCTAGTAGTTTTAGGAAGTTACGATTGCGTAGGTTAAAAGCCATGATGTATTCCTTTTTAGATTTAGGCGCTTCCTTGTTACAGGGAAAGAAAATCCAAGAAAGCGCGATTCAATATTTAGTTAAATTTGTTCGGTTCTGTTTGTTACGTTTAATTCTGTGTTTACAAGGTTATAGAGGCTCGTTAGCCCGTTAACCCTTGGTAATATTGGTGCCCGCTTGGCCTTGCAGGATTTGCAAGCCATCTTCGAGTGCGCCGATACCCACAACTTTGCCGCCTTGCTCAATGAATTCGCACGATGCTTCGATTTTTGGCCCCATCGAGCCCGCATCGAATTCAAACATCGCTAATTCACTTGGCGTGGTACTGCGCAATGCGTGTTGAGTCGGTTTGCCCCAATCAAGGTATACAGCGTCCGCATCGGTCAGAATCAGCAGTGCATCCGCATCCAATTGTTTCGCTAAGAAAGCCGCTGACATGTCTTTGTCGATAACCGCTTCCACACCAACTAATTTGCCATTCTCTTTTTTGACTGGGATGCCACCGCCGCCAGTACAAATTACTAGGTGACCTGCATCGATAAGCTGGGTGATCGCTTCGTGCTCAACAATGCCTGTTGGTCTTGGGCTTGGTACTACGCGACGGAAATGTTGGCCGTCGGGTTTGACGATCCAGTGGAATTTCTCTGCCAATTCACGCGCTTCCGCTTCTTCGTAGATTGGGCCAATCGGCTTAGTTGGATCCGCAAACGCAGGATCATTTGGATCAACCGTCATTTGGGTCAACATGCACGAGATGTTGCGGTTAGGCAGGTAGTTCTTGAACTCTTGCATCAACATGTAACCGATCATGCCTTGAGTCTCACTGCCTAATACATCCAGCGGATATGGATTTACTTTCTTGTATTCCAAACCTTGCAGAGCAAGTAAGCCAACTTGCGGGCCATTACCGTGCACTAACACCACGTTGTACACTTTTGCGATTTCAGAGATGGTTTTCACCGCCGTTTCAATATTGCGGCGTTGAACATCGGCTTCTAACGGCTCACCGCGACGAAGTAGGGCGTTACCACCGAGTGCGACAACAACAGTTTGCTTAGTCATAATTGTGTTCTCTCATTTTGGCCAAGCTGAGATGATTTAAGATTGCTCAACTTGGCCGTTTCGTCTTAGTGATTAGATACCATCACGCTCAATTGGGCAGCTCATGCAGCGTGCGCCACCGCGACCGCGGCCAAGTTCATCGCCTGGAATCGGAAGAACGGTGATGCCTGCTTTGTCGTATTTTTCGTTGGTGTAGGTGTTGCCTTCGTAGCCAATCACGACACCAGGTTTAACGGTTAGAACGTTGTTTGCATCGTTCCACTGTTCACGTTCTGCATGGAAGTTGTCACCACCTGTTGTGATGAGGTTCAGCTTGTCTACGCCCAGTGCTTTTTCGATAGCCGTTACGAAGTAGCCTTCTTCTTTCACTTTTACTGCGCCAGACTCATCGCCAGTTAGGTTCCAGCACTGCACATCTTTACTCACCACTTCTGGGTAAACAGAGAAGGTATCTTCGTTCATGTGCGTCATAACGGTGTCTAAGTGCATGCAAGAGCGGTGTTTTGGTAGCTGCATTGCGATAACTTGTTTCGCTTGACCGTGTTTGAATAGGCTCGATGCTAAGTGCTCAACACCTTGTGCTGTTGTACGCTCAGACATACCGATAAGTACCGTGCCGCGACCGATAACAAGAACGTCACCACCCTCAATGGTTGAGTTGTCGTAGCTGATGCTTTCTTCATCGCCGAAGTATTTAATGAAGTCTTGGCCTGCGAATGTTGGGTGCCAGCGGTAAATAGCGCGAACGTGGTTAGTTTCACGTTGACGAGCTGGTTTCGCCATTGGGTTGATTGATACACCACCGTATACCCAGCAAGATGTGTCGCGAGTAAATAGATGGTTTGGTAGAGGCTCGATAATGAAGTCAGTTGGCGTGTGCATGCCTTGCATCATTGAAGATGATTTCATTGGCATTTCAGCGTAAGACAGACCACCCGTTAGGATTTTCGCTAGCTCTAGGTTTGGTAAGTCGCCTAAGTAGCAGCGCACATCGTTAGCAAAAGTTTTGCCTAAGCGGTAATCAGAAACTTGATGGCTCAAAAGCCAATCTTTCGCTTCTGGCACGGCTAGCGTGTCTGCTAGTAGGTCAGTAAGAAGAAGAACCTCAACACCTTGATCACGTAGCGTTTGAGTAAATGCGTCATGCTCTTTACCTGCACGCTCAACAGCCAGTACGTCATCAAACAGCAAATCGTGACAGTTAGAGGGTGTTAAGTGAGTCAGTGCGCGTCTTGGGCGGTGAACTAGAACGCGGCGTAATTGACCTATTTCAGAACCTACATAGAACTTACTCATGATCGTCTCTCTCTTATATATTTGAATTACTTTTATCGCTAAGAGTAATTATTTATTTTCAGTTGAGAAGAATGAATTATTTATTCATATCTCTTGTCTGGAATTAATATTACGCCTGCTAGTCAGGTATTCTTAGAGATCTATCACAAATCGTTTTTTATCCCGCAGCCCTTTAAAATTAAGGGTTTTAACAAACTTTATGCACTTTTAACTATTGGCTATCCCTTCTAAATAGTTAACTCTTTGGGAACATTATGCATGCTTTTTTCACTCGTATTACTAGAATGGGAATTCTAGGGGTTTATATGCAAATTAAATTTATTGATAAGAATGAGCTTAAGGTGGAAGTATGCAATGTTAGTATTTATATATTTAATTTTGAATGTGAAATTAATTATTCCTTAACAATTTAAATGCGAATTAAGCTATTGCGGTCACACTTTATAATCGAGTGTTTTAATCCGGTTTTCTATGAAAATAGCTAATGTTTGTCCTTTGGTTATTACAGCGTAAATTACTTTAAATATAATTAACGCTAATAAGTGACTAAGTATTTCTCTAAATATAGTAGCGATGAATATTTGCTTTTTAATTAACCTTAGCATCGATATTTAAAGGTTAGCTTTGCTTTCTAGCAAGTGTCTCAGCTCGTTTAGGTTTTGCTGCTTTGATAGGGCGATAGGTTGAGAGAGAGGCTCTTAATGATGCGTGTGCAGCTTGTGAGGGTGTTTCGATGGAAGGGTCTTGTTGGTCATCGATAGTGACAAAAAAGCCGCTAGAAAGCGGCTTTGAGTGAGAAAGTGAGGTGTGTTTGTTTAGATAAGCGCACCAATACTCAGAACAATGATGCAGAACACCATCAAGATACCGATTAATGGCATTACCCATTTAACCCAGCGTACGTAAGGGACACGAGCTATCGCCAAACCACCCATTACTACCGCAGAGGTTGGTGTGATTAAGTTCACCAAGCCAGAAGCTGATTGGTAAGCGGTGATAACAAGGTCACGACCTACGCCAGCAAAGTCGGCCAATGGTGCCATGATTGGCATAGTGAGTACCGCTAAACCAGAGGTTGATGGCACTAAGAATGACAAGAGAATCTCTAAGAAGAACATCACGTTAATAAAGATAACCGAAGATAACCCAGTGACCATTTGCTCTGCAGAGAAGAGGATAGTGTCGGTGATCATACCGCGGTCCATCACCACCACAATACCACGCGCGATACCTATGATAAGCGCCACGCCAAGTAGGTCACGAGCACCATCAATGAAGCTTGAAGTAAACTCTTCTTCGCTCATGCGAGACACGATACCAACGATGATGGTCGCTGCTAAGAACATTGCAGAGATCTCTGCCATCCACCACCCAGCAACGGATACACCGTAAATCATGACCGCGAATGAGCCGCCAAAAATGGTCAGAATCAGTTTTCGAGTTGTGGTGAATTCAAGTTTTTCGCCACTTGCGTTGCCAAGGAAGTGCGCTTTGTTCTCTTCGTACTTGTCGTACACAATTGATTTGCTTGGATCGGCTTGAACCATTCTTGCGTAACGCATGACGTAAGCAACACAGATACCCCAGCCAACAATCAGCATACCAACACGCAGCACAATACCGTCGGTAAATGGAATGCCAGAGGCGTTGGCAGCGATAACCGTTGCGAACGGGTTAATGGTCGAGCCAAGCACCCCAATGCCCGCGCCAAGCAGTACCGTTGCAGCAGCGACCAGAGGGTCGAAGCGAGCTGCCATCATCACTGGTACTAGTAGGGTGTAGAAGGGCAGTGATTCTTCCGCCATGCCGTAGACAGTACCGCCCGCGGCAAACAGTGCCATCAGTATTGGTATCATCAACTCTTCTCGCCCTTCTAAGCGGGCGGTGACGCGTTCGATACCGGCATCAATCGCGCCAGTTTTAGTCACTAGCCCTAAGAAGCCACCAATGATTAAGATGAACAGTGAAACGTCGATTGCCGCAGCTTCATAGCTATTGTGGTCGTAGAAGCCGTCAATAGGCGCTAGCAGTACGTCAATCACGCCTTGAGGGTTGCCCTCTACCGCTTGATAAGTGCCTGTTACGGGTACTTCTCGGCCGAGTTCTTCATTCATTGCTCGGTCGTATTGTCCCGCAGGAACAATCCAGGTAAGCAGAGCAACGAATGCAATTAGAATAAATAGAATGGTATAAGCAGAAGGGAATTTAAAATTGGCAAAGAAGCCACCCTTTTTGGTCTCGCTTGGTATCGTTTGAGTTGTCATGGCTATCTCCTTACATCATCTTAAATAGAAGTGATGTGAATTAGCGACTAATGATTTATAGATCGTAAATACATTGACTCTTATAAAGTGCCCAACGAGAAAAAGTTGCTGACTTTAAATTAAGGTTGTTTTTATATTTACCAATCCAAATGAATTTAGATTTATTTTAGCTGCGGTTATTTTATTCCTTACGTTGGTATTTAAGTTTGGTGTTGTTCACAAAAATAATTGCCAATGAATGGGCTGGAAAATGGCAAAAAAACGGTAAGGTTTTTTGGTTGATTAGCTTGGATTAATATTCGATGTAGATTAAAGGAAAGCGAGGGGGGATTGATTTGATAGGTGTTGTTTCTAGTGGGGTTGAATAACCTTGGAATTTTATTCAAACTTTATTTTTGGGCGGGTTTTAAAGTTTATAATGGTTATTTGACGTGTATCAAATATCACATTGAGTAGAAAACAAAAAAGGAAGCCGAAGCTTCCTTTTTAAAGTCCAATCATCAGCGAATGTTAGATAAACAGACCGCCGAATGCGAAGCCTAACGCTACCGCAGTACTGATTGTTACCACACCTGGAATGAAGAATGGGTGGTTGAATACGTAGTTACCGATACGCGTTGAGCCTGTGTCATCCATCTCAACCGCCGCTAGTAGTGTTGGGTAAGTTGGAAGTACGAACAGCGCACTTACCGCAGCGAAAGAAGCAACCGCTGTTAGTGGTGCTACGCCAATCGCTAGAGCTGCAGGCATAAGTGCAACGGTTGTTGCGCCTTGAGAGTAAAGCAGCATAGAAGCGAAGAACAGAACAAGCGCCAGCATCCATGGGTAGTCAGCCAGTAGAGCGCCTGCTACGTCTTTGATTTCAGCAACGTGTGCGTTTACAAACGTTGAACCTAACCAAGCCACACCAAGTACACATACACACGCCGTCATACCAGAGCGGAATGTTGGAGCTGAAGAAATCTTAGCTGCATCAATCTTAGTGAACATAACGATTGCTGCCGCTGCTGCTAGCATCACAGACATGATTGCTTCGTTACGACCTAGTGCAGGGTTTTCAATTAGGCCAACAGAGCTAGAGATAGCTGCTGCGTAGCAAACCACGAAACCAATCGCTGCTAGGAAGATGTAAGTCGCTTTCTTCGCTGTTGGAAGGATCTCGCGCTTCTCTTCTGTTGCCAGTTTGATTAGACCTTTCTCTAGACGCTCTTGGTAAACAGGATCGTCTTTCAGCTCGCTACCCATGTAGTTCGCGACAACCGCGCCAACCATACAAGCGATGAAGGTTGTTGGGATACAAACCATCAGTAGCGTTAGGTAATCAACACCGAACGGTGCAAGCATTGCCGCGAAAGCCACAACCGCTGCCGAGATTGGCGAAGCTGTGATAGCAATTTGAGAGGCTACAACTGCGATAGACAGTGGACGAGAAGGACGCACGCCTTGGCCTTTCGCTACTTCTGCGATAACAGGAAGTGTTGAGAATGCTGTGTGACCAGTACCCGCCATTAGTGTCATTACAAAGGTCACGATTGGCGCATAAAAGGTGATGCGTTCAGGGTGCTTACGCAAAAAGTTTTCTGCAATTTGCACCAACCAGTCCATACCGCCAGCAACCTGCATTGCAGCAATTGCGGTGATAACAGACATGATGATCAAGATTACGTCGATCGGGATGAAAGATTGGCTTGTTGGAACGCCAAGAATAAGTGATAGGGCAATAACACCAGCACCACCGGCAAAACCGATACCGATACCGCCAATTCTGGCCCCCAAAAAGATAAAGAGCAGGACGATAAATAGTTCTACTGCAATCATAAGTAACACCTCATTTAGATTTTATTATGTGAACATTCGCCGCCGGAATGTTCACATAATAGTTCTATGGTTTAGGTTCAATTAAGCAAAAGTGCAACATACAGAAATCCACAAAATAAACAGGGTTAACCGTATTGGAGCCTAAAAAAGGGCTCCCTTTGGAGCCCTTTCTCGCTAACTTTATTCGTAGCGCTTCGCTTTATACTGAGGATGCATCAAATTTTCAACAGAGAAAATGTCATCAAGTTCTTCTTCGGTCAATAAACCGCGCTCTAGAACCACATCACGCACGCTCTTACCTGTTTCTGCACAGATCTTACCAACAATGTCACCTTCGTGGTGGCCAATGTATGGGTTAAGGTAAGTAACGATACCGATAGAGTTAAATACGTGAGACTCACACACTTCTTTGTTTACAGTAATGCCGTCTACACACTTGTCGCGTAGGTTCACACAAGCGTTTGTTAGGATGTCTAGAGACTCAAACATGCTTTGTGCAATAACGGGTTCCATTACGTTCAGCTGAAGTTGACCACCTTCTGCAGCGAAAGAAACCGTGTTGTCGTTACCTAGAACTTTGAAGCAAACTTGGTTTACTACTTCAGGAACAACTGGGTTTACTTTAGCAGGCATGATTGAAGAACCAGCTTGCAGTTCAGGTAGGTTTAGCTCGTTCAAGCCAGTACGTGGACCTGAAGAAAGCAGACGCAAATCGTTACAAATTTTAGACAGCTTAACGGCTAGACGCTTAAGCGCACCGTGCGTCATTACGTATGCGCCACAGTCAGACGTTGCTTCGATTAGGTCTTCAGCAGGAACACACTCTAGGCCAGTTACTTCAGCTAGGTGTTTCACTGCAAGGCCTTGGTAACCCGGTGCTGCGTTTAGACCAGTACCGATTGCCGTTGCGCCTAGGTTAACTTCAAGCAGTAGCTTTGATGTGTATTCTAGGTTTTTGATTTCTTCGTTGATGGTTACAGCCCAAGCGTGGAACTCTTGGCCAACCGTCATTGGAACTGCATCTTGAAGTTGAGTACGACCCATCTTCAAAATTGTGTTGAATTCTTGGCTCTTAAGCTCGAATGCACCTTTTAGGTATTCAATCGCGTCGATCAGTTTTAGTACGCTGTTGTAAACAGAAATACGGAAGCCAGTTGGGTAAGCACAGTTTGTAGATTGGCTGCGGTTTACATGGTCGTTCGGGTTGATGAACTCATATTGGCCTTTTTCTTTGCCCATAAGCTCAAGTGCCACGTTCGCAACTACTTCGTTCGCGTTCATGTTTACAGAAGTACCAGCACCACCTTGGAAAACGTCTGATGGGAACTGATCCATGCACTTACCCGTGTCTAGAATTAGGTCACAAGCTTGGATGATGTATTTAGCCACTTCGCTAGGAATTACACCTAACTCTTTGTTTGCTAAAGCCGCTGCTTTCTTTGTCATCACCATACCGCGAACGAATTCAGGTACATCTGAGATCGTTACATTTGAGATGTTGAAGTTTTCAACTGCGCGTAGAGTGTGGATGCCGTAGTAAGCATCAGCCGGAACATGACGTTGACCTAAAAGATCTTCTTCGAGACGAGTAGCTTGAGGAGCATCAACTTGTGCTTCTGATAGAGTAGCCATAACAGGATCCTTAGAGAATTATTCTGATTATATAGTTAGTTATTAGCCTATTCTGTGTGCAAATACTCCGTTCGCTAGAATATTGGGCTGATAAATCCGTCCTGACTTATGTGGCACATGATACTGTACCTAGCGCATAAAAATAGTAAGTTGATCACCTTTTTCGCTTTTGTTTCGTCAATATTTTGCAAAGTTATTCTTGGTCAATAAACACGCTTATTTACAGGATAAATTTGAGATTGATAGAGCTTTCAGCGTAAACTGCAAGTAACAAAGGAGGGCGTGTGTTTCCTATCTTATTATTACTATTTATCTTCGTACCCATCATTGAGATTGGGCTATTTATTCAAGTTGGTGGCTTCTTAGGATTGTGGCCAACTATTGCGTTAGTGTTGATTACTGCATTTGTTGGTGCCTCACTGGTTCGTAGCCAAGGCATTCAGACACTGATGTCTGTACAAGGCCGTTTGCAACAAGGCGAAATGCCTGCACAGCAGATTCTTGAAGGCGTGATGCTTGCGGTTGCAGGTGTATTGCTGCTGACTCCGGGCTTTATGACGGATGCACTGGGTATGTTGGTATTGCTGCCAGCACCAAGAGCGATGATTGCTAAGAAAATGATGGAAAAAATGGTGGTTAAAAACATGTCTGGCGGCTTCCATGCTGGTGGACAAGCGGGCTTTGGTCAGGGGCCATTTGGACAAGATCCGTTTAACTCAGGTTCGTTTAAGCAAGACCCATTTGATCAGTCAAAAGACGGCAACACCTTTGAAGGTGAGTTTGAGAAGAAAGACGACGACAACGATCGTAACCGCTTAAACTAATCCTGCTACCTATATAGAAAGACAACAACTGAAAAGGCTCTTACCTTTATCCTTCGTAAGAAAGAGATAATGGTAAGAGCCTTTTTTATTGTCTATTAGCGATGACAGATAATAGGTGTTTGAGGGTTTGGTTATACCGCGCCTTCGAAGCCCATTTGTCGCCATGCTTCAAACGCGATGATTGCTACAGCATTGGATAGGTTCAGGCTGCGTGCGTCTGGCATCATTGGAATACGAATACGTTGTTCCATCGGCATGCTCTCGATGAACTCAGCAGGTAGGCCGCGTGTCTCAGGGCCGAACATCAACACATCGCCTTGTTGGAACTTGGCATCGACGTGGTGACCTGTGGTCTTGGTGGTACACGCAAAGATACGGTAGTCACCTTCACGTTCGTTCTCTAGATACTCAAGGAAGGCTTCTAGGTTCTTGTGACGCTTAACACGCGCTAGGTCGTGGTAATCCAAGCCAGCACGACGAACTTTCTTCTCTTCAAAATCAAAGCCAAGCGGTTCAATCAGGTGTAGGTTTGCGCCGCAGTTAGCACATAGGCGGATGATGTTACCCGTATTGGGTGCAATTTCAGGTTCGTATAAAGCGATATCAAACATGTTGGTTCACAAGAATAATCAAAGATAGCCAGAGTATACGGTGGCAAGCTGAGTGAGTACAGTTCACCACCATTCGCTTACGCTTTATTCGCGAGTGCCTGTGCGTAGTTTTCAGCAACCGCCTTCCAATTCACCACATTCCACCATGCGTTGATGTAATCAGGGCGACGGTTTTGGTAGCTGATGTAGTAGGCGTGTTCCCAAACATCTAGTGCAAGAATTGGCTCACCGTTGCTGGCGATGGTATCCATCCACGGGTTGTCTTGGTTTGAGGTCGAGATGATTTTCAGTTGACCTTCTTCTACCACCAACCACGCAAAGCCTGAACCGAAGGTATTGATTGCCGCTTGAGCGAACTGATCTTGGAACGTCTCGAAATCTCCGAATGTACTCTTGATAGCATCACCAAGCTCGCCAGTTGGTTCACCACCGCCGTCTTGAGACATACAGTTCCAATACAAGATATGGTTGTAGTAGCCGCCACCATTGTTACGAACGGCAGGACTGTGTTGTGAGATGTTAGCGAAGATCTCGGTCAGAGATTGCTGTTCTAGTTCGCTGCCAGACACCGCCGCAACAAACTTATCGTAGTAGGTTCTATGGTGCTTGCTGTAATGCACTTCCATCGTTTTAGCATCAATGTAAGGTTCTAGGGCATCGTAAGCGTAGGGTAGATCAGGGAAAGTGTGCGACATGGTAAATCCTCCATAATTAGAGGATTTACCATAATGATAATAGCAATCATTATCAACTGCGATCTTTGTGGGGGTATTACACCGGTAAGATAGGTAGGGTGATTTCGAGTTGTAATCCACCTAACTGGCTGCGGGTTGCTGTGATGGTTCCGCTGTGTTGGCGAATCGCACTCTCTGTAATGGTTAACCCAAGCCCTGTGCCACCGGTATTACGATCACGGGCAGTAGAAACGCGATAGAAAGGTCTGAAGATAGAATCTAATTCATCATCAGGCACACCATCACCGTTATCGTTCACGCAAATCGTCAGCTGATCTTGCACCACGTGGAACTGCACATCGACTTGATCTTTACCGTAGTAGATGGCGTTACGCGTGATGTTGTCTAGCGCACTCATCAGCAGCTTAGGATTACCCGAAATAGAACGCTCAGGGATCTCAGAGAACGTCAGCTGTTTGCCCATCTGTTCGGCTTCAAACTGAGCGTCTTTCAAGATCTCTTCCCATAGGCTCGAGATAGGCTGAACCTCACGAGTGATGTGGCTGTCGACCTGCATGCGCGATAGCGTCAGTAGCTCGCTGATCATCTGTTCCAGACGTTGTGCTTCAGTATCGATACGCTCAAGTTCTTGGCTCTCACCTTGTTTACGAATTGCCAGTGCGTTGGCCATGCGCAAACGCGTCAGTGGTGAGCGCAGCTCGTGTGAAATATCAGAGAGTAGTCGCTGCTGCCCTGAAATCATCTGGTTCACGGCTTCAACCATCTGGTTAAAGCTCTCACCCGCTTGTCTGAATTCAGATGTGCCTTTTTCAAGTGTTGGATCAACCTCAAACTGACCTTTCGCCACACGTTGCGCTGCGCGCTCAAGCCTGCGGGCTGGTTGGCTTAATGCCCAAGCTAACCAAAGCAATAGTGGGGTACTCGCCAACATCACGGCAAGTAATAGCTGCAGAGGTCTATCAAACAGTCGCAGTAAGAACGGCGGTGGTTGGTTCCACTTCACTCCGGCATACATCAGCAACTCTTCACCGGCGAGAGTAATCGGCACTGGCCCTGCGACCATGTAGTGTCCGTAGAGTTTTTGCTTCGGCATCTCAGGGTTATCAATCGACGTAACAAAGTTACGAATCGCCTTGAGCTTATAGTCCGAATGTCTTTTCGAGGTTAGAACCGCACCCTCAAGATCGGTTAAATAGATGCGGGCGCGAGAATCCTTGCGGCTGCGTGGCGCCTCAAGTTGGAACACAATTTTGCCGAGGTTCGGTTCTCTGGCGTAGCGTTTCTCAGCGGCCTTGGCGATACGCTCTAATTTACCGAGATGATCAGCAGGCACATCGCGCGCGACTCGCGGATCTAAATGAGGAAGTGACAGTACCGACAAAAGCACCAGTAACATGGTGAACCAAAAGATAGCAAAGATACGTCCATATAAGCTGGTGATTTTAGGGATACGCATTAATCCTCCTCTACTAATAAGTAGCCACGACCGCGTAAGGTCTTGATACGAGACTTTCCGTCGCTGCGCTCTGGGATCTTTTTACGCAAGTTGGATATGTGCATATCAATTGCGCGGTCAAACGCTGCCAGCCTTTTGCCCAACACATCTAAGCTCAATGCTTCTTTGGTGATCACTTGCCCCGGGTTTTGGATAAGGTGACTTAGCAGAGCAAACTCTGTGGTGGTGAGATCGATAATCTCGCCATTACAGTAAGCTTCTTGTTTGCCAGGGAATACTTCAATGTCTTGGTATTGAATTCTATCACTGGCCGCTTTCGGTGCCGCGGTGGTTTGCGTTCGACGCAAGATGGCACGAATACGTGCTAGAAGCTCTCGGTCACTGAAAGGTTTAGGTAAATAGTCATCTGCGCCAAGCTCTAGGCCGATCACACGATCGATCTCTTCACCTTTTGCGGTCAGCATCAGTACGGGTGTTTCCCAATTTTCTCTTAGCTTCTTGAGAGTTTCCATGCCATTCAGGCGCGGCATCATCACATCCAAAAGAATCAGGTCAATCTCATCATTGATCGCTTCGAGCCCCGCGTAGCCGTCATTAGCTTCGGAAACAGTGAAGCCCTCAAAGCTCAGAATGTCTTTAAGTAAGCTGGTTAACTCGGTGTCGTCATCAATAAGAAGAATGTTCGCCATAGGGAAGCCTTAATCGGTTATTTACACGTTAATAATACTGCTAATTATTGGTCAGCTTTCACTCTTTACGATTCTTTACGCTTTCTAAACGTCACTTTACGAGGGAAAGACTAATCTATATTCAAGCGCTGAGAAACAGACGCAACACATGACTTATTATACCGAATTGAGGCAACAATTATGAAAATGACTAAGAAACTTGTACTAGCAGCTGCGGCACTTCCACTAATGTTAGGTACAGCAAGCGCGTACGCATTTGGCGGCGGCGATAAAGGCGACCACAAAGGCATGCACGGTAAATGTGGCGGCTTCGATAAGAAAGTGATGCGTCAACTAGACCTAACTGACGCACAAAAAACAGAATTGAAAGAGATGCGCGAAGCGAATCGTGCAGAGATGAAAGAAAAACACGCTGGCAATAAAGCCGATAAAATGGCGAAAATGAAAGCGCACCAAGAGAAAGTTCAAGCATTGGTACTGGCTGACAACTTCGATGAAGCAGCAGCAAACGACCTAGCAAGCGAAATGGTTGAGAAGCAAACTGAGCGTCGCGTGGCAATGCTGAAGAAGCAACACGAAATGATGAGCGTACTAACGGCTGAGCAAAAGACTCAACTGAAAGAAATCCAACAAGAGCGCATGACTAAGTGTGCTGAAAAAATGGAAAAACGCATGAATAAGGACAAGTAATTCGAGCTTGATAAAGCAGCTTTGAATGAAAGTGTTTAGAAAGAAGCGGCCGTGTGCCGCTTTTTTTGATTCCTAAAAATGAATGTCTTACACCCTAGTTGTCATATTCAATTGGTTGTTTGCAGGTTATACTTTGTGCTATCAGTCACTTTATAGCCAAGTTATGAAACAAGAATACGCACGTTTAGTTACGCTCGCTGCTTGGGCAGCCACCACCATCGCCACTATTTTATTGATAGTGAAAGTCGCAGCATGGTGGGTGACAGGTTCTGTGAGTCTGTTGGCTTCCGTGGTCGATTCAATGTTGGATATCGCGGCCTCTGTCGTTAACCTCATCGTCGTTCGTTACTCTCTGCAGCCTGCCGACAAAGAACACACTTTTGGTCATGGTAAGGCTGAATCTCTTGCCGCATTAGCACAGGCGATGTTTATCTCAGGCTCGGCTTGTTTCCTCATTCTTAATGGTATTGAGCGCTTCTTCAGACCTCATGAACTCAACTCTCCAGAGATTGGTATCTACGTCAGCTTATTCGCGATGATGATGACCTTCGGTTTAGTGCGCTTCCAAAAACACGTGGTGAAGAAAACGGGTAGCCAGGCGATTGCCGCTGACTCATTACACTATCAATCTGACCTCTATATGAATGCTGCGATCATGCTGGCACTGGCGTTAAGCTGGTTTGGTATTGGCCAAGCGGACTCTGTATTCGCGGTGGGTATCGGTATCTACATTCTTTACAGCGCTTATCAAATGGCGATGGAAGCGATTCAATCTCTGCTTGATCATAAGCTGCCGGATGAAGAGCTAAAACAGATTAAAGAGACATCGTTGAGTATCGAAGGCGTGTTGGGTGTGCATCAATTACGAACGCGTCGTTCGGGGCCAATTCGCTTTATTCAATTGCACTTAGAACTTGAAGATGAGATGCCACTTATTGAAGCGCATCGCATTTCTGACGAAGTTGAGGCCAAGCTTATCTCCGTATTCCCTGATGCTGATGTATTAATTCACCAGGATCCGTATTCGGTTGTATTTGGACCAGAGAAGCAGCAAAAATTCCACTCGTGGTGATACGGGCTAAAAGTTGAGTGGCAAATGGTAAGTGGGCGGCTTTTGAACTAGAGTGAGTAAAAATTACTAGTTCTTTGGTGATTCAAAAACCACCTTAGTAACAATTAATGTTGATTCTGATGTGAATCAACAAAGTTATTGAGTAAAACTGTAATACTCTTACAGAAGTAGAAATGTTACATAATTTTACGCGATTTAAGTGCTATTCCTGTTGAGGAAATGTAACATAACGCACAAATATAGATTTAAAATCTTGTTGATATACAATCAGCAAGAACAAGAATTGAATAATAGATTCCCAAAAATCGAGGGTGAGCATGATTAAGAAGATCGGTGTTTTGACCAGTGGTGGTGACGCTCCAGGTATGAACGCAGCAGTTCGCGGCGTTGTTCGTACTGCGTTATCAGTTGGCATTGAAGTTTACGGTATTTACGATGGCTACCAAGGCCTTGTTGAAGACCGTATCGAAAAGCTTGACCGTTCAAGCGTATCTGACGTAATCAACCGTGGTGGTACCTTCTTAGGTTCTGCACGTTTCCCTGAATTCAAAGACGTTGCTGTTCGTGAGAAAGGCATCGAGAACCTTAAGAAACACGGTATCGAAGCACTTGTTGTTATCGGTGGTGACGGTTCTTACATGGGTGCTAAGAAGCTAACTGAGATGGGGTACCCATGTATCGGTCTTCCAGGCACAATCGATAACGATATCGCAGGTACTGACTACACAATCGGTTACCTAACTGCGCTTAACACAGTTATCGATTCAATCGACCGTCTACGTGACACATCTTCTTCTCACCAACGTATTTCTATTGTTGAAATCATGGGCCGTCACTGTGGTGACCTTACGCTTATGTCAGCAATCGCGGGTGGTTGTGAGTACATCATTACTCCAGAGACTGGCCTAGATAAAGACCAGCTTATCGGCAACATCCAAGATGGAATTGCTAAAGGTAAGAAGCACGCAATCATCGCTCTAACAGAGCTTATGATGGACGCGAACGAGCTTGCTAAAGAGATCGAAACAGCAACAGGTCGTGAGACTCGTGCAACGGTTCTTGGTCACATCCAACGTGGTGGTCGTCCTACTGCATTTGACCGTGTACTGGCTTCTCGCATGGGTAACTACGCTGTTCACCTTCTTCAAGAAGGTCACGGTGGTCGTTGTGTTGGTATCGAGAAAGAAGAACTTGTTCACCACGACATCATCGATTGTATCGAGAACATGCAGAACCCAGACCGTTCTGAGCTATTCCGCGTTGCAGAAGAGTTGTTCTAAGCCGCGCTTAGCGTTCGCTTAAAGAATTTAAAAACCGCTGATTTTTCAGCGGTTTTTTTATACCTGTCGTTTGAGTTTTCATAAACAGCAGGCAATAAAAAAGGCCAACCTAAGTTGTAATGCCGATCAGTTAAGAAATTTGTGAGATCATTTGACCGATCCTCAAAAGGCTTCAGAATCCGATATTAGGAAACTAATATCGGATTTTTTTATGTCTTTAGAAAGCCAACTTGCCAATACTTTTCAGTCATGTAATACCTTTCACCACTTTGAAAAATACTCTGAAATTCTTAGTCCAGAGCTTATCCAGCAGGGTTTTGAGCAAGCTGGCGTCGCAACCGTTAGAAGAAGACGGTTACCTTTGGAGGCTGTACTTTGGTCCGTTGTTGGAATGAGTCTCTTTCGTCAACAATCTGTTTGGGATATCGCTAACCAACTCGATTTTGTTCTGCCAGACAAACAGCGCTTTGTTGCCCCAAGTGCTGTTGTTCAAGCGAGACAGAGATTAGGCGAAGAAGGTGTTAAGCAAGTCTTTAAGAAGATGGCTGCGCATAGCTATCAATCGTCTAACTTCGAAACTTGGTGTGGACTAAACCTTCTATCCGTCGATGGTGTCGTTTGGAGAACGACAGATACACCTGAAAATCATCAAGAGTTTAAAGCACAAAGCAATCAATCATCTGAGAATATTTACCCTAAGGTACGTATGGTTTGCTTGATGGAGCTTACAAGTCATCAACTAATCGATAGTACATTCTCTGACTATCGCACCAGCGAAATGCGCCTTGCAGAAGAACTCATTGAACAAACCCCCGATCATTCGTTGACTATTTTTGACAAAGGATACTACTCTCTAGGGCTACTTAATCGCTGGAATAAGGTAGGCAAAGAAAGGCATTGGATGCTCCCTGTGAAAAAAGACTTCCAGTATGAAGTCGTTCATAAATACAGTCAGAGTGACGCTATCGTTGATATAAAAACGACACATCAGGCAAGAAAGAAGTTCAGTGATCTCCCTGAGACAATAGAAGCAAGGTTAGTGTCGAAAATTATCAAAGGAAAGACATATCAGGTGCTTACATCAATGCGTGATGGGTTGCGCTTTCCTGGTGAAGACATCGTAGAGCTTTATCGCTATCGTTGGGAAATCGAATTAGGCTATCGGGAAATGAAGCAAACCTTGCTTGATAGTGAGTATACATTACGCAGTAAGCGCCCAGATATGGTCAAGCAGGAGCTCTGGGGAATTTTGCTCGCCTATAACCTTATAAGACAAGTCATGACAAAGGCTGCGAGTCAATTAGATAGCGTTTGGCCAAATCAATTAAGCTTTACGAGTAGTGCTATGGCTGTGACTCAATACTTCGCGGCTTTACCTTTAACGAGTCCTGGAAAACTTCCTAAACATTATGAAGTACTACTCAAGCAAATATCCATGTTTACCCTGCCACCTCGAAGAGAAGATAGAAGTTCCCCTCGTTGGGTGAAACTGAAACCCAAGAAATATGCAACGAACAGAAAAAATGCCAGTCAGCTTAACTGACTGGCATTACAACCTAAGTTGACCTTTCATTCAATTTAAACGGTGAAGTTTAAATTAAGCTTTTGCTTCAGCTGCTGCTTTAGCGATAGCTGCGAAGCTTTTCGCGTCAAGAGCTGCGCCGCCAACTAGAGCACCGTCGATGTCTGGTTGTGCGAAGTAAGCTGCTGCGTTGTCTGGCTTAACAGAACCGCCGTATTGGATAACAACTTTCTTAGCTACTTCTTCAGATTTCTCTGCGATGTGTGCACGGATTTGAGCGTGGATGCGTTGTGCATCTTCAGCTGTAGCTGCTTTACCAGTACCGATAGCCCAGATTGGTTCGTAAGCGATGATAGCGCCTTCAAGAGCTTCAACACCTTGAGTGTTGATAACAGCGTCAAGTTGACGTGCACATACTGCAACAGTTTCGCCTGCTTCGTTTTGTGCTTCAGATTCACCGATACAAAGAACTGGAGTTAGGCCGTTCTCTTTTAGGAATGCGAATTTCTTAGCTACGAACTCGTCTGATTCGTTGTGGTATTCACGACGCTCAGAGTGACCGATGATGATGTGAGATGCGCCGAACTCTTTAAGCATTGCTGGAGACATGTCGCCAGTGAATGCACCGCTGTTGTTTAGGTCAGAGTTTTGAGCACCTAGGATGATCGCGCTGCCCGCTTCAGTAAGCGTACGCTCTGCTAGATCAACGAAAAGTGCTGGTGGAGCAACTGCTACGTCTACGCCTGTTACGCCTTCAAGTTCAGCGTTAAGACCGTTTAGTAGATCAACAACCATTTCTTTGCTGCCGTTTAGTTTCCAGTTACCCATAACTACAGGATGACGCATAGGAATATCTCCAAAGTATTTAAATAAATCGAATGTAAAAAAGTAAACTTTATTACGAAATAATATAACAGATTAATATCAACAGATCATGACTGTGGTCATGACTTTCTTGGATCTTACTCAATGGTCAGAGTAGATTTTGAGCATATATCAGTGATCCGGCAGACAGAATAATAGCTAACTTCTCGGATTTTTCATCGTTAGTTGGTATTAAGGGACAAACGATTGCGTTAACAATAGGAAGTAATAATGCCGAATCTAGTTCTAGAGTACTCAAATTCAGTGGACGAGCGAGTGAATATCCAAGGTTTACTAGAAGATCTTCATAAAGTTGCATTAAACTGTGGCTTGTTTGATGTGCCTTCTGTGAAGTCGCGTTCACTGCGTTGTCATAACTGGCTAGTCGGTGATGAAGAAGACAGTGTGGATTTTATTCACATTAGCTTCGAGTTACTTTCAGGACGTACTGAAGAACAGAAAAGAGAACTGTCGCGTTCGTTAATGCAAACCTTACAAGAACAGGCGAGCCATATCCGCAGCCTAACGGTGAACATAAGAGATATGGACAAAAGCTGCTTTCAGAAAGTGATTAACTGATTTTTTAATAAAAGTGATTAACTAAATAAAAGTGATTAACGAGCAATTTGCTGCTAACTTTTTGGGTAGCGTATTAATTTTTTGAGTATTTTTAGATGTCGATGAAAGATTTACTGCTCTCTTTCAAAGGGAGAATTGGTCGTAAGACTTACTGGATGTGGAACATTTTCTACTACATTGCGATTACTGGTTTTGCTTCTGGTATCTCGGTTTTGTTCCCTGCGTACTCTTACATTCTACTACCTATCTTCCTACTGATGCTGGTTATCCCAGATCTTGCGGTAACTGCCAAGCGTTGGCATGACCGTAACAAATCGAACTACTGGTTACTGTTGAACGTGCCGCTGGTACTTGGTCGTTTGGCTTCACCAATGGCAGCAACGACAACAGAGTCGGTATCGCCAATTCATATGGTGGCAACCGTTGCAGCATTAGTGTGTGGTTTATGGATTCTGATTGAATGTGGCTTGATGAAAGGCACTGAAGGTCGCAATGATTACGGCGAAGATCCGGTGTAATCGCAGAATGATGAATGAACAAAAGGGAGCATAGCGCTCCCTTTTTTTGTTTTATAACAGTCTGATATTCATGTGTGTCTGCTGTTAACTTATATTCGCTTTAATACATTTTTGGCTCTGTATTGGGTCTAAAAGGCACCACATTTTCTGGCAGAGTTTCTTCAAAACCACAGCGGCCTTCGAGCGCGTCTTGGAACTTACAGACCTGACAGCGTAACTCCTGCATAAGTACGACATTGGCATGGTGCGGATTCTTACAACGGCTCACCACCAAGTCGATATGACTTTGTTGAGCGCGGAGTCTGTCTTGCATGGTTTCAGAAGCCGAACAAATCATCTGTTCGCACATCTCGTGTTTGAATTGATTGAATGCTTTAGGATCGCTTTTCGCGAGTTGGACAAGTTCATCAAAGGGTGGCAGTTTTTGATCAGGTTGTGGATGTGCCATCATTCCTTCCTTAGAATTAAGCATGTTTCATATGCTTTAAGCTTAAGAAAGAATTCTGTACAAATTTTGTTCTATTGGCGTTTTCTCAATATTGAGACGAGATCAGTGGCTTAGCGTTCGGCTTTAGCTGCTTGGGATTACGATAAAGGCGTAGGTGTTAACGTGTAAGTGCAACGTCGTTCGCCAGCAATAATGTGCTCAGTGCGGCTTACGTGGCATTCGTCTTTGAGCAGTTCAGTGAAAACATTGAGCTCTGACTGGCATAGGCTAGGGCAGCGAGTCGCCGCCTTGCAGATAGGGCAGTGGTTTTCGATCAAGATGTAATGATCGTCATGCTCTTGAAGCTCAGCCATGTAACCCTCTTCCTCACGAAGTTGAGTCAGTTTTTCGAGCTTACTGATCAGGTCATTGCAGCCAGATAGGGCAGATTGATATTGCTTGAGGGTGTGCTGTTCACGCTCGGCAGCGACCTTAGCAAGCCCTTCTTTACCAAACAGGTTCTCGACTGCATCAATGACTTGAATCGTCAGTTCACCGTGTCGGTCTGAAAATTGTCCGTGGCCATGTTGAGTAAGGGACCAATGACGAGTCGGGCGACCGACTTTCACTTTCACGTCATGAAACGCAAGAATACCGTCATCTTCCAGGCTTTGCAGATGCTGCCTCGCACCCATTGTCGTCATGCCAAATTCTTCTGACAGTTGTTTCGCGGTTACCGCGCCTTGACGCTTAATGGTCTGTAAGATTTTGTCGCTTGTTTTCATACTATCCCTACCTCATGAACCTTACTATTATGAGGCAAGGTGTTTATAAAGCAAACCATTTACTATATTGACCGTAATTTACGCTTTGGACAGAAAGCAGGGGGTGATTGTCATAGGCCAATAAAACAAAAAGCTGATACTTGGTATCAGCCTTTGTCTGTTCTGTTTAACCTAATTTAGGTTTACAGGATATGACCCACTACTTCTGGATCTTTACGCTCTAGGTAGTGGATTGATTTGATGCGGCGAATCGTGCGGCAGCGGCCACGGATAAGCAGCGTTTCTGTTGTCGCAATATTGCCTTGACGAGAAATGCCTTCTAGCAAGTCACCCTTAGTGATGCCTGTTGCTGAGAATACAACGTTGTCGCTGCGAGCCATGTCTTCCATTTTCAACACGATACCAGCCGTTACACCCATTTCTGCACAACGTTCTAGCTCAAGTTCACCGTGTTTGCGGTTCTCTTCTGTGTCGCCTTTTACTTCGTGACGAGGAAGAAGACGACCGTGCATGTCACCGTCAAGTGCACGAATAACAGCAGCCGACACGACACCTTCAGGTGCGCCGCCGATGCAGTACATGACGTCTACTTCGCTGTCAGGCATACAAGTTAGGATAGAAGCCGCAACATCACCATCTGGCACTGCGAATACACGAACGCCCATAGCTTGCATATCGGCGATAACTTGATCGTGACGTGGCTTAGCCAGTGTCGTTACAACCAGTGTATCCAGTGTTTTGCCCAGAGCCTTAGCAATGTTTTCTAGGTTTTCTTTCAGTGGCAGTTCTAGATCGATAACGCCTTTAGCGCCTGGACCTACAACTAACTTTTCCATGTACATATCAGGCGCTTTAAGGAAGCTGCCTTTTTCGCCTGCAGCCAATACTGCCAATGCATTTGATTGGCCCATTGCTGTCATGCGTGTCCCTTCAATTGGGTCAACTGCGATGTCGACAGCGTCGCCGCCCACACCTACGTTTTCGCCGATGTATAGCATAGGTGCATCATCGATTTCACCTTCGCCAATAACAATCTCACCGCTAATTTCGGTTTTGTTAAGTAGGCTACGCATTACTTCTACAGCAGCGCCATCTGCAGCGTTTTTGTCGCCACGGCCAAGCCACTTGTAACCAGCTAGTGCTGCACCTTCTGTGACACGAGAGAATGACATTGCTAAATCGCGTTTCATGCGGACTCCAAAATTTTCAAAGGGGGAATAGAAATTTCGCGCCGGATTTTACCATATCCAAAAGGAAACGTTTGCCTTTTTGTTTTTTGGGGATTGCTCTCGATCAATTTGCAGTGGAAAACCGCTAATATTCATCAAAATAATTGGTTTGCCGTTGTGGCAGTAATCATTCACGTCAATATTCGGTAAAAAGCGCTGTTTTTTTCATCGAATGGCGCAAAATATCGAATATATTGAGTGTTTATCCTTGCTCTGCTGAGTAGAATGGGGAAATAAGTGGAGTGAACCTTCACCATCAAATGGATAACTTAAAGGTAGGCCAGAATGTCTTTTGAAGTACTAGAGCAGCTAGAAGCAAAAATTCAAACAGCAGTAGATACAATTGCACTTCTTCAAATGGAAGTGGAAGAGCTTAAAGAAGAGAAACAAGCACTAGCAACAGAAGCTGGTGAGCTTAAAGCAAGCCGTCACGAGCTAGAGCAAAAAACTCAGCAGATGCAAGAAGAGCATTCAGCATGGCAAGATCGCATCCGTAACCTTCTTGGTAAAATGGATGAAGTAGAGTAATTCACTCTTCAGATTTAAAAAACGACCCCTACTCAGGGGCGGGCGTTTTTGTTTGTTCTTAATTTTGGAGAGGGTAGCTTGGCGTTAACATGGGTTACTCAACCTCTTCTTCAACATCCAAATCAAGCTCAACATCCAAAGGCTCTGCAGAAAGAATAATGCCCGTGTTATCGGCGTAGAGGTAATCTTCCGGTAAGAAGGTCACGCTGCCAAAGTTCACTGGTACGTCTATTTCACCAACACCTTCTTGGCTCGCACCAACAGGAATAGAAGCGAGGGCTTGGATGCCTAGGTTCATGTCTTCAAGTTCATCGACTTCGCGAACGCAGCCGTAAACCACAATCCCTTCCCACTCATTGTCTTCGGCAAGTAAGGCCATCTCAGCGTCGATCAGTGCTTTACGCAGTGAGCCGCCGCCATCGATTAACAACACACGCCCTAGACCATCTTGCTCTAATACCGATCGAATCAAAGCGTTGTCTTCAAAGCACTTTAATGTCGTGATCTGTCCTGCGAAGGATGCTCGTCCACCGAAGTTGCTGAACATTGGCTCCACGACATCAACTTGATCCAAATATATGTCGCACAGTGCTGAAGTGTTGTATTCCATTAGTATACCTTTTGAACAATGAGCTTACTTTGAGTATATCGGTGCTTGATCCCTTTGCAATGATTAGTCTCAATTAACTCAATAGAGTTTGAGCTACGACAACCCCTGCAAACAATAGGTTAGTGACCAATGAGCATTTCACAATCACAGGCATCATTGGCGCGATCTGTGCAGGTTTCTCTGTTTCCCAAACCGCCTTACCATGCTTGTAAACAATCACAATGCTCAGTAAAAACGGCAGGCTGATCCAGACTGGTTTTTCTTGAATCAGTAGGTAAATAGCAAAAGAGACAAGGGCTAATCCAAGCAGCGCAAAGTGGTAGTGTTTGGCTTTACGCTGGCCAAGGCGAACGGCCATGGTGCGTTTGCCACATTCACTGTCGTTTTCGATGTCACGCATGTTGTTGATATTGAGTACCGCAACCGCCATCAAGCCACAGCCCAATGCCGGAAGGAACAGGCTTGGTTCAACATGACCTGTGTGTAGGAAGTAAGTCCCTGACACGCCTAACAAACCAAAGAAGATAAACACCGATAAGTCGCCAAGGCCAATGTAGCCATAAGGCTTATTACCCACGGTGTAAGCAATGGCTGCCACAATTGCTAATACGCCTAATGCGATGAAAGATAAGATACTTTCAATTGAGGTCAGCGCATGAAAAATCAGAATCAACCCAGCAATCATGGTAAACACGATGTTGAGGATGATGGCTTGCTTCATGGTTTTAGCGGTGACCGCGCCAGACTGCATTGCGCGTGTAGGACCTAGACGATTTTCGTTGTCGGTGCCTTTTACTGCATCACCGTAGTCATTAGCTAGGTTCGACAGAATCTGTAATAGGGTGGCGGTTAAAAAAGCCAGTAGTGCTATCGATAAAGAAAACTGATCGCTGGCGAACGCTAAACTACTTCCTGTAAGAATAGAGACGAGTGCGAGAGGCAGAGTTTTCGGTCGTGCGGCATCAAGCCAAATCAGTAGAGATTGTTTCATCGTAGGTCTATTTCGTTGTAAGTCTTCGTTTCATACTGTGATTTGAGTATACGCCCATTTTTCGGGTAATAAAAAGCCCACTCGAAAGTGGGCCTTGAATTCGCTTATTAGCTGCTATTTCTTTGAGTTAGAGCAATAAGTTGGAGTTTCGTGTGCTACAGGATGAAGCGGCTTAGGTCTTCGTCTTCAACGAACTCGCCAAGCTTCGCTGTTACGTAAGCTTCATCAATCACTAGCTTGCTGCCAGCCTTGTCTGTTGCGTCGAATGAAATCTCATCCATCAAGCGCTCCATTACTGTGTGTAGACGACGTGCACCGATGTTTTCAGTGGTTTCGTTCACGCGCCATGCAGCGTCAGCAATCTGGTTGATACCATCTTCAGTGAACTCAATGCTCACATCTTCTGTTTTCATTAGGGCAATGTATTGCTCTGTTAGAGATGCTTTTGGTTCAGTCAGGATGCGTTTGAAGTCATTCGCTGAAAGCGCTTCAAGTTCTACACGAATTGGTAGACGACCTTGTAGTTCAGGGATCAGGTCAGATGGCTTAGCCACTTGGAATGCACCTGATGTGATAAACAAGATGTGGTCCGTTTTCACCATGCCGTGCTTAGTTGATACTGTGCTGCCTTCGATAAGAGGCAGTAGGTCACGTTGAACACCTTCACGAGATACGTCTGGGCCTGAGCTGTCGCCACGCTTACAGATTTTGTCGATCTCATCGATGAATACGATACCGTTGTTTTCAGCGTTGAAGATCGCGTTCTCTTTTAGCTCTTCTTGGTTCACAAGCTTAGAAGCTTCTTCTTCCGTCAGTGCTTTGAATGCGTCTTTGATTTTCATCTTACGCTTTTTCTTGGTGTCGCCCGCTAGGTTTTGGAACATGCCTTGTAGCTGGTTGGTCATCTCTTCCATGCCAGGAGGTGACATGATTTCAACGCCCATTTGTGGTGCTGCTACATCAACTTCGATCTCTTTGTCGTCTAGCTTACCTTCGCGCAGCTTCTTGCGGAAAATCTGACGAGTGTTTGAAGAGGTCGCATCTTCGTTTGATTGCTCGTTCTGACCCCAAGCATCACGTGCTGGTGGCAGTAGGGCATCAAGAATACGTTCTTCAGCCTGTTCTTCAGCGCGGTATTGTACTTTTTCCATCGCTTGCTGGTGCGTCATCTTGATCGCAACGTCCGTTAGGTCACGGATGATGGTTTCAACTTCTTTACCCACGTAGCCCACTTCGGTGAACTTAGTCGCTTCTACCTTGATGAACGGCGCGTTTGCTAGTTTCGCTAGGCGGCGAGCAATTTCTGTTTTACCAACACCGGTTGGACCGATCATCAGGATGTTCTTTGGTGATACTTCAACACGCAGGCTTTCTTCAAGCTGCATACGACGCCAGCGGTTACGCAGTGCGATAGCCACTGAACGCTTAGCGTTGTCTTGGCCGATAATGTGGCGATTGAGTTCGTGAACGATTTCGCGAGGAGTCATCTCAGACATGGTTTTTCCTTAATTCTTTAATCACTGTTGATACAAGATTTTGGGTAGAAGCGTTTGTTATTCTGGCTTTGGCAGCTCAACAGTGCTTTCTAGCTCTTCAACAGTGTGGTGATGGTTGGTGAACACACAGATATCGCCAGCAATATTCAGCGACTTCTCTGCGATTTCACGCGCATCTAAATCAGTATTTTCGAGTAACGCGATAGCAGCGGCTTGTGCATAGTTACCACCCGAACCGATAGCAATCAGGTCGTTCTCTGGTTGAACTACGTCACCGTTACCCGTAATGATCAGTGAAGCGGTTTCATCCGCTACTGCAAGCAGTGCTTCTAATTTACGTAGAGCACGGTCGCTACGCCAATCCTTTGCCAGCTCAACGGCAGCTTTGGTTAGGTGGCCTTGGTGCATTTGTAGCTTGCTTTCAAATTTTTCGAATAGCGTGAAAGCATCAGCTGTACCGCCAGCGAAACCTGCCAGTACTTTGTTGTTGTATAGGCGACGTACTTTGCGGGCATTGCCCTTCATTACAGTATTGCCTAGAGATACTTGTCCATCACCCGCGATGACGACTTTATTATTACGACGTACAGATACTATGGTGGTCACGAGTAGGGCCTCTTAATATTCTTATCTTTGGGTATAAAAAGTATATGAGGATGGCACTCGGATAATTCAAGGAACCACGAGTGATGTCGCGCAACTTATCGGTGGAAGTTGTAAGGAAATTTGGTGAAAGGGGCTAAATAAAAGAAAACCTCCACAATGGGAGGCTTTCGGTGTTTGCTGCGACTCGAGCGGGGTTACACAACTGCGTTATCGCTTATCACTACTCGGTATCTTTCCAAATAGCACAAGGTTCGATTTTCGCGCGTTGTAGCTTGTGGCGATCTCGCTCGGCATCACGCTTCAACTTGTAGGGTCCTAGAACCACGCGGTACCAGCTACTGCCGTCTTTCTTACGGATTTCACTTGAAATACCTTGGAAGGCAATATCCAGTTTACGTGCTTCTGCCTGTGCTGAGGTTTTGTAAGCGCCACACTGCATGATGTAAGGGATCTTAGAGATCTCTTGCTCTTTGGCTTTGACTTCAATCTCGCGGCTCGGCAGCGTTTCAACGTAGTCCCACTTCTCTTCTGGAGGTGGCGGAATCACTTTCGCTGGTTTTGGCTTAGGCTTCGGTTTGCTCACTACTGGAGCCGGCGCTGGTGGCTCAGGGTCATTACTCAATAAGTAAAGTCCGTAACCAAATCCACCAACAAGGAGGATCGCCAAAAGACCACTACGCCATGGTTTACGGCGAGGGGCTTGCTTCTTGGTCGGTCTCTTCGTGCCACGACCGCGCTTTACATAATCTCTATTAGCCACAAGACAATTCAATAGTTGGTAATTCAGCTCTCATGGTAATCCAGATTGCGCGAGGATAATAGTGCAGAAATGGAAGCGGCACATCAAAATGTGCCGCAGATTTATATCGGTATTTCTATGGCTTACATTCGAGGTGGCGCAGTACTGCCACGAACTACTAATTTGGCTTCTAGCAGACGAGAACCTGCTTGCACATCGTTGCCTTTCAGTAGATCAAGCATCATCAACATCGCTTGGCGTCCAATCTCATAACGAGGTTGAGAAATGGTGGTTAGCGGTGGATCGCAGTATTGAGCGAATTGAATGTCATCGAAACCAACAATTGATAAGTCTTGAGGAACTCGTAAACCTAACTTCTTCGCTTCTTGAATTGCACCAATGGCCATCGCATCGTTGTGACAGAAGATAGCGGTTGGTTGTTCAGGCAGCGCCAGTAACTGACGAACCGCTTGAGCACCCGCTTCAAAAGTGAAGTCGCCGACTGTGCTGTAGGCTGGGTTCATTGCCACACCTGCACGACGCAGAGCTTGTTGGTAACCTTGTTGTCGGAACTTACATAGAGTTGCTGATACAGGACCTGAGATTTGAGCGATACGCTTATGGCCTAACTGAGCTAGGTAATTCACGGCTTCAAATGCAGAGGTCAGGTTATCGATGTGTACCGTTGGGAGTTCAAGCTCAGGAGCGAATTCACACGCCATTACCATCGGCGGTAAGTTCTTTTGTTCAGGCTTGCTGACATCAAACGGGTGGTCGGTGCCAAGCAGTAGCATGCCGTCAGCTTGTTTAGTGAAGACAAGGTTAACAAAAGAAGACTCACGCTTCTTTTGCTGGCCGCTGTCACCCAATAGAACAAGGTAGTCATTTTCTACTGCGGCATCTTCGATACCACGAATGATCTCGGCGAAATATGGGTCACAGATATCAGGAACGATAGTGATGATGGTTTTTGATTCGTTGCGACGTAAGTTTCTAGCTAATGTATTGGGTGAGTATCCAGCTTCAAGTACTGCTGTTTCCACTCGCTTACGAGTTGAAACTGAGACTTTCTCAGGGTTCATCAATGCACGTGATACAGTGGCTGTTGAGACGCCTGCTAGCTGGGCAACATCCTTCATTGTCGCCATAAATTAAACCCTCTTTTAAGTTCCTTTGTCGCCTAAGTATCTAAGGCGTGAATAATAAATGTAATCGGATAGATATTGTGAAAGTGTTGCTAACACTTTTTTTATTGCAATATTTTATTCGTTTAATCCGTGTAAAGTTACGGCTAGATTAACAAAAATCACATGACTAGTGTGAAGTTGCTCACGAGAAATATGAAATATTTGTGAACAAACTTATCATTAGTTTTAACCCGCGTGGGTTTAGCTTAAATCTTGCGGCTCGATATCGAGTGACCAGCGGACTTTTTTCGCAGCGGGTAACATATTGATTGCCGGTTTCGCACTCATTAATAGCTTCTGCATCAATGAACGGGTTTGTGTTTGCAAGATCAGCTGCCAGCGAGATTTACCTGCTCGTTTGGCTAATGGCGCAGGGGTTGGCCCCAACACCATGCAATATTGGTCGAACAGTGGATGTGATTCCAATGTATGACGAACCTGACGTAAGAACTCTTCCACCAAGCGTGTGTCATTTGCTTCTGCTCTGAATAGTGTCATGAACGTATAAGGAGGTAACATCGCTTGTTTACGTTCTGCTAAAGCCGTCTGAGCAAAGTGGTTATAGTCTTTGTGTAACAGCGCTTGCAGTAATCCGTGCTCAGGGTGGTGAGTTTGTAATATCACTTCACCGGGTTTGCTTGCACGGCCTGCACGACCAGCGACTTGAATAAACAACTGAGCAAGGCGTTCAGACGCTCGGAAATCACTGCTATATAAAGAGCCATCAACATCCAATAACGCCACAAGTGTTACGTCAGGGAAGTGGTGACCTTTGGCAAGCATCTGGGTACCAATCAGGATTTGGTATTCACCCTTACGAATTGATTCTAATGCGCTTTCTAAGCTGCCTTTACGGCGGGTGCTGTCGCGGTCAATACGTATGGTTTTGTATTCAGGGAATAGCTGACCAAGCTGCGCTTCAAGTTGTTCAGTACCCACACCTACCGTCACCAAATTAGCAGACCCACAGCCTTGGCAGTTGTGCACGATATGCTGTTGTGAACCACAGTGGTGGCAACGCATCTCATTGCTGTATTGGTGATAGGTGTAGTAGGCATCGCAGCGCTTACATTCAGCTGTCCAACCACAGTCGTGACACATCAATGCCGGAGAGAACCCACGGCGGTTGAGAAACAACATCACTTGGTTGCCTGCTTTGAGGTGTCGTTGCATCTCGGCAATTAAAGACGCTGATAAACCACTTTCCAGATATTCGCCTTTCACATCCAACACTTTATTGGTGGTCGGCAAAGCGACCCCCGCACGTGAAGTAAGAGTGAGGTAATTGTATTTGCCTATCTGAGCATTGTGCAGCGTTTCAAAAGCGGGTGTTGCTGACCCTAACACAACCGGAATTTGCGCTTTATGAGCTCGCATGATCGCCACATCACGAGCGTGGTAGCGCAGGCTATCTTGTTGTTTATAAGAGGCATCGTGCTCTTCATCAACAATGATGATGCCTAAATCCGTAAACGGCGTGAACAGCGCAGAGCGGGTACCAATCACGATGCCCGCTATTTTGTCGCGCGCCGATAACCACGCATTCAGTCGCTCAGAATCATTTAGCCCTGAATGGATAACCTCAACAGGCACATTAAAGCGTCGCTTAAAGCGATTAATGGTCTGCGGCGTTAGGCCGATTTCAGGTACCAAGACCAATGCTTGTTTACCCTTATCAAGTATCGGCTTGATCATATTCAGGTAGACCTCTGTCTTACCTGAGCCGGTAACGCCCTCCAATAAGAAGCAGCCAAAGTCGGTCTGGCTATTGACGGTCGCGATCGCGATAGCTTGTTCTGCATTGAGCTTGGGTTTGTCTTGGTCGTTCTCAAGATCTTCAGGCCAAGGTTGGCGCTTCGGCTTTTTCTCTACCGATTCAATCCAACCTTTTTCTTCTAGCGTCTTGAGTACTGCGCTGCCCACCTCTTCATCAATGAACTCTTGATGAGGAACGGGACCGTGCTCAAGCATGTGCATTACTTTGGCTTGCTTAACGGCGCGACCAAAGCCTTGCATCAGTTGGTCTCGGCCTGATGGCGTTAACTGCCACTCGACCAGTGTCGCAAAGTCGGCCGCTTTACCTTTGCGTAACGCACTCGGTAGGGCATTGGCAAAGGTTTCACCTAATGGGTATTGATAGAACTGACTGCACCACGTTAACAGTGAGTAGACTGATTCAGGCCAAACCGGTTGGTTATCCAATAGCGCTTTAATTGGCTTGAGCTTGTCTAGCTCGAATTCGGATTCGTTAACCAGAGCCGTAACTATTCCGGTTAAGGTTTGTCGTCCAAAAGGCACAGAGACTCGTCCACCAATAATCGGAAATAGGTGGTTTGGAATCTTGTAATCGAACTGCTTGTCGAGTGGAACAGGCAGTGCCACACGGGCAATCATTGGACGCATAAAGGGACGGCTTTATCTGAGTTGACGAGAGCGAACAGTCTAAAGGATAAGGCGGTTAAATTCGAGGAGCAGTTTGAATGAGAGAGGGTAAGCTAACGCATGAAGGCAGCTATCATCCCCAAATTTCAATCAACACTTCTGCTTAAAAAGGAAATAAAGACACAATTGGTGAAAAATGTATCAAATCAGTTGATCCTACCTTATAGATTCATTACTATACTGCGCCTTGAAGGTATGGCTTCGTCACTCTTTTGTGCGAACGCGGTGTCTTTATTTCTTTTTTAAACTACGTGTGGTGTGCGGCTTAGAATCGTATAGCGACACGGCCTACTTGAGGTTATCCCATGAAAGCTGGAATCCACCCAGAATACAAAGCAGTTACTGCTACTTGTTCTTGCGGCAACACATTTGAGTTCAACTCAACGCTAGCAAAAGAATCAATCCACCTAGACGTATGTGACAAATGTCACCCGTTCTACACTGGTAAGCAACGTATCGTAGATACTGGCGGCCGTGTTGATCGCTTCAACAAGCGTTTCGGTGCTCTTTCTAGCAAGAAGTAATTCTCGCTATTTAGACATAAAAAGGACACTTCGGTGTCCTTTTTTGTTGCCTGCAATTTGTAAAATCACTGACTCCCACTCAAGTATCCATCTCACCTAACGATAAGTGGCCTCTTTATTCTATTGCGGGGCAATTCCTTGCTTATCATTCACCACTAAAATTCCGCACGAAAGTTCAACAAGCGATAGTAATTTCAACTGCTCACTGGTCTTATTAGTAGTGAAATCTCGTTTTTTAATGAGACAGAGGCTTCAACCACCTAGGAACTTTGAAGTACATCCATTAACATGAACAAGATCCCCCAAATAATAATATCCTAGGAACCTACACCTATGTCTGAAGACAGCAGCCAAGCTCAATCCTCTCAAGAATTATCGCCTCAAGAACAATTCCGTCAGCAAGCTCTTGATTATCATGAGTTCCCGATTCCAGGCAAAATTGCCGTAGAACTGACGAAGCCTGCAAACTCTGCAGAAGACCTAGCACTTGCATACAGCCCAGGCGTGGCTGAGCCTGTTCGCGAGATCGCACAGAACGTTGATAACGTTTATAAGTACACAGGTAAGGGCAACATGGTTGCTGTTATCTCTAACGGTACTGCGATTCTTGGCCTAGGTAACCTTGGTCCTATTGCTTCTAAACCTGTTATGGAAGGTAAAGCGCTACTGTTTAAGCGTTTTGCTGGTTTAGATTCTATCGATATTGAAGTAAAACACCGCACAATCGATGAGTTCGTTGATACAGTTGCGAACATTGCAGATACATTCGGCGGTATTAACCTAGAAGACATCAAAGCACCAGACTGTTTTGAGATTGAACGTCGCCTGATTGAGCGTTGTGATGTACCAGTATTCCACGATGACCAACATGGTACTGCGATTGTAACAGCAGCAGGTATGCTGAACGCGATCGAGCTTCAAGGTAAGAAGCTAGAAGAGTGTAAGATCGTTTGTCTAGGTGCTGGCGCAGCAGCGGTTGCATGTATGGAACTACTGATTAAGTGTGGCGCTCAGCGTGAGAAGATCTACATGCTTGACCGTAAAGGTGTGATCCACACTCGTCGTGACGACCTAAACGAATACAAAGAGCTGTTCGCAAACAACACTGATAAGCGTACGCTTGAAGATGTAATCGAAGGCGCTGACTTATTCTTGGGTGTATCTGGTCCAAACCTGCTTCCAGCAGAAGCACTAACACTGATGGCTGATAAGCCAGTTGTGTTTGCATGTTCAAACCCAGATCCAGAGATCAAGCCAGAGCTTGCTCACGAAGTTCGTTCTGACCTTATCATGGGTACAGGCCGCAGTGATTACCCTAACCAAGTAAACAACGTACTTTGTTTCCCATTCATTTTCCGTGGTGCACTAGACGTGCGTGCAAGCGAAATTAATGATGAAATGAAGCTAGCAGCGGTGAAAGCGATTCGTGAACTGGCGAAAGAAGAAGTTCCAGCTGAAGTACTAGCTGCGGCGGGTGAAACTGCACTGGAATTTGGTAAAGGCTACATCATTCCTAAGCCAATGGACCCGCGCCTACTTCCTCGCGTAGCGAAAGCAGTAGCAGAAGCGGCTGTTGAGTCTGGCGTAGCTCGTATCGAGATGCCTGCTAACTACATGGCGTAGTAGTTGCTGCTCTGTTGAGAGAAAAGAATAATAAAAAACCGACTCATCTGAGTCGGTTTTTTTATGTCTATCATTCACAGCGCAATCATAAAATAGCAATGCGTGATGTGATAAATAGGGTTCAGCTAGAGCGAATCAATATTGAAGGCAGTGACTGAGTTGTTTTTATTCTTCGTCAAACGCTTCGAACTCGATACCCATCTCTGTCATCAGTTTTTTCACTTCAGCAGGAATATCGTCTGGGCGGTCTTTACGAAGGTCTTCATCCGTTGGTAGTGGTTGGCCTGTGTACGCATGTAGAAAGGCTTCGCACAGTAGCTCACTGTTTGTTGCATGGCGTAGGTTGTTAATCTGGCGGCGGGTACGCTCGTCAGTTAGAACCTTTAACACTTTTAGAGGGATAGAAACTGTAATTTTCTTTACTTGTTCGCTTTTCTTTCCATGCTCAGCATATGGGCTTATGTATTCACCATTCCAGTCGGCCATTGCGTACCTTCATCACTTTAGTTGTTAGAATAAATTAATAGTGGTGATTTTAGCGGGATTTACCGCCATAAGCAAAGACATATAGACGTCTAGAAGTGTTGACGTCTCACGTTTATGAAAGTAAAGTGAATAACATATATCTAACACAGCCGTAAAATGCCGACAAGCAGCTGTGATTCTCAGACGCAAAACTTGTAAGGAAGCACCTATGAGCAGCCGGAAGCCAGCAACAATCGCAGTACGTACTGGTATCGAGTCAGACACGCAACACCATGCCGTTGTCCCACCTATTTATCTTTCGACTAACTATGGGTTTCCCGCTTTTGGTGAAGTGCCAAAGTACGATTACACCCGTTCTGGTAACCCAAACCGCGGTTTACTAGAAACTGCACTGTTTGAGCTTGAATCGGGCAAGGGCGCGGTGGTCACTAACTGTGGTACCTCGGCGCTAAACTTATGGGTTTCTGCTTTCTTAGGTGGCGATGATCTTATTATCGCACCACACGACTGCTACGGTGGTACTTACCGTCTGTTTAACACTCGCTCACTGAAAGGTGACTTCAAAGTTCTGTTCGTTGATCAATCGGATCAAGCGGCACTGGATGCAGCGATCGCGCTTAAGCCAAAGTTGATCTTAATTGAAACACCATCGAATCCTTTGGTTCGTGTGGTTGATATTGCAGAAACTTGTCGTAAAGCGAAAGAGGTTGGTGCTCTGGTTGCTGTCGACAACACGTTTTTGACTCCTGTGTTCCAAAAGCCTTTAGAGCTGGGTGCTGATTTTGTTATTCACTCAACCACTAAGTACATCAACGGACACTCGGACGTTATTGGTGGTGTTGTCGTTACGAAAACAGAAGAGCACGCTGAAGAGCTAGCATGGTGGGGCAACTGTATTGGTGCGACCGGCACACCATTTGATAGCTACATGACTCTACGTGGTATTCGTACGCTAGGTGCGCGTATGCGAGTTCACGAAGAAAGCTCACGTGAAATTCTCGCGTCTCTGCAGCAACAAGATCTTGTCGGTACTATTTATCACCCAAGTCTTCTTGAACACCCGGGTCATGATATTGCGAAGAAACAGCAGTCTGGCTTTGGTTCAATGCTGAGCTTTGAGTTTGCGGGCTCATTTGAGGCGCTTAAATACTTTGTCGATAAGTTAGAGCTATTCTCTTTGGCGGAATCACTGGGCGGTGTGGAAAGCTTAATTTGCCACCCTGCGTCGATGACTCACCGTGCAATGGGCGAAGAAGCACTGGCAGAAGCGGGTGTTTCTCAACAGTTACTGCGTCTTTCTGTTGGCCTTGAAGATGCTGAAGACTTGATTGATGACCTCAAGCAAGCGTTTGAAAAGACACAAGGCTTTATCGCTGAAGGGGAGGGTTAATAATGGCAACCTTTCGCCAGCTACATAAATTTGGTGGCAGCAGCTTAGCGAATCCTGAGTGTTACCAACGCGTGGTCAACATTCTTAGAGAATACTCATCAGCCACTGACTTGGTCGTGGTATCGGCAGCGGGTAAAACCACTAACCGCTTGATTGAGTTTGTTGAAGCGCTCGACAAAGATGGTCGTATTGCCCATGAATGTTTGCAAGCACTTCGTCAGTTCCAACTTGAGCTGATTGAAGCACTGCTTGAAGGTGAGTCTGCGGCTCAGCTAACGGCCACCATTCAACAAGAATTTACCGCTTTAGGTGAGCTAACGGCTCCTCTAAGCGAAGCGCAAAAAGCACAAGTGCTAGGACACGGTGAGGTTTGGTCTTCACGTTTGTTAGCCGCTTTGTTGTGCCAACATGATTTACAAGCGGTTGCTCAAGATGCACGTGCCTTTTTGCGTGCAGAAGTAGGTGCTCAACCTGAAGTTGACCGCGCACGCTCTTATCCTCTGATTAAAGAAGCCTTGGCGCAGCATGCACATTGCCGTGTCGTGATTACTGGCTTTATGGCTCAAAATACTGAAGGTGAAACGGTTCTACTCGGCCGTAACGGCTCGGATTACTCTGCAACTGTGATTGGTGCATTGGCTGAGGTTGAACGCGTAACGATTTGGAGTGACGTCGCTGGTGTATACAGCGCAGACCCTCGTTTGGTTTCGGATGCATGCTTACTACCTCTGCTTCGCCTTGATGAAGCGAGTGAGTTAGCTCGTTTAGCGGCTCCAGTACTTCACAGCCGAACTCTACAGCCTGTGGCTCAAAGTGCTATGGACTTAAGCTTACGCTGCAGCTATCAGCCAGAGGCGGGCTCTACACAGATAGAGCGTGTACTGGCATCGGGTCGCGGCGCAAAAATCATTACCTCTTTGGATGAAGTGCTTATCGTACAGCTGACGTTTGGTCACGGACATGATTTCGACCGTCTAGAGAGTGAAGTGCTTGAAGGGCTAAAGCGTGCTCAACTCGAGCCGCTTGCTTATGAGCTTGAACCGGATCAGCACTGTTTGCGCCTTGCTTACACAGAAGAGATCGCTGGTGGTGCTTTAGAATATCTACAAGATCACGCGATTGAAGCTGAGATTAAGCTTAAAGAAGGTTTCTCTTTGATTGCTGCCGTGGGTGCTGGCGTGACTAAGAACCCGAACCATTGCTACGGTTTCTACCAGCAGCTTAAGAGTTCGCCGGTTGAGTTCATCTCGGAGGCCAACTCTGGCTTGAGCTTAGTGGCAGTGATTCGCAAGAGTGAAACATCAAGCCTAGTGAAAGGCATTCACTCTCAACTATTCCAAGCGCAGAAGCGTGTTGCGATTGCTTTGTGTGGTAAGGGCAACATTGGTTCAAGCTGGTTAAGCCTGTTTGCTGAGCAAAAAGCGGAACTCGAAAAGCGTCGTGGAATGAACTTTGAATTGGTTGCGGTGGTTGATAGCCAAACTTATTGGTTCGACGACCAAGGTATTGATGCGACTTCGGTAGGTAAGCGCTTTGACGACGAAGCGATTGCCAACAATGGTAACGACTGGTTAGAGCGTTTAGGCTCTATTCAGGGTTATGACGAAGCAGTGGTTCTGGATGTGACTGCGAGCCCAGTGCTTGCGGAAAAATATCTGCAAATCGCACAACAAGGTATTCACCTTATCTCGGCAAACAAGGTGGCAGGTTCTGCATCAAGCGAGTACTACCATCAGGTACAAGATGCCTTCGCGAAGATCAGCCGTCACTGGTTGTACAACGCGACAGTGGGTGCAGGTCTGCCGATTAACCACACGGTACGCGACTTGCGCGAAAGTGGCGATGACATCATTGCGTTGTCTGGCATTTTCTCGGGCACGTTGTCGTGGTTGTTCCAACAGTTTGATGGCACTGTGCCGTTCAGTGAGTTGGTTGACTTAGCATGGCAACAAGGCCTGACTGAACCAGACCCGCGCGCTGACCTTGATGGTTCAGACGTAATGCGTAAGCTGGTGATTCTGGCTCGTGAATCGGGCTTAGACATTGAGCCTGAAAACGTAAAAGTAGAATCACTGGTCCCTGAAGAGTTGCAAGAACTGTCAGTAGATGACTTCTTTGATAAGGCTTCTGTGTTGAGCGAAGAGTTGGCTGAGCGTTTAGAGAAAGCGCACTCTCAACAGAAGGTTCTGCGTTACGTAGCGCGTTTAGAGAAAAATGGTAAGGCAACGGTAGGTGTTGAAGCCCTATCAAAAGAACACGCTCTAGCTAACTTGCTGCCTTGCGATAACATCTTTGCGATTGAGAGCAAATGGTACAAGGATAATCCATTGGTTATTCGTGGCCCGGGTGCAGGTCGTGAAGTAACTGCGGGTGCAATTCAGTCGGACCTAAACAGAATGTCTAGTCTGTTCTGATACTCAGATCAATTGTTTTAGTACGTAAATAGCATACTATTCACTAAGATAAATAAGGCTGAAAGCACGATGTGTTTTTCAGCCTTTTTTCTACATTATTTCTGCTTTGCGAGTCATCTAACTACTTGAGTTTTACTCACGATCTACTTGAGAAAAATTCATAATGGATCTGTTGACATTAAATCATATTCAATACATTCTACAGACATATAGACGTCTAAACGTCGTTTAAGGATTTGAGATTTTAGTGGTCGCTTTTGCCACAGGGAGAGTAAGATGGGATACACACACGCTAGTCATATCGACGCTTTAAATCAGAATATCGCTGAGCTTTCTGACAACATCAATGTGTCATTTGAGTTTTTTCCACCAAGCAGTGAGAAGATGGAAGAGACCCTGTGGAATTCTGTTCACCGTCTTAAAACACTTCAACCAAAATTTGTATCAGTAACCTACGGTGCAAACTCGGGTGAACGTGATCGTACCCACTCAATCATTAAAGAAATCAAAAACCAAACAGGTCTAGTCGCAGCGCCACACCTAACGTGTATTGATGCGAGCCGCGAAGAGCTGATTCAAATCGCCGACGATTACTGGGTAAATGGCATCGAGAGCATCGTTGCTCTGCGTGGTGATATTCCAGCAGGCGGCGGCGCGCCAGAGATGTACGCATCTGACCTAGTTGAGCTGCTTAAATCTCGTCACGACTTTGATATTTCAGTAGCGGCATTCCCAGAGGTTCACCCTGAAGCAAAAAGCGCTCAATCGGATCTTATTAACCTAAAACGTAAAGTGGATGCCGGTGCTAACCGTGCCATCACTCAGTTCTTCTTTGATGTAGAGAGCTACCTACGCTTTCGTGACCGCTGTGTAGCGGCTGGCGTTGATGTTGAGATTGTACCGGGCATTCTGCCGGTTTCTAACTTCAAGCAAGCGTCTCGCTTTGCTGCGATGAACAACGTAAAAGTACCAGGCTGGATGGCGAAGCAGTTTGAAGGTTTGGATGATGATCCAACGACTCGTCAGCTTGTTGGTGCTAGCCAAGCAATTGATATGGTTCGTACACTGAGCCGCGAAGGTGTGAAAGACTTCCACTTCTATACGCTAAACCGTGCAGAAATGACTTACGCACTTTGCCACACATTAGGTGTTCGTCCACAAGTCGCCGCGCTTTAAGTAAAGTCAAAGAAGTAAAGCCTAAGCGCTTGTAAAAAGTCTCTGGCTGTAAAATTTCAAATCCTATAGATACAAAAAAGGCTTGGACTCTAAGAGTTCAAGCCTTTTGCTTTTCTAGCTTCTAGCTTCTAGCTTCTAGCTTCTAGCTTCTAGCTTCTAGCTTCTAGCTTAACTTAAGCAAGAGCGCCAAGTTCAAGCAGTACTTCTTCAGCCCATACAATCCATGCTTCACGGATAAGTAGGTTACGACGAAGAGTAAGACGCTCAAGGCGTGCTTGCTTGTCTAGTGTTGATGGCGTTGCGTAGTAAGCCGCTTCGATTTCACGGTAGTGAGAAACCAGTTTGCGAGACTCTTCTACTAGCTCAGCAAGTTGTACACGGTAAGCGTCAGAAGGTTGTACAGCACAAGCCATTAGCTTAGCTGAGAACTCGTCACGAACGGTTGGGTGTGCAGTTGGTTGTTCAAACCATTCACCTAGCGCGCCACGGCCAGCATCAGTGATAGAGTAAACTTTACGATCAGGTTTGCCTTCTTGAGGCTCAAGCACGCAAGTTACCTGGTCGTTCTGAGCCATTTTATTTAGCTCGCGGTAAACTTGTTGGTGGCTAGCTTTCCAGAAGTAACCAATGCTTGCGGAGAATTCTTTTGTGATATCGTAACCAGTAGCATCGCGTGTACTTAAAACGGTTAGAATTACGTGTGGTAATGACATGTCTGAAATCCAAATGGTAAACAGTAAACAAATACTTAAACAACAAGTGTGCTTCTAATGGCACGTTATATTGGTTATGTTTAAGTAGCACCAACTCATCGGTTGGTTATGTCACCTTACAAAGCCGTTTATCACCTAGGTTGACCAGTTTATTGGTCAAGATGCTGCAGATTATTTTTTTGGAGTGTTTCCGCAGCGGAGCAGTAGTATATCTAAATAATAAGCATAAAGTAGAATACATGGACAAAATAACCCAAAAAACTGACAAAAAACTAAGTATCGCTTATTTTGTAAAATAAAAAGGTCGCACTAGGCGACCTTTTGTCTATTGAATAGTAGGAATCACTAATTAACCAGTGTTTCGCATGCCTGCTGCAATGCCTGCAATCGTCACCATTAGCGCTTCTTCAAGCTCTGCTGGTGGTGTTTCACATTTACGAGTACGGTAAAGCAGCTCAGCTTGAAGCATGTTTAGTGGCTCAACGTAGATGTTACGTAGGCGGATTGACTCTAGTCCCCAAGGGTCGCTCTGCATTAGGTTCTCGTTGTTCTCAACATTCAGCACGGCTTTGATGTCTTTTTGCAGCTGTTCACGCAGCAATTCACCTAACGGTAATAGCTCTTCGTCAACAAGACGTTGGTCGTAGTACTTAGCGATTTCCATGTTGCACTTCGAGTACACCATTTCCAACATACCGAGACGGGTAGAGAAGAACGGCCACTCGCGACACATCTCTTCCAGTAGGGCTTGATGGCCTTGATCTACAGAGTACTGAATCGCTTCACCAGCGCCTAGCCATGCAGGCAGTACTAAACGGTTTTGGCTCCAAGAGAAAATCCATGGAATCGCACGTAGGCTTTCTACGCCGCCGTTCGGGTTACGTTTTGCAGGGCGAGAACCAAGAGGCAGTTTGCCTAGCTCCAGTTCAGGTGTCGCTTGACGGAAGTAAGGTACGAATTTTTCTTCGCCACGAACCACGTTACGGTAAGCCTCACAAGATACTTGAGACAGCACTTCCATTAGGTCGCGCCACTCTTGTTTTGGCTCTGGTGGCGGCAGAAGGTTCGCTTCTAGAATCGCACTTGCGTAAAGGTTGAAGCTGTTTACAGCAACATCTGGCAAGCCAAGCTTAAAGCGGATCATTTCGCCTTGCTCAGTTACACGTAAACCGCCTTTCAAGCTCTTAGGTGGCTGAGAAAGAAGAGCAGCGTGCGCTGGCGCACCACCACGACCAACCGTACCGCCACGACCGTGGAATAGAGTCAGTTCAATGCCTTCTTCATCACAAACCTTAACCAGCTTGTCCATCGCGTCATATTGAGCCCAACCTGCAGACATTACGCCCGCATCTTTCGCTGAGTCAGAGTATCCGATCATCACCATCTGGTGGTTCTGGATAAAGCCACGGTACAAGTCGATGCTCATTAGCTGTTTCATTACTGCTTCTGAGTTGTTCAAGTCGTCTAGCGTTTCGAACAGCGGACACACGTCCATGCGGTACGGACAGCCGCATTCTTGCAGTAGCAAGTGAACAGCCAGTACATCTGATGCAGTACGTGCCATAGAAATTACGTAAGCACCGAAGGCTTCACGAGGTTGAGCAGCAATGACCTTACAGGTGTCTAAAACCTCTTTAACCTGTTCAGATGGCTCCCAATCGCGAGGAAGAAGCGGTCGCTTAGAGCTTAATTCATTGGTTAAGAAAGCAATCTTGTCTTGCTCGCTCCATTGGTCGTAATCGCCAATGCCTAGGTAGCGAGTCAGTTCAGACAGTACATCTGAATGACGGGTACTTTCTTGACGAACATCGAGACGCACTAGGTGTACACCGAATGCTTTTAGTCGGCGCAGAGTATCAAGCAGAGAACCGTCTGCGATTACGCCCATGCCACATTCGTGCAACGATTGGTAACACGCGTAAAGCGGTGTCCAAAGTTGCTCGATGTTCTGTAGTGTTTCTTTCTTCGGAACCTCTGTGTCATGCAGTTTTGCATCCAACACTTCTAGCGTGTTGTTCAGCAGAGTACGTAGGTTCTTCAGGATTGCACGGTAAGCTTCGTGCTCATCACCGGCTAGTTCACGAACGGCATCATTACACTTAGTCATCGACAGTTCGGTAATTAGCTCGTTAACGTCACCTAGGTAAAGGTCTGCAGCTTTCCAGCGAGATAAGCGTAGCACTTCTTTAGTGATGGTGTGCGTTACGAATGGGTTACCATCGCGGTCACCGCCCATCCAAGATGAGAAGTGTACCGGGCGTGCATCAATCGGCAGGCCTTCACCAAGATAGCCTTTTAGTCGGCCATCCATTTCACGTAGGAAATCAGGAACGGCTTCCCAAAGCGAGTTTTCTACAACCGCAAAGCCCCACTTAGCTTCATCAAGTGGCGTTGGGCGTTGCTGACGAATCACATCAGAGTGCCAACCTTGAGCGATAAGTTGCTCTAGGCGACGTTCGGTTTTCACGCGCTCTTTGTGCGATAGGTCGCTTAATTCTAATTTAGACAGGCACTCGTTGATCTTAACCAGCTTGTTGATCATGGTGCGACGAGTGATTTCTGTTGGGTGTGCAGTCAAAACGAGTTCAATGTTCAGGTCGCGAACGGCTTGAGCCGCATCTAGCTTGCTGATGTCGTTTTGGTTTAATTTGGAAAATAGAGATTGCAGCACGTCTGGTTCGCAAACATGCTCCTCACAGTGGCGAGAGATGGTGTGGTACTGCTCTGCCATGTTGGTGAGGTTGAGAAATTGGTTAAATGCACGAGCAACAGGAGTGAGTTGTTCGTTCGGCAGGTTTTTGATTTCTTCAACTAGGCTGTCACGGTCAGCTTTGTTGCCTGCGCGGGCGGATTTGGAAAGTTTACGGATAGTTTCCACTTTCTCTAAGATAACGTCACCATGTGCATCTTGGATTGTGTTACCTAGCAAGCGTCCCAGCATGCTTACGTTACTCTTGAGAGCGGCGTATTTCTCGTTCATTGTCATCCTGCCTCGTAAAAAAATTACATCCATTGTTCCTTGTTAAGTACACAATCTAGCGAAAACTGCTGTATCTAGTCAAATAAAGCATTCTAAGTTTGCAATTATTAGTTTTCGAAATGCGGGAGAAGTAAATTTTCCAAGACTTCGGAATAAAGTGAAATTTAATTACAAGATCAGGCTTTGGCAGGGATAACAGAATAAAAGCCACCTTTTTGGGCGGCTTTTATAAAAAAATATCGAAAGGGTAGCAATAACTAGAAACAATATTTACGGATGGATTTACTCAGAACATCAATCGTTGGATCGATAAAATCGAAGCTTAAGAACTCATCCGGTTGGTGAGCTTGGTCGATTGAGCCCGGACCCAGAACTAAGGTTGGGCAAAGTTCTTGAAGGAAAGGTGCCTCGGTACAGTAGTTCACGGTTTGTGATTCAGTTTCGCAAACGGATTCCATGCCACCGATAAATGGGTGGTCGTGTTGGCACTCGTAACCCGGGATAGGTTCGTGCAGTGGCGTAATTTCAATTCTGCCCGGCCATTTGGCTTCCACTTCTTTCAGTGCGCTGCGCAGCATGTTATCCAAGCCATCTAAGCTGATACCCGGTAAAGGACGTACATCGTAGTGCAGCTCACAGCAACCACAGATACGGTTGGCGCTGTCGCCACCGTGAATATGGCCAAGGTTTAGAGTAGGGCTTGGAATTGCAAAACCCGGGTGATGGTACTCTTTGACTAACTTGTCACGCAGCTGCATTAACGCAAACAACACTTCATGCATGATCTCGATGGCATTGACGCCTAGTGCAGGATCAGAAGAGTGACCTGATTTACCGGTTACTCGCACTGCATTTGCCACGTGGCCTTTGTGTCCACGAATCGGCACTAGGCTAGTCGGCTCACCAATGATGCAGTAGTCCGGTTTAAATGGTGCATTCTCCGTGAAGTGACGAGCACCTAGCATGGTGGTCTCTTCATCACAGGTTGCCAATACATAAAGTGGCCTTGCCTGATTACTCCAATCCATCTTTTTTGCCGCTTCATAGACGAAAGCGAAGAAGCCTTTCATGTCGGCCGTGCCTAATCCGTAGAAGCGATTATTGTGCTCTGTCAGTGCATGAGGGTTAAAGTTCCAACGCCCTTCATCAAATGGCACGGTGTCGCTGTGTCCTGCTAATAGCAAGCCACCTTCACCAGAACCCATCTTTGCGACCATATTATGTTTGCCGGGCTCGACTTCCACGACCTCTACGCTAAAACCCAAGTCTTTAAACCATTGAGCCAATTTTTCGATCACTTTTTCGTTGCCATGATCCCAGCTTGGATCGGTAGAACTAATAGAGTCGGTGGAAATTAGGCCTTTGTAGACCTCAAGAAAACTCGGTAATTGCATAATATCTTCACTTCTACTATTGACAGGAAAACTATAAGTCGGTAAAACACATATTAAATCATATTTAATGCATAAGAAATCAAATAAAGCTAAAAATTAAGTATGAATAGTCAAATTTTGAAATGTAACTTACCTCAGAAATGGATGTGTTGAGATGTTGAAAACCACGATCATTGGCGCAAGCGGCTACACAGGAGCAGAACTGGCTCTAATGATAAACAGACACCCTGAGCTCACGCTATCAGGTTTATATGTCTCAGCCAATAGTGTAGACGCAGGTAAACCTATTGCGGCATTGCACGGTAAGTTAGCTGGCTTGATTGATATGCCAGTACAACCATTAACGAATCCAGAAGAAGTGGCAAAGCAGTCTGATGTGATTTTCTTAGCCACTGCACACGAAGTAAGCCATGACCTAGCGCCAATCTTTCTAGAGAACGATTGCCAAGTGTTCGACCTATCGGGAGCCTTCAGAGTGAAAGGCGAGAACTTTTACCAAGAGTTCTACGGTTTTGAACACCAACACGAGCAATGGCTAGATAAAGCCGCTTACGGTTTAGCGGAATGGAATGAGCAAGCGATTAAAGAAGCTCAACTTGTCGCAGTCGCGGGTTGTTACCCAACCGCATCACAATTGGCGATTAAGCCTTTGGTTGAAGCGAAGTTACTGGATGAGAGCCAATGGCCTGTGATTAACGCAACGAGTGGTGTTACAGGAGCGGGTCGTAAGGCGACCATGGTTAACAGTTTCTGCGAAGTGAGTCTGCAAGCTTACGGCGTATTCAATCACCGTCATCAACCTGAAATGGCTGCACACTTAGGATGTGATGTGATTTTCACTCCGCACCTCGGCAACTTTAAGCGCGGTATTTTAGCGACCATCACCATGAAACTGGCTGAAGGCGTGACAGAACAACAGATACAAGATGCTTTTGAGCAAGCTTACCAAGGTAAACCTGCGGTGAGATTACTCGAAGAGACATTGCCAAGAATTCAAGACGTAGAACATACACCTTTCTGTGATTTAGGTTGGAAGGTTCAAGGTCAGCACATCATCGTTGTTTCAGCGATTGATAACTTATTAAAGGGTGCATCTAGCCAAGCGATGCAGTGTTTAAATTTACGTTATGGTTTTGCGCCATTAACTGCGTTAGTGTAAGGAAATCTAGATATGAGCCTTAATAATCAACCATTAATCATAAAGTTAGGTGGCGCTGCGCTATCTTGTGGTGAAACACTTAGCAAGTTATTTGGTGCTATCTCTGCTTACCAACAACAAGCCCAACGACCAATCGTGATTGTTCACGGTGGTGGTTACCTTGTTGATGATTTGATGAATAAGTTGAACCTCGAAACCGTTAAGAAAGAAGGGTTACGTGTTACTCCTTATGATCAGATCCCTGTGATTGCTGGTGCACTAGCGGGTACGGCGAATAAATTACTTCAAGGTCAGGCGATTAAAGACGGTATCAATGCCGTTGGTTTGAGCCTAGCGGATGGTGGTTTATGCAAAGTGAGCGAACTGAACCCTGAGCTGGGTGCAGTAGGAAAAGCGGAGCCGGGCGACTCAACCGTCTTGCAAGCGATTCTTAATGCTGGCGCGCTGCCAATCATCAGTTCAATTGGTCTGACTGAACAAGGTCAACTGATGAACGTCAATGCCGACCAAGCTGCGGTTGCCGTTGCTGGCGCACTAGATGCTGAGCTGGTACTTCTTTCTGATGTAAGTGGTGTGTTGGATGGCAAAGGCCACCTCATTCCAAGCCTTAATCAACAACAAGCCGATGACCTTATCGCAGGCAAAGTAATTACCGACGGCATGATCGTCAAGGTTCAAGCCGCACTAGAAGCAGCTAACGACCTCGGACGACCAATCGAAGTTGCTACTTGGCGATACCCAGAAAAGCTAACACAACTGTTTTCAGGTAAAAGCATAGGAACACAGTTTTTACCTCAGTAGTTCTCACAACGAGTCACTACTTAAAGAATTTAGACAAACTAAATAAACATATAATTATGAAGTCATTTCCAACGCTGACCGCCATGTGCAGTATGGAAACTAGGAGAAAGAAAATGAGCAAAGTTAACGTAAAGAAAGTTGTAGTAGCCTACTCTGGCGGTCTAGACACATCAGTAATCATCCCATGGTTGAAAGAGAACTATGACTGTGAAGTGGTTGCGTTTGTCGCGGATGTTGGTCAAGGCGACGAAGAGTTGATTGGTATCGAAGAGAAAGCAAAAGCTTCGGGTGCTTCAGAGTGTTACATCGCTGACCTTAAAGAAGAGATGGTGGCAGATTACATCTACCCAACACTAAAAACAGGCGCTTACTACGAAGGTAAATACCTACTAGGTACTTCTATGGCTCGTCCAATCATCGCGAAAGCGCAGGTTGAAGTAGCACGAAAAGTAGGTGCTGACGCACTGTGTCACGGTTGTACTGGTAAAGGTAATGACCAAGTTCGTTTTGAAGGTGCATTCGCAGCACTAGCACCAGACCTACACGTAATTGCACCATGGCGTGAGTGGGATCTAGTGAGCCGTGAAGAGTGTCTAGATTACCTAGCAGAACGTAACATCCCTTGTACTGCTTCTCTTACTAAGATTTACTCGCGTGATGCAAACGCATGGCACATCTCTACAGAAGGTGGCGTTCTAGAAGATACATGGAATGCGCCAAACGAAGATTGCTGGGCTTGGACTGTAGACCCAGAGCAAGCGCCAAACGAATCTGAAACAGTAACGCTTAAAGTTGAAAAAGGCGAAGTGGTTGCGGTTGATGGCGAAACAATGACGCCGTACAACGCACTGGTTTACCTAAATGAGAAGGGCGCTAAGCACGGTGTTGGTCGTATCGATATCGTAGAAAACCGTCTTGTTGGTATGAAGTCACGTGGCTGTTACGAAACTCCGGGTGGCACCATCATGATGGAAGCACTACGTGCAGTAGAGCAGCTAGTTCTTGATAAAGCGGCATTCGAATTCCGTGAAGAGCTAGGTGTTAAAGCTTCTCACCTTGTATACGACGGTCGTTGGTTCACTCCGCTTTGTAAGTCAATCCTTGCAGCGACAGAAGAGCTAGCACAAGACGTGAATGGTGAAGTGGTTATCAAGCTTTACAAAGGCCATGCAACGGTAACTCAGAAGCGTTCTGACAACAGCCTATACTCAGAAGAGTTTGCAACCTTTGGTGAAGATGAAGTTTACGACCAAAGCCACGCTGAAGGCTTCATTCGTCTTTATTCGCTATCAAGCCGTATCCGTGCTCTGAATAGCCAAAAGTAATCCTAACAATGAGTTAGTGAGCTAGCCTTTGATGAAAAATTAAAGGTCAGTAAACAGACATTATTATGCAAAGCCCATTCACTATTGATTAGTGAGTGGGCTTTTTAGTTTCTATTCGCCTAATAAATCAGCTTCGGTTTTTACTATCGAATGGCATATAATTCGCGCTCCACGCTGAAAATAATCAATGGATTCAACTTTTGGTGAATAAATATGTGAAAATAATGAATTAATACTTTATTTTCATTTTGAATTGCCGTAAGTTTAAACCATCAGAAAAATACTGAATCTTAATCAGAATTATCATTTGCAAAAACAGTGAGCACTGTGCAATTAGGAGATACACAATGGCATTATGGGGCGGTAGATTTACCCAAGCAGCAGACACCCGGTTCAAAGATTTTAACGATTCTCTTCGTTTTGATTACCGATTGGCTGAGCAAGACATTGTGGGCTCAATTGCCTGGTCTAAAGCTCTACTGTCGGTCAACGTATTAACAGAAGAAGAGCAACAGAAGCTTGAGTTAGCGCTGAATGAGCTAAAACTTGAGGTGATGGAAGATCCTGAACAGATTCTACGTTCTGATGCAGAAGATATTCACAGCTGGGTTGAGCAACAACTTATCGGCAAAGTCGGTGACTTGGGTAAAAAGCTTCACACTGGCCGTTCTCGTAATGACCAAGTGGCGACCGACCTGAAACTATGGTGTCGTCAGCAAGGTAACCAACTGCTATTGGCATTGGATCGCCTACAAAGCCAAATGGTGAATGTTGCTTCTCAGCATCAAGAAACCGTGCTTCCTGGCTACACTCACTTACAACGTGCTCAGCCGGTAACTTTTGCTCACTGGTGCTTGGCTTACGTTGAAATGCTTGAGCGTGATTATTCACGTTTGAATGATGCGATTAAGCGTCTAGATACATGTCCGCTGGGTTCTGGTGCCCTTGCAGGAACAGCTTACCCGATGGACCGTGAAGAGTTAGCTCACAACTTAGGTTTCCGTCGTGCAACGCGTAACTCTCTAGATTCTGTATCTGACCGTGATCATGTGATGGAGCTGATGTCGATCGCTTCTATCTCTATGCTTCACCTTTCACGTCTTGCAGAAGATATGATTTTTTACAACTCAGGTGAATCAAACTTCATCGAGTTAGCGGATACCGTGACGTCAGGTTCATCTCTGATGCCACAAAAGAAAAACCCGGATGCGCTAGAACTTATCCGTGGCAAAACGGGCCGTGTTTACGGTTCATTAGCCGCAATGATGATGACAGTAAAAGCTCTGCCTTTGGCGTACAACAAAGACATGCAAGAAGATAAAGAAGGTCTGTTCGACGCTTTAGACACTTGGAATGATTGTATGGAAATGGCGGCACTTTGTTTTGACGGCATTAAAGTGAACGGCGAACGTACACTTGAAGCTGCGAAGCAAGGTTATGCAAACTCTACTGAACTGGCTGATTACCTAGTAGCGAAAGGCATTCCTTTCCGTGAAGCTCACCACATTGTGGGTGTAACAGTAGTAGCGGCGATTGCTAAAGGCTGTGCGCTGGAAGAATTAACCATCGCAGAGATGAAAGAGTTCTCTGAGGTGATAGAAGAGGATGTGTATGACATCCTGACCATTGAATCGTGCCTTGAAAAACGTAGCGCGCTAGGTGGTGTATCACCACAACAAGTGGCTTACGCAGTAGACCAAGCTGAGAAACGTTTGGCGCAGCGTGATACTTCAATCGTTAAGGTTCGTCCTGCTCGTTTGACTGACATCGAAGCATTAGAAGGCATGGTGGCTTACTGGGCGAACATGGGTGAAAACCTACCTCGTTCTCGTAATGAACTGGTGCGTGATATTGGCTCGTTTGCGGTCGCAGAGCATCATGGTGAGGTGACAGGTTGTGCATCGCTCTATGTGTATGACTCTGGCTTAGCGGAAATACGTTCACTGGGCGTTGAAGCCGGTTGGCAAGGCCAAGGGCAGGGAACCGCGATTGTTCAGCACTTGGTTGAGAAAGCACGCCAAATGGCCATCAAGAAGGTGTTTGTACTGACTCGTACGCCTGAGTTCTTTATGAAGCATGACTTCTTACCAACATCGAAATCTCTGCTACCTGAGAAGGTACTGAAAGATTGCGACCAGTGTCCTCGTCAACATGCGTGTGATGAAGTGGCTTTAGAAGTGAACTTGGTCGAGCAGATTATCGCTAAGGTGAATGTTGCATAAGGCATTGATTTTATAGTCCCTAAAAAAAGATCAAAAATCTGATCTTTTTTGGGAACAAATTAAGAAAAGCCCGGTCTATTAAAGTACCACTGCTTTTTCTTAGAATTTTCTAAGAAAGCCCTAGAATCGATTGGTTCTGGGGCTTTTTTCTATCTGTTGTGTGGCAAATTATACTCGTTCGATGGTTGTGACCAATTATCGGAGTATTGAAGCTAGCGTCTAACCATTATTGCCTATCCAACAAACACCTCAGCTAACGCTTTTTGTTCCTCAAAGGCAGCACCACAAACTTCATTATCCAATGCAACGATAGCAAGCCACTGAACGCGAAAGCCGCCATCATCAAAGCGATGGCATTGATGGCTTTCGGGGCTTCTTTGAAAAATAACCACCATACTCCCCAGCTCAAGATAGACAGCACCGTGAGCTGATTCATACAACGTTGGCAGCGGCCGAGTTTGTTGAAGATTTTTTCATTTTTATTGCAATGAAGACATGTCATCTTGGGCTTGATTCGCGTTATGCTTGTTGCCCTGATAATACCACGTCACAAGATATTGGATCACGGTGACATAGAGAGAGAAGATCGATGATTGAGCGCCAAGAAACCAAGCAACGCATGAGCCGTATTGTTAAACATAACGGTACTATCTACCTATGTGGCCAAGTTTGTGCTGATGCAACTAAAGACATCACGGAACAAACACAGACAATGCTAGACAAAGTGGAAGCGCTACTTGAGCAAGCAGGCAGCGACAAAGAGCACATGCTGTCAGCAACGATTTACTTGAAAGACATGAAAGACTTCCAAGAAATGAACGCAGTTTGGGATGCATGGGTACCAGAAGGTCACGCTCCAGCTCGCGCATGTGTGACTGGCGATATGGCTCGCGAAGCGCTACTTGTTGAAATCTCTGTGATTGCTGCTGAGAAGTAATTGCTAAGTATTTAGCGACAGGCAATGGCTTCAAGAGATTCCAGATACCTCGTCCCTCGGTTCTGGAATGACGTAGAGGATTTTGTTCCTACCATATTGTGAAAATTATCGTTATTTCTGATAGTGACGAAGGAGCGTAATCGGGAGTCTGTTATTTGCTCGTTGCAAAAAAGGAAAGCCAATGGCTTTCCTTTTTAGTATCTAGTGTTTGCTAACTGCTAACGATAGTCTGAGATTAACAGCCCGGTCCGCAATCTAGACAGTGTTTCACCGTCTCTGGACCTAGGTGCAGTTTCGCATTCAAGTCACGTAGTGCTGTCCGTACACCTTCTTCAATCACTGGGTGGTAGAAAGGCATGTCTAGCATTTCCGAAATCGTCATCTTATTCTGATGTGCCCAAGCTAATAGGTGCGCCAAATGTTCTGCGTTTGGTCCCATCATCTCAGCACCAAGGAAGCGGCCTGTACCTTGCTCACCGTAAACGTGCAGGATACCTTTGTTGCGTAGCATTACTCGTGAACGACCTTGGTTCTCGAAAGACACTTCACCTGTTGCGAAACAGCCACATGTGCCTAAGCGTGTCGTGATCTCTTTGTACGTTTCACCAACCATCGCGATTTGCGGGTCAGAGAATACTGCAGAGATTTTAGAGCGGCGTAGGCCTGCACGAATCTCAGGGAAGCGACCTGCGTTGTCACCAGCAATGCGTGCTTGGTCAGCGGCTTCATGTAGCAGAGGCAGTTGGTTGCTTGCATCACCCGCAATGAATACTGATGGCAATGATGTTTGTAGCGTGTAGTGGTCTGCGATAGGAACACCACGTTCATCAAGCTCAAGAGAGGTATTCTCTAGGCCAAGTTTGTCTGTATTAGGACGACGACCTGTTGCTGCCAGTACGTACTCAACGATGTTAGTTTCTAGTTCACCTTGCTTATTGATGAACTGGATTTCGACACGTGGTTCACCCGATTCAGTGGTAATACGCTTCATGCTCTCGATTTTTACGTCGGCATCTAGGTAGAACTCTTCATTGAAGGCCCTGTCTGCGTAAGCCATGATCTCTGGGTCGGTTACTGGGCCAACTTGACCACCCAAACCGAACAGTTTGGTCTTCACACCTAAGCGATGCAATGACTGACCAAGCTCTAGGCCAATAACGCCAGGGCCAAATACAGCAACAGATTCTGGTAAATCATCCCAGCTGAACACGTCATCATTAATGATTAGGCGGTCGCCAAGTTCATTCCAAACTGCTGGGTATGCAGGGCGCGAACCTGTCGCGATAACAATACGCTTAGCAGTCACAACCGTATGGTCATCAATTTGCAGCGTGTTGTCGTCTAAGAATTTTGCGTAACCAGAGATCTTGTCTTGCTCTGGGATTTCATCAACACCTTCTAAAACAAAACCAACAAAACGGTCACGTTCAAACTTAACTCGATCCATCACTTCACGGCCGTTAATCACGATATCGCCTTGTGGGTGAACGCCAAAAGCCGGAGCTTTCGCGATTTGGTGTACGCTTTCTGCAGCTGCAATAAGCAGTTTAGATGGCATACAACCAACGCGAGCACAGGTGGTACCGTAAGGGCCGCCTTCAATCATCACGACACTGTCAGTGTGTGCTTTTGCAGCGCGGTAAGAACCTAGACCTGCCGTACCGCCCCCGATAACTGCTACATCTACATTGACTTGTTTCATAATAATTTTCTCGCAATGGCTGAATTTAGTTTGAACGAACCCCTCCAACTCTGGTGATTTTTTTGAGAGTCAGGATAACGGGTCAGTTTTGTGATTCTGTTTTATTAGGTTTAGCTTGTGACTCTGCTTTTGTTACTAACTATAGATTAGTTAAAACTGAGCGAGCCACAGGCTATATTCTTTTTCCAAAGCTCACATGAGAGTGGTTTGGAATAGCTAACCCACAAGAGGGTGGGTTAACTGATATTGCTAGTTCACTTAATTGCTAAGCGTTTATTAGCGACTAAGTAATTAACCTAGGAAAGCTTCTAGTTCTTCGCTGCCACCAATGTGTTTGCCACCGATGAAGACTTGAGGAACAGTAGTGCGACCAGAGATTGCACGTAGGCTTACTGTTGTTGCATCTTTACCTAGAACCACTTCTTCGTAGTTTAGACCTTTGTCGATTAGGTTCTGCTTCGCTTTCATACAGAAAGGACAGCCTGGCTTAGTGAATACTGTGATTGACTCTTGCTCTTTGTGCTCAGGAGCAAGGTAGTTCAGCATAGTATCTGCATCAGAAACCTTGAACGGGTCGCCTGGTACGTCTTCTTCGATGAACATTTTTTCTACCACGCCGTTTTTAACCAGCATGCTGTAGCGCCATGAACGTTTGCCGAAGCCGATGTCGTTTTTCTCAACTAGCATACCCATGCCGTCTGTGAAATCACCGTTACCATCAGGGATGAATGTGATGTTTTCCGCTTCTTGGTCTGCTTTCCATGCGTTCATTACGAACGTGTCGTTTACAGAAACACAAAGGATGTCATCAACGCCGTTTTCTTTGAACACTGAGTGTAGTTCGTTGTAACGAGGTAGGTGGCTTGAAGAACATGTTGGAGTAAACGCGCCTGGTAGGCTGAATACGATAACTGTCTTGTCTTTGAAAAGCTCTTCTGTCGTTACGTTAACCCATGCATCGCCTTGGCGAGTTGGAAATGTTACTTGAGGGATTGATTGACCTTCTTTAGATGCAAACATATTGATTTCCTTAAATAGTATTTTTAATTTTGTTCTATTAGAGCTTAACGTTTTTCGTTGCTCTGTTTCGTTTTGTTGAGCCCATTATTAGATAAATTCTTTGATAGCTCTAATCGTTTGATGTTATGGTTTTGATAGGTAAATTCTATCAAGAGCATTTTTCTTTTAAATGTTGCTATGAAAACCCTTGTTCTTATTAAAACCTGAGGTAAGAGACTGATCATGAACATTCGTGACTTTGAATACTTGGTGGCGCTCGCAGAGCACAAACACTTCCGAAAAGCGGCAGAAGCGTGCTTTGTAAGTCAGCCCACACTGAGCGGTCAAATACGCAAACTCGAAGATGAAATCGGACTTCAGTTAACCGAGCGTAGCCCAAGGAAGGTGATATTTACAGAATCAGGGTTACAACTTGTTGAGCAAGCCAAGCGCATTCTCAACGAGGTGAAGACCTTTAAAGATATGGCGAGTGGACACGGCGAAGCAATGACTGGGCCGATGCACATTGGTTTTATTCCGACGGTTGGCCCTTACATTTTGCCTAAGATTGTTCCTCATCTGAAAGAGAGCTTTCCTGAGCTAGAGCTCTACCTGCATGAAGCGCAAACTCATCAATTGGTAAGTCAGTTAGAAGATGGCAAGCTTGATTGCTTGGTACTGGCTGCGGTCGATGAAACCGCGGTGTTCAAAGAGATTGATGTGTATGACGAGCCGTTAAGTGTTGCCGTGCCGTGTGACCATGAGTGGGCTCAACAAGACAGCGTCGATATGTTGCAGTTAAATGGGCAGACAGTACTGGCGCTGGGTGATGGTCACTGCTTAAGAGACCAAGCATTAGGCTTCTGTTTTGCTGCAGGTGCAAAAGATGACGAGCGCTTTAAAGCGACCAGCCTAGAAACGCTACGAAATATGGTGGCAGCAGGGGCGGGTATTACTTTGCTTCCACAGTTATCAGTACCGAAAGAGAAGCAGAAAGACGGTGTGTGTTACGTGCCTGCGGTGAACCCAACACCTTCACGTCGTATTGTGGTTGCATACCGTCCGGGCTCTCCATTGAAAGGACGCTTTGAGCAACTGGCGGAGACTATTCGCACTCAATTGGAAAAGGTCGTTTAGCTTCATCTCCGTATAGCAGATACAAAAAAGGGTTGATATGAATTCATATCAACCCTTTTTATTTGCTCATGTCGTTAGGTTCAAAAAACTATCTAGAACAGTTCTTCTACCGTTTCACCTGAAGAGGTGGAGTAGATATCATCATTGAAACGTTCAGTGATGTACTCAGTAGGCTCAGTGCCTTTCTCGAAGTACTCGAACATTGATGAGCTATCGAACTTGTTGGTCAGTAAGCCAGTATCACGGTCAATACGAACGCGGACGATGTTTTCCGGAATCTCTTTACGCTCAGCAGGAACGCCTGCGAGTGCAGTACCCATGAAATCAACCCATGCAGGTTCTGCTGTTTTTGCGCCAGCTTCTGCACCAGTAATCTGGTTTTTACCAAGGTTAGAGTTCGCTTTAGTGCGACCTAGGTTGCGGTTGTGGTTATCAAAACCAACCCATACCGTTGCAACCATGCCAGGGCCGTAACCGCTGTACCAAGTATCTTTCGAGTCGTTGGTCGTACCGGTCTTGCCACCAATGTCACGACGCTTCAATGGTTGAGCACGCCAGCCTGTTCCATTCCAACCCGTACCCGCACTCCAGTCACCGCCACCCCAGATGTTGCTGTACATCATTTCACGAACAAGGAAAGCGTTCTGCTCAGAGATAACTTGAGGTGCGTACTGCACTTCAGCGTCAACGTCTTGTTCGGCAAACTCATCCGCCATTGGATCTGCGGTAATAGTCTGTTTGCAATCTTCTTTACACACAACTTTCGGTGTTGCTTCAAACTCAGTTTCACCAAATGGTGTCTCAACGCGGCTGATGTAGAAAGGTTCAACGTAGTAACCACCATTCGCGAATACTGAGTAACCTTGTGCT